>NZ_FQYR01000003.1:740195-1110293 GCF_900141815.1 Rubritalea squalenifaciens DSM 18772
TGTTTATCTGTAACAGAGCCTGGGCGGGATAACCCTGCTTCCATTGATTCTGTGCGAGTTCAAGGCAGGCTAGATAGAATTTCTGGCCACACTCCGCCCGGTAAGGCCTGGAGTGGGTGATGGGCAAGACTCCAGAAGTGGGTGGTAAATGGGGGCAGTGATTATTTGCGTTGGTTCGCATATTCGGCTTGATGCATGGTGATAAGGCAGTGAAAAGCAGCTGTCAAAATTTTCGTGGATTCCAAATTACCAACTGGAGCACGTACGATCTGGATCGGAGTCGTGTTTTTCTTGCTGTCAGTCCCACCGGGTCTGTGGTCACCAGCATTGCCCAATATTCTGGAGAGTTATGACGCTCTATGGGTCATTCCCTACGCGACTGCGGTAGGCCCGGTAGTCAGCATTTTCTCGAGCCTGATGTTTGCTTCTTTGGCTGATCGTCGTGTTGAGGCTCAGAAACTACTCGGAGTTTTATCTCTTGCTGGTGCTGGATTCCTCTACATGGCTTTTGCTGTTCTGAGTTGGGGTTGGAATCCTTGGTGGTATGTGGTTATGCAGGGCATGAATGCGCTCATCTCCGCTCCTATGTGGGCTCTGATTACCAAAATTGCTTTGGAGCATGCCGAAAACCCGACCAAGCAATTCCCTCTGTATCGTCTGTGGGGCACAGTAGGTTGGGCCTTTGCTGGTATTTTAGTGAGCTGGTTGGCTTTGGACGCCTCAGCTGAGGCCGGTAAGGCTGCCGCACTTGTGCGGATCTTGCTCGCCGCGGCTGCATTCATGCTACCGGTGACCAAGCCTATTCCCTCAGAAGAGAGGGGGCTTCGTGCAGCGCTTGGTCTGAATGCATTCACCCTGTTCCGAGATCGCACGCTGAGAGTCTATTTCATAACCGCTACGCTCATTGCGGTGCCCTTGATGGCTCACTACATGTATGCACCGAAACAGCTTCTTGAAATGGGGCAGCTACCTGGAAACGATGATTGGTTTTCAAATGTGGTTAAGTCTATGCTACCAGGACCCACGGCGCAGATGACCTTTGGACAAATTACTGAAATTGGAGCCATGTTGTTCCTGAGTTGGGTAGGTGCTCGGGCCCGAGTCAAAGCTTTGGTCATCGTCGCCCTCATCGTAGGCGTTACACGGTTTGCTGTCTACGCTCTCGCTGGCCAAACAGGTATCATGATGTGGATGTGGTTGGGGGTTTCTCTACACGGCCCCTGTTATACCTTGTTCTCGATTACAGGACAGATGTTCATGGATAGAAGGGTGCCTCGTAACATGAGAGGTCAGGCGCAAGCCCTTTTTGGCTTGCTGAGCGGTAGTGTCGGCGGCTCAGTCGGCGCACTCACATGCGGCTTCGTATTCTCAATGACTGGAGCAGGGCAGACCTGGATGGCTTGGACCATCTTCTGGACCATTCTATCCCTTATGGTGCTGCTGTGCTTGGTGTATTTCAGCATCGGCTACAAAACGATCCAGCACACACACGACGAGAACTAGAATAGTTTCTCCAGAGCTTGTCTCATATTCGCCTCAGTATGAGGACCAATACTTGCGATGGAGATGTTCTCGCGCATAAATGTCTTGCTGGTGAGTGCGCGGATTTCATCCAAGGTGACTGAGGCTAGGGTAGCTCGTGCCTCTTCCGGATCAATGATTTTACCAAAACTCATCAGGGAGTCTCCCATCCAGCTCATGCGGGAATGTGTGCTCTCCAGGCCAATCTTGGCCTGTCCGTCCGCATATCGTTTCGACTGTCGCAGTTCAGCTGCGGTAAAGCCATTGTTTTTGAGGTCAGCTAAAACCATGTGCAGAGCATCGATGCATTCGTCCAATCTTTGAGCATCAAGACCGACGTGAATTTCAAAGGTGCCCGTATCCTCGTAGAGGCTGTAGTCGGAGGAAATACTGTAGCACAGGCCCCGCTTCTCTCTAAGTTCCTGGAAAAGGCGTGAGCTCATGGTTTCACCTAACAGGAAGCTTAGCATGCGAAGGATGTGGCGGTCGCTCGAGTGGCGTCCATTGGTGTGATAGGCAATCGCAAGATGCACTTGTTCAATCTCACGCTGATCATGGAGCAGGGGGAGATCCTGAACTTCAGCGGATCTTCTATCAGGGTCGAAATGTTCGAATGTCTTCTGCGGAGTCGAGGCGGCTGGGAGAAACTTGTCCGCCAGTTTCAAGACGTCCTCATGCTTTACATTGCCGGCAACGGCCAGCGTCAAACCCTCCACAGAGTAATGCTCTTCGGCAAACTCCTCAAGGGTTTCACGATGGATGCTCTGAATAGAGGCTTCTGTGCCTGTGATGGGGCGACCAAGTGGGTGATCTGGCCACAGGGCTGCAGACAAGAGGTCATGAAGGTGATCACCCGGGTTTTCCTGATACATAACAATCTCTTCGGCGATCACCTCGCGCTCCCGTTCAATCTCTTCTATGGAGAAAGTAGAATGCCACAGCATATCGGCCATGACCTCAAGGAATTCAGGCAGTAGTTCGACCGGTCCACGTGTCTCCAGGCAGGTTTGATCTTCCGTGGTGTAAGCATTGATAGTCCCGCCGGCACCTTCAATCGCTATAGCGAGATCTAGGGCTGAGCGGTCGCTTGTCCCCTTGAAGATCATGTGCTCAAGAAAGTGAGCTACGCCATTAACTGCGAGCTCCTCATAGCGGCTTCCTACTGGGATGTAGATCCCTACAGAAACGCTGTCCATGTAGGGCATTTCCGATGTGGCTACATGGAAACCGCGCAGTTGGTCGTGATGCATTTGCATGAAATTTAGGAACGTAGTTTCTCCGCCAACTGAATGTCTTGGGGAAAAGTGATTTTGATATTTGGGGTGTTATTCTCAACCAGGTGAGTAGCCACGCCGATCAACTCAAGAGCGGAAACCTCATCGGTAACAAGTGAGCCAGAAGATTCGACCGCTTCATAAGCCTTCTGCAGTAGCTCACGCTTGAAGATTTGAGGGGTTTCCATAGCCCATAGGTTATCCCTATCTACAGCTGCAACAACGACTCCTTGGTCGTCGGAGCGCTTCACAGTATCGACAATCCGCTTAGCCGATGTTGCCGCACCAAATTGAGACGCTGCAATAATCGTTTTCTCAATTTGTTGAGGCGAGATGAGAGGCCTTGCACCATCGTGCACCGATATCAGTTGGGCATCACTAGTTAGGGCCTTGATGCCATTATAGACGGAATTGTGTCGATCTGATCCGCCATCAACTCTACTAACAGGAATACTTAAATCTGATAGACCTAACTGGTTAAATCTATCTTCTGGGCACACCACGATTATCTCACAGATTTCTGGAGTGCTGGCGAAGGCTTTGATGGAGTGCTTGAGTACCGGTTCACCATCGAGGGGAGCCAGAAGCTTATCAAAGCCCATTCTTCTGCTAGTACCAGCAGCGACAATGATGGCAGCGGTCGACATCAGCTTAGATTAGGATAGGGCCTTCATGACGGCTTGAGATAGGGTCTTTCCATCAGCACGACCTTCCGTGCTCTTCTGGAGGACTCCCATGACTTTGCCCATGTCAGCGCGTGTAGAAGCACCTGTTTCGGTGATAGCCGCAGTGACTGCAGCTTCGATCTCCGCATCGCTCAATGCTGCCGGAAGATATTTTTCAAGGACGGTAACTTCAGCCTGCTCTGCGTCTGCAAGCTCAGGGCGGCCAGCATCCTGATATTGTTTAATGGAATCCTGGCGCTGCTTGATTTGTTTACGAACCACAGCCATGGCCTCGGTCTCGTCCAGTTCTGCACTGGCGCCGCCTTTTTCGATCGCAGCATTCTTGATAGCAGAAATTAGAGAGCGGATGGTGGTGAGAGCAACCTTGTCTTTGGACTTCATTGCATCTTTCATGTCTGACTTGAGAGTTTCTTGAATGCTCATAGCTCAACTGTGTGCAGCTTCATGGAACATGCAAGTGTGAAGTGATGGGGGAGATGAATGCTGCGGGGAAATCTAATAAAAGATGCGCATGGTTCGTTAACTTCATATGGCTAGTTCTAAATCCGAACAACTATTGAAGGACGACGAGCCAATGATGGATATTTCATCACTGATCGACGTGTGTTTTTTGCTGCTTATCTTCTTTCTCGTCACTTCGACGATTTTGCCGACCGAGAGAGACCTGATGTTGAAGTTGCCTGATGGCAGGGGTGTCCCCTCTGAGGATGTAGTGATTAACTTGAGTGTCGATGCTCAGGGGCAAATCAAAATGAAGAGTGGGGGAGTAGAGGAAGTTATCGATAGTGATAGCAATAATCGAAATCTACCCAAGCTGGTAGATCGGCTACAACTGTTCAAGATGGCCGCCGGACCCAATGACGTTGTGGCGATGATCGATGTCGACGACGCAGCAAGTCAGCAGCGTTTTATAGATGTCATGAACTGCCTCGCAGGAGAAGAGGTTACCAAGGTGGCTTTCACGGCTAGAGATTAATTTCAACTTGGCAAAAACGCAGTGTAGGGACACCTTGTTGACATGTTCACCACTCTAGGAAAAACAATCACAATGGCACTTGGTGTCTGCGCGCTGGGATCCACCCTGCTCGCAGCCGAGGTGGAGCAGCCAGATGAAAGCAAAGGCTGGAAGAAACTCTTCGACGGCAAAACAACCAAAGGGTGGCGCACCTATAACCAGAGGGAAGCTAAGCCTCAATGGCAAGCTGTTGATGGTGCGCTCACACTAACGAAGCCCGGCGGCGGCAATCTTATTACTGAAGGGCAGTATGAGAACTTTGATCTCCGCTTGGAATGGAAAATTCCGAAAGGTCGTAATAGTGGGCTCTTTATTGGTGCAAAGGAGAGTGAACGAGTGATTTACCAGGATGCTATCGAAATGCAGATCCTCGGAAATACAGGCTTTCCAAAGCTTGATGACTACCACATTGCGGGTTCAATCTACGGTTTCTTTCCAAGTAAGAGGGAATGGGCAAAGCCTGACGGAGAGTGGAACAAAGTCAGAATCCTTAAGAAAGACGGAAACATCAAAGTTTTCTTTAATGATCAAGTTGTTGCAGACTTCAAGCCTTCTAGCGAAGAGTTTGCTCAGATGATTGCTAAGACGAAGTTTAAGGCTTGGCCTCAGTTCGGGAAGCATGAAAAGGGGCATATTGGCTTCCAGGACCATGGAGATAGTCACGGCCTCGCAATCCGGAATATTTGGATCAAAGAGCTTGATGCGAAGTAATTAGCGGTAATAGTACCGACATCATGCATCATAGACACAAAGCACTTTGCTTCATTTTGCTCTCGATCTCCTGTAGCGGAAGCCTTCGAGCTGAGCAACCGGCTTACATAGGCGGGGCTGGAGATAATCAGCAGGAGATCGTAAGTGCTTTGCAAAAAATTACTCCAGAGCAGAGAGACGGACTGGTCTTTCTGCTCAAACACATGCCCGAATCCGACCTTAAGACTCTCAAGGCGGATTTTCTACTGCAAAACGTTGATTTTGCCTACCGCGCCAGGAATTCATTCGTCTGGGCTAAAGAGGTTCCAGAGGAGATCTTCCTCAATGATGTTCTTCCTTATGCCTCACTTGACGAGAGGCGTGACAATTGGCGAGGAGACTTTTACAAAAGGTTTAGTAATGTCGTTAAGGAGGCCAAATCTCTGGATGAGGCCTGTCTCTTGGTTAACAAGCAGATCAAGGAGGTTGTTAAGGTTGAATACAACACCAAGCGGAAGAAGCCAAACCAAAGCCCCTATGAGTCCATGGAACAAGGGATGGCTAGCTGCAGTGGTCTTTCCATTCTCTTGGTTAATGCCCTGCGTTCTGTGGGCATTCCAGCTCGGGTAGCAGGCATTCCGGCGTGGACAACAAAGCATGGAAACCACAACTGGGTAGAATACTGGTCACCTAAAGACAAACAGTGGCATTTTATTGAGTATTATCCAGACGCTAATGGTCCTGACCACTCATGGTTTGTCGCGGATGCGCAACAGGCAAACCCTAAGAGTTTTATCCACAGCATTTATGCTACGTCCTGGAAATCGACAGGCATCCATTTTCCCATGGTTTGGGATATGGAGAGTAAAATGGTTCCTGGGGTAAATGTGACCGAGCGTTACTTGAGTAAAGACCCCACTGCAGATAAGGACCTGTGTGAGTTACGTATAGATTTCACGAACGAATCCGGGACTCGTGAGGCCATAGACATTCGAGTAGTTCAAGGTGATGTAGTGCTACATCAAGGGAAAACACCGGGGCCGCAGGACGACATGAACCGCTTTTTCCAGGCAAAAGTCAAAAAGGAGCAACTTTATCAGATTGTCTGGGCAGTAGACGGCCAAACCAAACCTCAAATAAAAGAAATTAAGCCAACCAAAGATGATGGCTGGCTTAATGTAAAACTTGGTGCTGGAAAGGCTAACTGAGCTAGCGAGAGGGTGTCAGCTGTAATGTGAAACCTTTCAGGTATTCTGTCTCAGGTATCGCTGGGATGACAGGGTGATCAAGCCTTTGACCGTGTGTCGCTATGAGTCGCAATGTGCGCTTCGCATCAACTGAGGCACTCACAATGTTTTCAAGAAATAGCTCTCTAGTGGCGTGATGTGAACAACAATAGGTGGATACGATCCCGCCTTTTTCGAGCAACTTGATGCCTCTGAGGTGAATTTCTTTATAACCGCGCATGGCATCATTCAGAGTCTTTTTGTTTCTCGTGAATGAAGGCGGATCCAGGATCACAAGATCAAATTTCTCCTCGCAATGCTTCAAGTAATCAAAGGCATTGTGTTTGATGGCCTCAATTTCAACACCGTTGAGCTCAGCATTACGCTTCACCGAGTCAATCGCGCTCTCAGAAATATCTACCGCCGTTACACTGGCAGCACCTGCTTTTGCGCAGGCCAGTGCGAATCCGCCTTGATTACAGAAACAATCTAGGACCCTCTTGCCCTTGGCTAATTTGGCAATGGCCGCATGGGCGTCAAGCTGGTCCAGATAGAGGCCGGTCTTCTGGCCATCCAGCAAATCAACTTCAAAAATGACTCCATTAGCCTCAACGACAAATGCGCCTGGGTTATCCCCGTACACCAGCTCAACACGCTCCTCAATTCCCTCAGCCTTCAGCATCGGGGAGTCATTGCGATGGATGATCGATTTGGGGGCCAACAGCTCAACCAGCGTATACACGATCAGATCACGGCAGCGATCCATGGCCAGCGTTAGTGTCTGGAGAACCAGATGGTCGCCGTAGCGGTCCACGATAATGCCTGGAAGGGCATCAGATTCACTCCAGACTACGCGGCAAAGATTAGGATCAACACCTGGACTGTCTTCCCTGAGCTGAATGGATTGTGAGATCCTACGCTTGAAGAACTCTGGCTCAAGCTTCTGCTTGCGGCGGGATATTCTACGGGCGACGATCTGCGAATTAGGATTGTAAATGGCAGTGCCTAGTGGTCGATCCCGGAAGTCTTTGAGGCTAATTACCTCACCAGGTTCAGGGTTTCCAAATACCTTCTGCACTTCACTGGAGTAAACCCAGTCGTGACCGTGGAAAATTCTGGAGCGTGGTTTTACGACGATGCCTGGCATATTAAAAAATGTTGAGGTGTGCGATAGTGGGCAATCTCCCAGATCGATGGGCTGGATGCGCGTTTCTTGAGCTGATCTAGGCGAAGCGGAGGCCTCTGTCAGGCATTTTCTAGCTAGGTTTGAGTGTTTTTCCTCTTGAACCACGGGTGGCTAGGCATTAAACCCTCGAATTACAACGCTATGGGTAAGCAATATAACAAAGTAATCAAACGCAGACGCCGCAGAGAATACCTGCGCCGTAAGAAGCAGCAGGCTGGTAACAGCGTTGCTACCAAAACGACTACAGCTAAAGAAGCAGCACCTGCTGATGAGGCTGAGGAGAAAAAGCCAGTAGCCAAGAAGGCTGCAGCCAAGAAGACAGCTAAAAAAGCTGCCAAGAAGACTGCCGCTAAGAAGACAGCTAAAAAAGCTGCCAAGAAGGCTGCTAAGAAAGCTCCTAAGAAGACAGAGGAATAAGCTATCCTCAAAACAAGATTTATTGTCTAGAACCGGCACCGCGCTTTGCGATGCCGGTTTTTTCTTAGTTTTTATGCAGTCGATCCTAATTGTAGATGGTCACAGCGCTATCTTTGCCACAGAATATTTACTCCAGCTACATAGGGATAATCCAGGCATGGCTCGCACTGAGCTGCACAGGGAGTTAACCCGTTTTCAGGACACTTCTTCCTATGCTGTGGTACTTGTTTTCGACGGCAAAGGCCATGACAGGGATCAACCACTTCGCGGCGAGGAGGACATCATGGTCATCTACAGCAAAACAGGGGAAACTGCTGACACCGTCATCGAGAGGCTTGCGGCACGGTTTGCCGACAAATACCAATTAGTGGTGGCATCTAATGACCGCATGGTTTTAGATTGCGTATCAGCTTTTGGTGCAACACCGAGCAGCATCCGGAGCATGTGGGCAATGATTGATCACTACTAAACCCTGCTTTAATACTAGAACAATTCCCCTAATATTGTAAGTTTAGCTCGCGTATGTAGATAAGTGCGCAGCTAAGGTTTGTGGACTTTCACTGTAGCTTTTCGAATATGACCCGATACCCTCATATGACCAAACATCTCTCCATCGTTCTCGCTTCCAGTCTTGTGATTTCTTCGCAAATCGGGGCTGAGCCTCCAGCTGAGCCCAGAAATAGCGAGATTGCGCCGTTGATACGCAAGCTCTCACATCCTGACTTTCAGACCAGAGAGGACGCTAGCAAGGAAATTTGGCAGTTTGGGGTGGATGCGGTTCCTTATCTGGAGGATGCCTCAAAATCAAAAGATCCTGAGGTTGCCGCGAGAGCTGAAGTGCTGATCCGCAATATCGCTGCCGGCATCTTGCCTAACACACCTCCAGAGATCGCTGAATTAATCGACAAATACAGCCAGAACAATGTCAACGGCAAGCTGGCCATCCTCAGAGAACTCAGTGATAAGCGCGCCTACAAACAGATGCTACATATGCTCTCGTGGGAAAAAAATAACGCCCATCGAGATCTTTTGCTCAGAGATTTCCGAAATATCGGCCTGCTAGCTGCGCGACAAGCGATTCTGAAGAATGATCTTGATGAAGCTATAGAGCTGCTAAAGTTATCACCACGTGAAGAGAATACCCTCAGGGCTCTGGCTTTTTTACTCAAGCGAACCGGGAAAATTGATGATGAAATTGCCCGCATCCAAAAATTCAAAGCCAATGAAAACATCGATGAATGGCTGAAAATTCTGCTTCAGATCAAGGGGGACAAGAAGCTACTCAAGCAATTCGCTGAAAATCGTGGAGACGCGGATGTTCTCTCGACAGTGGCTGTATTGGATGGGGACCCAGTTCCTGCCTTCGATTTGATTGAGGGGCAGTTAAAGGATTCGGCCAGTTTGGCTGGCCTAAAAATGATTCGATCCACGGTTCTGAACCAGGGCGACCCCAAAAAAGCTGAGAAAAAAGCAGATAAACTAGCCCAAGCAATACTTGATGCCGCTCAATCAACTCAGAATGAGAGAGAGATGGAGCCAGCGTTGAGATCGCTCTTTGCAGGAGGTTATCAGGATATGGCTGGTGAGCTATTTTCACGGTATGATGACACTCAATACTCTCAATACCTTGATGCCTATGAAAGGCCTACTCAGGCGTTAGAGGTCATGGGAATCCCGTCTGCCAAAGATGCCCCCAAAGAGTATTACGATTGGGTCAAGGATTCCGTGAAGCGCTCCATTACAGAAGACCAGGATAGTGAGTCAGGCCATCAGGCGCGCATTTTAGAAGCGGCTATATTCTATTTCTCAAGAGGGGAGGTAGAAATTGCGCGCTCTACCCTCAAAGAGCTTCTGATTGTGCTCGAGAAAGAAGGTCTTGATAGATGGCATGAAGTCGTCCGCAGCCTTCCTGAGGCTGGCATGTCTGAGATGGCTGTGGAGTTTATTTTAGAGCGAGGTAATGCAAACAATGATCTCGATAATATGGTCAACGCTCTTTACGGGGATACCCTAGCCATCAATCGAATATGGAAGAGCTTGCGCGATAGAGAGAACACGATCGAAAAAGACTTTGTCGACATGTCCATCCTTATGGGGATGTATCGTTCGAAACTTGCCGAAGGGAAGAAGCTTGAGGCATATGTGCTGGAGAAAGCCAAGAAAAGTGGCCGCAATGCCTACATCGACATGCTTTTCAGTCTCGCTGAGGCTGCTACTGTAAGGAATGATCTCGCTGGAAGTCTGGACTACTATCGAGTGATCAGCAAGCTGGGCAAAGAAGTTGCTGATCGCGGTGACTGGAGAAGTCATTACCGTGAGCTCGCTGAGGGCCTTCAGAGCTGGAAGGACTACATTTCTGCTTATGAACTTCAGGAAAACAATCTGCGAGAGCTTCCTGTTGAGATGGCGAAATATGCTATTTCATTAAAAAAAGTAGGCCGTAACCGGGATGGGGATGAGCAGCTGGAGAAGGCTGTGACTATGACCCTGAGTATTCCAACGGAATACAATGAGATCGCCCTTTTGCTCTATGGTGCAGGCTACAAAGATCAAGCCATACAAATGTGGGAAGATACTTTAATCGGGTTCAAGCCGACGGACTGGGAATTCCATTACACGCTACAATACATGGGCCTCTTATCCCGTTATCACATTTTGAAGGGTGACTGGAAAATGGCGTCAACAGTCGCCAGTGTTGAGGCAGCGCTCAGTCTCAAAAATTTGTCACGTGATTTCAGCCCGGCGTACTCATTGCGTAGCGGATTCTACGCCTTTTTCACAAGCGGCATGCTGGACTACCATTCAAACAGAAAGGAGGTAGCTATCTGGAAGCTGCATAAAGCCCATCAAATGGGTATCGGAGACGGCCTGTTAGCCGATGAGTTCTACCCATCTATGCGGAATACGAGCTTAGCCAAAGAGTACGATGCTTGGTTTGGCGATGCTTATGCCTTTTTGGAAAAGGTTCTTCAAAAATACCCCAACGCACACAACACTCACAATACCATTGCTTGGCTCGGGTCCCGTGCCGTTAGGAATCTGGAAGGGTCACTCACCCATGCTCAAAAAGCGGTTGAGTTAGCCCCTAAGCAGGGCGCTTATTTAGATACCTTGGCTGAAGTTTACTTCGCGAGAAGAGACCGCAGATCTGCCGTCAAGTGGAGCCAGGCCGCAGTACAATCAGTCTCTGACGGTTCAATGGCGTATCAGCGGGCTCAAGATACAGTATACAAGAGTCACATAGACCTCACTGATCAGATGAAAAGGTTCAAGACTGAGGAGTTCCCGTCTGCTGAAGTGAAACCATCGACCAAGAAGAACTAAGCACCCATGTGGCGTCTCATAATTTTGGTCTCCGCTATTCCTTTTATCGCTGGAGGCTTGGCAGCACATCTACTCGGGGTCCGCTTTCTCAAGCGCAGTATGCAGACGCATCTCGATGTAGAGACTCTCATGAAGAAACTATTGCTGTTATCAGGTCATGCGGATGACGTGGTTCAATACAGCACGAAATACTGGAGCGCTGCTTCTAATCTGAATGAAAAACAATTTGTGCTGGATGAAAAAATCCGCACGAATAGGGACGTTAACTCACTCGCGCATGCGGCTATCCAGTTTGGTCTTTATAGCTTGCAAAGAGAACACTCGGCAACCATCCAATGGCGCGTGAAAGTAGTTAAATCTGGCTACCTCCTACCTACCTTTGTCATCCTGATCGCGCTCTTCACGAGCCTTGTGGGCAAGTTGCCGGTTAAGATTGCCTTGGCGGCGGTGGCTGCGAGTTTCGGCTTCATCACTGTCATGCTTTGGCTCAGCATGCCCGTCGAGCGAGAGGCAGGTAAGTATGCCGCTGAACTCATAGAGGAACACAGGCTGTTCGCACGTATCCGAGAGGAAGAAGCGGTGGTTAGAGCCATTCATGCAACTGTATGGACGTCTTTAATTCCAGGCGTGCTGCGCAAATTAATTGTAGGCTCACCAGCAATAAAAAGCCCGGACTCATAGACAGAGCCGGGCTGTAATGGTTTGGGCAGTCAAGCTGCACAGGTCGGTCTTAGACTAGCTCTGCAGCGACGATGTCTTCAACAGTTTGTCTTGGGCGCACTACTTTTGATTCACTGCCATCCACTAGAATTTCTGCGGGGAGGCCGCGTGTATTGTAGTTGGAAGCCATGACATAACCGTATGCACCTGCGCTGAGAAGAGCGATCACATCACCTTCATCAAAGTTTGGTAGCGGGCGATTCTGGCAGAAGAAGTCACCAGTTTCACAAATAGGGCCTACTACATCAACAGTCTCGGTGGTATCATCAGCGGGCTCTCTAACTGGTGCGATATCGTGATGACCTTCATAGAGCGCAGGGCGAATCAGATCATTCATTCCAGCGTCAACCACCTTGAACGTTTTGGCAGTGCCTTTCTTCTCATAGAGACAGCGCGTAAGCATGACGCCGGCATTACCTGCAATGTAGCGGCCTGGTTCCACCAAGATCTTCAATCCAAGTCCCTTGAGGTGGGGCAGGATGCCTGCACAATATTGCTCGATCGTCAGCGGGCGCTTGTCTTCAAGCTGGTTGGCCCACCACTCAGGCTTGCCTGAATCGAGGGACTCATCATAAACGATCCCTACGCCGCCACCGATAGAGAAAAATTCTATATCGTAGAGCCCTTTGAGATCAGCAGCAAGTGGAGCCACTTTCTCGACAGCTTCAATGAAAGGTGTGACTGATGTGAGTTGGGAGCCGATGTGCATCTGCAAGCCACGCAGTTTGATATTCTGAAGCTTAGCGGCACGCCCGTAGGCATCACGGATAAATTCAAAATCAATGCCGAACTTGTTTTCTGACTTCCCGGTAGAGATATACTTGTGAGTCTTTGCGTCTACATTTGGATTCACGCGGAGGGCAACAGGAGCAACAAGTCCCAGTTCACCAGCAACTTTATCGATGAATACGACCTCAGCCTCGCTCTCAGCATTGAAGCAGTAGATACCTTGTTTAAGAGCATACTCAATCTCTTCGCGTGTCTTGCCAACACCGGCAAAGGTGCATTTTGCCGGGTCGCCACCAGCTTTGATGACTCGATACAGCTCACCGCCGGATACGATATCGAATCCGCTTCCTAGCTCAGCTAGTAGACGCAGCACTGAGATGTTTGAGTTAGCTTTAACTGCGTACTCAATCGCGTGATCCACCTCGCTCAACGCTGCATCAAGTCGGGTGTAGTGATCGCGAAACGTGTTGGCACTATAGACGTAAGTCGGAGTGCCGTAGGTGTCTGCAATGGTCTGCAAGCTCACGTCTTCACAGTGAAGCTCGCCATTATGATAATGGAATGAATGCATAGTGTTTAATGAAATTTAGAATAGATTAGATGTCTGTTACGTCTGGGTAGCTCCCTAGGAGCTTGACGAGTGAGCAGTGACGAGAAAGCTCATCGAGCGCCGCTGCTACATTCTCGTCTTCACAGTGTCCAGCCAAGTCTACGTAGAAAATGTACTCCCAGTCCCTCTGCTTTGAAGGGCGTGACTCGATCTTGGACATGTTGATCGCGCAGGATTCGAATGAGGTCAAGGCCTTCACCAAGGATCCGGGCTGATCCTTCATGCTGAACAAGATGGAAGTTCTGTCATTGCCGGTAGGCGGGCACGTTTTCTCACCAATGACGAGGAAGCGTGTCGTGTTTGTAGCTCTGTCCTGTATACACTCTTCCATCATATGCAGGTCGTACATTTCAGCTGCCAATGGGCCTCCGAGTGCGGCAGCACCTTGGTGCGCATTTTCTTTGGCTAGTTTGGCGGCTTTAGTTGTGGAGGAAACCTCCACGAGATCCGCCTTAGGGAAATTCTGGAGAATCCAGTTGCGACACTGTCCGAACACCTGTGGGTGCGAATAGAGGGTCTTAATTTCCTCACGCGGGATGCTGGCCATTAACCCGTTCTCGATTCGAAGCAGGATTTGAGCACAAATGCGGAGAGGGGAGTCTACGAACAAATCAAGGGTGTGAGACACAGCGCCTTCGGTAGAGTTCTCAATTGGTACGACACCGTAACTCGCTTTTCTGCGGGCCACTTGATCAAATACTTCGGCAAAGTTAGCTTGGGGCAAGTACTCCACTGAGTGGCCAAATTTCTTGATGGCAGCCTGATGAGTCCAGGTTCCTTCAGGACCCAGGTAGGCGATTTTGAGATCATCCTCCAGCGCAAGTGCTGCGGACATAATTTCTCTATAAATGGCCCTAATAGACTTTTCAGGAAGTCTTCCTTGGTTTTTCTCAACAAGCTTTCTGAGCAGGCTTTCCTCACGTTCGGGGGCGTAGATCTGAAGGCCCTCTTGCTTCTTGATTTCTCCAACGATATGTACGCACTCAGCCCTCTGGGATAATAGGTCCAGAAGCTGGGTGTCGATGGAATCAATTTTCTTACGTATGTCGTCTAAAGGCACGGCGCTAATATAGTGTTTGTAAAATGGTAGGGGACAAAATCCCTGAAACGTCTGCTAGGCATTTGAACCTTCTTGATCGACTGATGTGCCGCCATCAAGTTCAAGCGTTGCTTCCTCTTTGTCAGATGCAGGCTGAGATTGATCTTCCTCATCAGATTTTGGCTCAGGAAGCTTCACTGTCCTCAGTTCTCCAGCGTTGGGAAGATCGTCGATAGACTTAATCCCGAAGTGTTCATAAAATAAATCAGTCGTCTCGTATAGCAAAGGGCGTCCAGGAAGGTCCGCGCGGCCACCAATACGAACTAATTCACGATCCAATAGTTTCTGAATCATGCCGTCACATGAGACGCCACGAACAGCTTCCATAGCAGCTTTAGTGATAGGTTGACGGTAAGCAATAATCGCAAGGGTCTCCATAGCTGGACCACTCAAGCGTTGAGGCTTCTGGCCGGGAAACAGCTGGCGTACAAAATCAGCATACTCCGGCTTCGTATAGAATTTCCAACCCTTGGCGCGCTCAATGATGACAAAGGCACGGTGATTGGCATCATAAAATCTATTCAGGCTAGCCAGAGCCTCTGAAACTTGCTCCTCAGATGTGGTGGCAAGACTAGCCAGTGACGGATCTAATGTGCGGTGTTCGCAAGAATCTCCGGCATCTTCATTTTCGACTTTGATTAATTCGTCAGCCTCAGCAACACGCGCACGAACAAGTCTAGCTAGTTCGTGGGTTGGTAATGGATCTTCGGATGCAATCAGAAGTGCTTCGAGAATGGCTGTCAGTTCCATAGATAGATGCACAGACTAGATACGGGGTGAACGAATGCAAGTACAAGACGCTTCATACGATGAAAGACCCAAATAAACTCAAAACGCATCCGACCAGCGAATTCACCCATGGATTCATTACTTATACATAACTTCGCACAATGTATGTAATGCGGATATCGTAACTGTGGTCTACAGCCCTACTCCCAATCACCCTGAAAAAGGATGATCTTGACGTTCGGGAATCAGCTGCGAAGTATTGTTAGTAATGAAGCACCTCATGAGATCCCTTGCTCTCGCAGCTGTAGCCTGCAGCTCATCACTGACTCTTACCAACTGCGCCGGCACATACGGCGGATACGGCAAACCTAATATGGGAACCACGCCTACCACCGAGGAGCGCTCACTGCAGATCAGCTCGGAACCTACAGGCAACTTCTACTATGGTCGCCGCTATTTCGTCTATAAGACCCGCTTTTGGGGTTACCTACGAAAGCCGAGGCAGCCATGGTCAGAGGCTGCGCTTGTCATCATGAATGAAAATTCAACCTATCAGCCCGACCGCCTGCCTGAAGATGGTCCCTATGACGAGCGCCACGGCTATGACCAAAACTACAATTACAAAATTACTGGCTCATACACAGGTCGTAAAATATACGACCCCAACAGCAACCTGTTTCTCCCGGAATTTAGAGCGACTAGCTTCAAGCTGATTGATCGTTCACCAGGTTGGCTATTTAGCCCCGCCGACCACTATAATCCAAGCGTCATCACATTGACGAATAAATCGGTACAGATGCCGCGCTAGTGACCGGTGCGGGGTTAGTCAAGGTGACTCCGCATCCATCCAATCTCCGCTCTCAATAAGCTCGAGCTCTTCCGTTGCCGGCAAATACTCCCAGACAATAGCCTGGTCGCAGTTCTCGCATTTACGCACCTGCACACTTTTCTTTTGGTATTCACCACCCTCGTATTCATCTAGGGCCGCCATCATCGAGTCTCCAATTCTGTATACCTCCCCGATCACCTCACTGGCGTCATCTCTATCATTGGAGAGCTTGATACCCGGATACCAATCGACACGATATAGTCTACCGCTCACGACTCCAGGGCCAAGAAGCTCTGCACCAGCCATGCGAAAGCTATTGGACGCCCCCTGCCTTAGCGAGCCATAGACAAACACCTCAAACATGAATCACGCAAGCCTCACGTAAAGATCGTGTTAAATACTCATAAGCCACACAGGGTCAACATGTTAACCTACTTATTCGGTTGGTACGCTACCGTTTCACAGAGGAAGCTGCGAACATCATCAAGCCCCTCTTCTTGGTCAGCTGAAATCGGGATGATTTTCACCTTCGGGAATCGCTGTTTGAAGTTCTTAAGGTTTTCATCAGCCCCCTCCAAGTCCATTTTGTTGGCGATCACGATCCAGTCAAATTTAGCCAGATCTTCATCGTACATACTTATTTCTGCACGCAGGGTTTGCAGGTCTTCAATAGGATCTCGACCGTCAACTCCTGCCATGTCGATTACGAAAAGCAATAAGTGGCAGCGTGTGATGTGCCTGAGGAATTCATGACCCAGGCCACGGTTCTGGTGAGCGCCTTCAATAAGCCCAGGGATATCAGCTACTGTGCATCGCTTGAATCCAGGAAATTCAACCACACCCACCATAGGCTTTAAGGTGGTGAATGGATATGAGGCGATCTTCGGCTTAGCTGCTGAGAGCTTGCTTACCAATGTAGACTTGCCTGCATTCGGGAATCCCACCATGCCGGCGTCAGCAATTCTTCTCAACTCAAAATAGAAGACCCCCAGATCTCCCTCGGTTCCCAGAGTATGCTCTTCGGGCGCGCGATTGGTGGACGACTTGTAGTGCCAGTTCCCTTTTCCTCCCTTGCCCCCTTTACAGAGGACATATGTCTGGCCATGCTCGGTCAAATCAACAACAGGATCAAGATCGATGCCTTCATCTCGTTCCATGGCGACAGCCTCCTGAAGGTCTATTGCGGGACTGCGATAAATCACGGTGCCCGGCGGGACCTTGGCGATAACTGTCTTGCCATTCTTGCCGTGCTTGCGCTGGCCAGCGCCATGACCACCACCTTTGGCGACCAACTTAGGATCGTAGAAGAAAGCTTTCAGGTTATCTGTGTGGTTGGAGCACTCAATGATGATATCACCGCCATCACCGCCATCACCCCCATCTGGACCACCCTTGGGCAGATATTTTTCCCTGCGGAAATGGACGACTCCATTACCACCATCTCCTGCCTTGCAATATACTCGGATGTGATCGACAAACATAATAGTTCAGAATTGTATGAGGGTTTGATAACCTGCGGGCGCGCTACATAACAGCAAAACCCGATTCGGCAACCAACAAATGCTCCCCGTTCAACTAATTTTGTGTCTTTCAAGGCCTTAAAGGCGCTCCAAAACACCTAATTTAGCCTGAAATTTGACGTTAGTTAAGAAATATGAATCATTTTCCTAAATTTTCTCTTGGCAAACATGCCTGATTCGTGCAAGTTCCCGCCCCCGTCGCAGACAGATGTGCGACGAAGCAATTTTTAACAAGATCCTAGATCATGGTAGCACTTCGACTCAACCGCCAAGGTACAAAAGACCGCCCTTACTACAAAATCGTAGCTGTGGACAGCCGCGCACGCCGTGACGGCCGCTACATCGAGCAGATTGGTAACTACAATCCAATGATTGAGGGTGTTAACTACAACCTCGACCTCGACAAGGCTGAGAAGTGGATCAAAAACGGTGCTCAGCCATCTGACACAGTTTCAAGCATCATCAAGAAGGCCCGCAAGGCTGCTCTTGAAGCTTAATCCATCTTCCCTACAAAGTTTTCATTAAGCCGTCCGCTTTTAGCAGACGGCTTTTTTACGTTCCCTCCTCACGTGTTATAATGTAGCTCGCTCGATCTAATCTAGGCATCAAAAAAGCACCTACCATGTTAATGGTAGATGCTTTACGAAAATTTAATAAGCGCCTGACTGGCTACACCAGCGGAAGATCGTAACTGCGACCAGATTTACCCTCGAACCAGTTAATGTAGGCAGCGTTCACTGTAGCCATTCCACCAGGAGTCGGGAAGTCACCAGTGAAATACCAATCACCACATGGCCCTTTGATCGAAGCATGAAGGTTATCGATGGTCTGGAAGATGATCTGAACCTCACCGTCCCAGTCTACATCTTCAGGGTAGACCATGCGACTGACTTCAGCTGAGATTTGATCGTCAGTGAAGCACTCATAAACGCGCTTCACTTGATTAACTCGCTCTTCAGCCGGCTTACGAAGCTCTTCCTTGCAAGCTTCGTAAATTTCCTTAAGGAGCTCATTGTTGCCCTCACGCTCATGGAGAGCCACTGCAGCCTGGAAGGCAATGAACTTGCCAAGTTCGGACATATCAATGCCGTAACAGTCAGGGTAGCGGATTTGAGGCGCTGTAGAGCAAACAACAATCTTCTTAGGATTCGTTCTAGAGAGAATCTTTAGAATAGATTGCTTCAAGGTGGTTCCTCGAACAATCGAATCATCCAGCATCACGAGTGTATCCACCGGCTTCACCAAGTCATAAGTGATGTCGTAAACGTGGGATACCAACTGAGCCCTGCCTTTCTCCTGGGAGATGAAGGTGCGCATTTTGATGTCCTTATGCGCCACCTTTTCAGATTTCGGCCAGTTTCTCAAAATTACTTTATCAAGCATCTCTACATCGAGAGTGCCGTTTTCGATGGCTTCCACAAGCTCGGCGCGGACCTGCTGACGGCGATACATGCGCAAGCCATCCATAAGTCCATAGTACGCGGTCTCCGCCGTGTTTGGAATGAATGAGAATACAGCCTTGTCGAAGTCATTATTCATGGCATCAACCACCTGATCCACAAGAGCCGCCCCCATAGCCTTACGTTCACGATAGATAGAAGGGTCGTTACCTCGTGAGAAATAGATGCGCTCAAAGGAGCACGGGGCCTTTTGAACCTCTGGATGGAAGCGCTCAGTGCGAATCTCGCCGTTATGGCCTATAATGGTCACATTACCGGGCTCCATCTCTTTGACCTGCTCCTTGTTGGCCTCAAAGACAGTCATGAGAGGTACACGTTCTGAAGCGAATGCTATCACTTCATCATCAATATAATAATGGCATGGACGAATGCCGCGAGGATCACGCATGACAAACGTGTCCCCGTTACCTACGGCGCCGCAGATCGCATAACCTCCATCCCAAGATTTAGCTGATTCACTGATTATCTGCAGCAAGTCAAGATTCTCAGAGATCATGGCGGGAATCTCTTGGCCGTCCACTCCCTTGTCACGCAGTTCACGATAAAGATCCGTGTGTGCCTCATCCAGGTGGAAGCCCAATTCCTCAAGTACAGTTTGCGTATCTGTACCAAAAACCGGGTGCTGCCCCCTTTCGATCAACTTCTGATTCAATGCTCCTGCATTGGTCATATTGAAGTTACCTTGAACCAGAAGAGTTCTTGTTGGCCAGTTACTGCGACGCAGGTATGGGTGACAGGAGCCCTCATCAAAGCGACCTGAGGTTCCATAGCGCAGGTGCCCCATCAATACTTCACCACCGAAATCGAATACGTTTTTAACGCTGCCAGCGGAGCTGGGATCGAGCATCTGCTTGCGGGCAAGCTTGTTGAACGTTTTGATCTCTTTATTGAAGACTGTAGCCAAGGAGTCCTTGCGGGCATCGCGGCGGCGAAAGATGTATGGCTGCCCGAGTGGCATACCCAGCTTACAGCAACCGATGCCAATACCATCTTGACCACGATTGTGCTGCTTCTCCATGAGAAGGAAGAGCTTGTTCAAGCCCCACAGCGGAGTGCCGTATTTTTCAATATAATAGGAAATAGGCTTTCTAAGGCGGATCAAGGCGATGCCGCACTCATGCTTTAAAAAGTCGCTCATGAATCAATATGTTCGGTGATTGATTGAAAAATAATAAGTTGAGGTGCCGGAAAGTGGCACCTCTTGTAAAGTTTGGCAAATTAAGCTTCGCGCTCAACTACGCGAACACCCTCCTGGGATACCACCTTGCCAATGACATGTCCGCCCGGGCCGGCCTTGAGGATCTTGTCAGTATCCTCAGGTGACACGATGCATACCCAGCCGATACCCATATTGAAAGTGTGGAACTTATCCTCAGCATCCACGTACTTGAAGACTTTGCGCATTACCGGATTGTCCCAGAACGGGATTTCCAAGTCAGCCCCAAGACCACGGAAGAGGCGCTCCAAGTTCTCAGGTAAACCTCCACCCGTGATGTGAGCCATTGCTTTTGGGGTCACACCTGCTTCACGAACATCCTTAACGACATCGTGGTAAAGGCGCGTCGGAGCAAGCATTTCACGCACCTCCTCAGCGGAGAAATCAGAACCGTGCTCAGCCAGGACGCGACGGATAAGGCTCCAGCCGTTGGCGTGTGGTCCATCAGATGCATAGCCCACCAGAACATCACCCTCCTTCATCGTGGATGGATCAATCAGGTTCTGCTTCTCAGAGCAGCCAATGCAGAAACCGCTAAGCTCAACAACATCCTCCGGGACGATGCCCGGCATTTCAGCAGTTTCACCACCTGCAAGTATGCATCCGCAATCTTCCAGGTAGTCACACATTCCAGCAATGAGGGCTGTAATGCGTGGCTTATCGAGTTTGGCGATACCGATATAATCAAGAAAAAGCAACGGATCCCCACCAGTGGTGAGAATGTCGTTCACACTCATTGCAACAAGGTCCTTGCCTGCAATCGCAAGTTCATCATGCTCAAGCAAAAGCTCAAGTTTGGTGCCCACTCCATCACAGCCTGTGACGATAACGGGTTCTTTGTATTCACTGAGATCATATGCTGCAGCGAAGAGACCGAACGCTCCGTGAAGTTGACGCTGCTGCTGAGTGCGACGCACATGTGTACCGATGTCTCCCACGAGGGCTGCTGCCTCTCGTGTGTCGACTCCTGATTCTTTGTAGGTAAGCTTGCCTGCCATGGTGTGGCTTTGTTGTAACAGTCCCCCTCCACGTGGCAAGTCCCAAGCGGAGAGTTTTCTATTTTCTGGATTAATCATTCTGCTTCAAACTCATTCATAGATGAAGCAAAAATGCGCACCAATTAAGGTGCGCATGAAAAACGTTTGAATGCTAGTGATTAGTGGCGGAAGTGACGATGACCGGTGAAGACCATGGAAATGCCAGCCTCATCAGCAGCAGCTATGACCTCCTCATCCCTGATGGAGCCACCAGGCTGGATACATGCTGTGGCTCCTGCTGCAATGGCTGCCTGAAGCCCATCAGCAAATGGGAACATCGCGTCAGAGGCGATCACGCTACCATTGAGGGATAAGCCAGCTTCCTCCGCCTTCCAAACCGCGATGCGGGATGAATCAACGCGGCTCATTTGGCCTGCACCGATGCCGAGTGTGCGATCGGACTTGGCATAAACGATTGCATTGGACTTCACGTGCTTAACCACGCGCCAAGCAAAGCGCATTGCGCGCATTTCCTCCTCTGTTGGCGGGCGCTTGGTGACTACGCGCTCTTCAAGATTGTCCAGACCAAGGGCTGTATGATCACGATCCATAACCATGAGGCCTCCTGGGCAAGAGCGGATCACTGGAGCCTTCTTAGCAATAGCGTAGGCGTCTTCATTCATTTTGATCAGGCGGAGGTTCTTCTTTTTCTGAAGAATAGCGCGAGCTTCAGGCTCGAAGTCTGGAGCAATGATCACATCAGTAAAGATCGTAGAGATGATCTTGGCAAGCTTCTCAGTAAGAGGTCGATTCACAACGATTACCCCACCAAATGGAGCTTGTGTATCAGTTTCGAACGCACGCTGCCAAGCCTCGCGCAAGCATTCATCATCCTGCCCCACGCCGCACGGGTTAGTGTGCTTAAGGATTGCAACGGTAGGACGGGCAAAATCACAGATTAGATCAGCTGCGGCTTCAATATCTAGAATATTTGTGTAGCTGAGCTCCTTACCCTGGAGCTGGACAAAGCAATCACTGAAATCGCCGTAGAGAGTAGATGCCTGATGAGGATTATCCCCGTAGCGAAGTTCACGCTCGAAAGGCAAAGTGATGGAGAATGAAGAGCGTGTGCCCTCTGCCGCCTGGCTGAGGTAGTTGGTGATTGCGCCGTCATACTGAGAAGTTCTAAGGAATACTTTGACCGCGAGCTCTTCACGAAGCTTGAGCGTAGTATCCCCTTCGTGCTCCTTCATCTCCTCGACTACGCGCTCGTAATCGGCAGAGTCTGTCACCACGGTGACGCTCTTGTAGTTCTTGGCAGCACTGCGCAGCATGGATGGCCCACCAATATCGATATTCTCAATAGCCTGCTCAAGAGTCACATCAGGCTTCGCGATAGTCTCCTCGAACGGGTAAAGGTTTACGACGACCAGATCAATCGGCGGGATGTCATTATCCTTAGCTTGAGCGATATGCTCTGAGTTGTCTCTTTTATGAAGTAGACCTCCGTGCACTTTAGGGTGCAGCGTTTTGACACGTCCCTCAAAAAGCTCAGGAGCTCCTGTGTAGCTGGATACGTCAATAACAGGCAGGCCTGCGTCTCGAATGGCAGCAGCTGTGCCACCGGTAGAGAGAAGCTCTACGCCAAAATCATGGAGTTGCTTGGCGAAGTCGACCAGGCCGGTCTTATCGGATACTGAAAGAAGTGCACGTTGAATAGCCATATTGTCAGGTATAAATTCTACCGTCGCTGGTTGGAAGCGGCGGAAACACGTCCCTATAATACCTCCCCTGCATCTACAAGAGCAATGTGCGCACTCCACTCCACATTAATGGAATGCCTGCTTAACAATCAACATCTACGAGAAGAATGCATGACAAAGCTTAGATTTTTTTGAAAATCAGGGTTGCAATCCCGATTATTCCGGTCTTAAAGTCCGCCCGCAATACCAAGCAACGTGCGCACGTGGCGGAATTGGTAGACGCGCTGTCTTCAGGCGGCAGTGCCCTAGGGCGTGGAGGTTCGACTCCTCTCGTGCGCACCATTTATAAACCACCCTATCAACGGGTGGTTTTTTTGTTTTTGGCGCAGGCCATTTGAACCAACTTATTGTCTATTAGCGTCCAATTCCAGTCATTCATTAAGACCAATGTTAGCCGTAGATCTATCGATCTTAGTATTAGAAGTTAGAACATGTGTTCATTTGTCTACGTAGCTAACAAGTCGTTCAAACAAAATAATTGAGAGACTAACTTAATATCATCAATAAATGCATGAAACGATATCATAATGTTTTGACAAAAGCACTGCCATGCAGTTCAATGGTAGAGGACCAGATAACCCGTAACCACTTGACATATGAAATCTAAGAAGAACCTAACCAGATTCACTTACGAAACAACAGCCTTCCAAGGCTGGCGTCTCTGCTTAAGCAGAGCTGGATCCACTTTTACCAAGTATTTTTCCGACAAAAAATACGGTGGTGGACGTAAGGCGTTGAAGGCTGCTGATGAAACACTCAAGAGTCTTAAGGATCTGATTGATAATTCTCGCAGAGTGAATGGTAAACTCAGCAAGACTACTATCAAGAAGGCCGAAAAGATTCTAAAGGACGCGTAATTGCGTGTTCATAATCCGAATCTAACCTCAACAAGCTACCCCGCTCAAAATAAAAAACGCAGACCTTAACGGGCCCTGCGTTTTTATTTTTTATCTATTAGCAAAGCTCGACTCCCCAGACTGCTACTTCCAGTTTCTTGGCGAACTGAGCGCAATAGGGTGCGCCACTCAAATCGAAGCCAAAAGCTTCACCTATACCATTCTTGTCGATCTGATACTGGACTTTTTGGAGTGGCCACTGCCTGTGATGCACCTCGCCTCGATATAGTTTACCGCTTTTAGAGCATGCGTAGAGGCAATAACGTTCACAAAGCCACTCCTCCAGACTACCTCTTTCAGCTTTACACGTTTCACCAACAGGTTGATATACCCCATCAAACGAAGCCCCGGAACACTCGCGGCTAGAACGATAGTGAATTGATCCATCCGCATTCGCTACAGAACTCATGTTTGCCTTGAAGTACGGTAGATGAAAGAATTTACGGGCAGCCCATACAGCCAGACTCTGATCGGCATCTAAACTGTAAAACCACACCCCAGGCTTGTCATCTCGCTTCACATAAGTCCGTAGATTCAACTCTGGAAAATTTGAGACACCAGGGATAGAAGGTAAACCACGCATCATGACTCCTTCCATGCGAAATGGGACTACACTAATCCATGCATCGCCATCATAGGTGTCTACTTCCAAGCCGTCTGGCAGAGTAGCTTGAATCTGGGCTTTTCGGACAGGCCAGTGAAAAAACGCCAGATCCAACCAATACTGTTTCCAACTAGGTCGGCTATCAACCAGCGGCCACGGCCGGTGAGAAGTGTGATTCAGGCAGTCCATCAGATGATTCCTTGGTCCATACAGTACCTTACAACACTGTATGTTAAATAACCAAAGAGCAAAAGCCAACCTTCGATACGATTGAGAGCCATCCTGGACCACATAAACAGGGTGATCACTATGGTAAGACCGAGCATGACCATCTTATCCAAAGAGGCAATGTTCTGCTCCGCAATCGGATGCACCATGGCGGTAATGCCGATAACCGTGAGGATATTGAAAATGCAGGACCCGATGGCATTCCCCGTAATGATGTCACCCTGTCCCTTCCTGATAGCTACAATAGAAGTAGCCAGCTCAGGCAGAGAGGTGCCAAAGGCAAAGAGAAAAAGTGCGATGATGGCCTCAGAAACGCCAAACCATTTAGCCACCTCTGCTCCATGTTCAACAAGCCACTGAGAGCCAAACTTAAGTGCCACCAGGCCAACAATGATCAAAAGTACGCTCTTCACCATCTGACTGGCGCCAGATTTTTTCATTTCCTCTACCTCTTCCTCACTGAATTCCTCGTAATCCCCTGCTCCTTTTTCCTTTCTGGCCTCAATCAGGCTAGCAGTCACATAGATGATGATGCCCGCAAAAAGAATGCCGCCTTCCCAGCGCTCAATGCGCTTATCCCATAGCATCGCCACAAAGACGAGTGAAGTGATGATGAGGATGGGCATCTCCCGTTTGATGATTTGTAGATGGATGACCACAGGCTTCATGGCCGCAGCCACACCGAGTATCAGAGCGATATTGCATATGTTTGACCCGATGATGTTACCCAAGGCCACATCTGGTTGCCCGTTTAAATTAGCCTGTAGTGAGACCAAAAGCTCTGGAGCACTTGTGCCAAAAGCGACTACCGTCAATCCCACCACGAGAGGTGAAATACCTAGCTTGATCGCTATGCTGGACGCACCTCCAACAAGCCATTCTGCGCCGAAATAGAGCGCCACAAGTCCGCCGATGATAAAGAGAAAATGTATGATGATGGGATCCACGTCGCGGAGCATGCACTGGGTCTCGGCTGTGTCCAACAACTTTTGGCGAATTGGTGGCCATCTTTTTGCAATTATTAATTCCAAATCCCAGCCACGTCTGCTAAACCCCCGCGCATGTCACGCAATCATTCCATTGCAATACTAGCAGGCGACGGTATCGGGCCTGAAGTCATGAAACAGGCGGTTAAGGTTCTCGACGTAGCATGCGCTCGCTTCGGGTTCACCGTTGAGAGAGAACATTGCCTCGTGGGTGGTGCGGCGATTGATGCAGTCGGCTGTCCATTACCACAGGACACAGTGCAAGTCTGTGAAAAGGCCGACGCGATTCTCTTCGGCTCCGTAGGCGGACCTAAGTGGGAAAATCTCCCACCGGACGAGCAGCCGGAACGTGGTGCCCTTCTCCCCATCCGCAAGCACTTTGGACTCTTTGCCAACTTGCGCCCTGGCGTTTGCCTGCCAGCGCTCAAGCATGCCTCCCCGGTGAAGAATGAGCTTATCCCAAACGGGTTTGACGTGCTTTGCGTGCGCGAGCTTACTGGCGGAATTTACTTCGGTCAGCCAAAAGGTAGACATGAGGAGAATGGTGATATCGTAGCCATTGATACCATGGTCTACAAGAAAAGTGAGATCGAGCGCATTTGCCGCATCGCCTTCACAGCAGCTATGGCCCGTGACAAGCGCCTAGTCTCCGTGGATAAAGCGAACGTGCTGCAGAATTCCATTCTCTGGCGCGAGACATGCATCGAGGTCAGCAAAGACTTCCCAGAAGTCGAACTCTCCCACCTCTATGTCGACAATGCGGCCATGCAGCTGATCAAGCAACCTGCTTCATTTGACGTGCTGGTTACTGGCAACCTTTTTGGAGACATCCTCTCGGATGAGATGGCGATGATTTCCGGTTCTCTAGGCATGCTTCCAAGCGCTAGCTTGGGCGAGCAAAATGACAACGGCCTCTACTTTGGCATGTACGAGCCATCAGGCGGTTCAGCTCCCGATATAGCTGGACAGGGCATCGCCAACCCTATCGCCCAGATTCTCTCCCTGTCCATGCTCCTCAGATATTCACTGGGCGAGAATGAGGCAGCTGATGCAATCGAGGCGGCAGTCAATGCCGCCATCGACAGTGGTCTCCGTACTGGTGACTTATACACAGGTGCTGACGGTGAAACGAAGGTCTCCACCGATGAGATGGGCGACGCTATCGTGACTGCCCTGCAGGTCTAATTCCCAGAGCCAATATCGATCTAAACAAAAAAGGAGGGCTATTACTGAGCCCTCCTTTTTTATGGGTGATCTTACTCGTTCAATTTTGCCTTAAGCTCCTTAATTTCAGCCATCAACTTAGGGATCTTGGAGACATAAGCCTGCCTCTTGTGCTCTTCTGCCACAGGCCTTGCCGGCAGTCCGTGATACATGGCACCGCCCTCAAGCGATTTGGTGACACCCCCACGGGATAGAATGACGGCTTGGTCGCCGATGGTTAAGTGACCAGCTACGCCTGCCTGAGCTGCGATGGTGACATAATTTCCTAATTCACTACTACCAGCTATGCCTGTTTGGGCAACAACGAGGCAATGCTTGCCTGTCTTCACGTTGTGGGCAATCTGCACCAAATTATCAATCTTGGACCCTTCGCCAATAACTGTCTTACCAAAGCGGGCGCGGTCAATGGTGGTGTTCGCACCGATTTCGACATCATCCTCGATCACTACAATACCAAGCTGGTCCACTTTCTCATGCTTTCCATTTACCAGCTCATACCCATATCCATCGGAGCCGATAACGCAGCCGGGCTGCAGTGAGACTCGATTTCCCAATTCACAAAACTCGCGGACTGTGGCATTAGCCCCAATCAAACAATCCTGACCGATTTTCACGCCTTCGGAAACTACGGCACCAGCGCAGACTTGAGTGCCATCACCAATCTCGCAACCGTCTTCAATAACCGCACCAGCCATAATGGAGACTTTGTCCGGATTAAATATCACATCATCGCCCACAATCGCCCTAGGATGAACTCCTGGTTTAAAGACCCGCTGCCTGCTGGCAAACTTCTTAACCAGCTCTCCAAAAGCATAAGATGGGTTTTCAACCTCAATTAAAACCGGGCCTGTTGGTTTGTCAGGGAGACCAGCAGGAACGAGAACTAAGCCGGCCTTGGTTGTTAAAAAATCCTGATAGTATTTCTGATTACCAAGAAAAGAAGCGTCCTTGGCTTCGGCTTCGGCAAGTGAATTAACACTCGCAAACTCTCCTTCAGCGGCTTCTGAGATGATCTTGCCGCCTGTGATTTCTATTATTTCCTGAACACTGAGCTTCACGAACAAGACCATCCTACAGAAACACACTCCTTGTCAGTTCCGTTTTCTAATATTTTTAAAGCCGCGCATTTTAATACTACTCATATTAAACATGAGTTTCAGTTTTCGCGAAGTTTTGGCTTGGCGAGTTACCATTTCGCATGAATATAGCTCTGTATTATTTAATACACACCTATTACCCGATCAAACAGGGGGCTAGCTCAACCTATGGGCTAGTCCCCTGTTATTTTTTAACTAATCAGAAGATTCGGGCTTCAATAATTGTAATGCGCTTGCATATTCCCCGCATGTCAGCGGTGAACTACAAAACAGGTAACGAAAAACTCATCAAAGTCCTTGATGGGGCCTCACAGCACCTGAACGCATTACTCAAGAAGCAAGGTCGTCCAGATGGAGCTCTGAGAATTGCTGTTGTTGGCGGTGGTTGCTCCGGCTTGCAGTATAAGATGGATCTCACGGATGGTCCTCGTGACCGCGACATTCTCGTAAGAAGCAACGAGGTCAATGTGGTCATCGACCCAAAGAGCGCGCTGTTCGTGGCAGGTAGTGAGCTCGATTACTCAGATGATCTGCAGCAAGGCGGCTTCAAGGTGTCCAACCCGAACGCTCAGGTCACCTGCTCTTGCGGAGAGAGTTTTGCAGCCTAGCGCGAAGAGCGCTTGGCCTTCTCGTCAGCAATATATTGTCGATCTTCGACGGACAGCTTTCTCTCGTGAGTTCTCGATAAATTGCCGTCTGGATCTACCAGTAGCAGCTGCCCGTTGTGGTATCTCTTTAGCTTGGCAAAAACACTGCGGCCACGGTTGTCGTGCCAAATACGGTAACCGCGCTTTTCCATCGACTCCTTCCACTTGCCGTAATCTTGCATAGCTACACGATAAGCCTGCCTCAGACGTCCAAAGTAAAACTCGGCATTCCCTCCCTTGTAACCAGCATAATTACCAAAAACAGAATCTCGTGGAGAGAGTACCACTACTACAGGCGCGCCAAGAACGTTGTAACGCTCTTTGAGTTTCTTGACATATTCTTTCTTCCTGAGCCGCACTGCCGTGTCCCCTTCCACAACATTCGAATCCACCTGTAATCTGACTACTTTGTCTTCAGCCCAGTCCTTGAAAACCTTGGTTGAGAACACTTCTCTGTCCAATAATTTACAGGTTGGACTATGCTTGGAATTGGTAAACCATATCAGTACTGGAGAACCTGAGCGTCGAGCTACTTTCATGGCTTCAGAGTGACTTTCATACCAGTCATTACTAACGGGGTTTTCCCAAGTCTCAACTAGTGCCTCTGGGGCAGCATCTGGATCCTCATCAGACAAATAATAAATGCTATCCTCATCAGGCAGCTGGTCAGCGGTGACACGTGGAGTCACCTTGTTCAAATCACCCAGAAACCCACCACTATTGGCCTCATTCACATCATGAGATTCCTTCTTGCTCCTCATATCGTCCGCTTTTTGATTTATAGCTGTAGCGGAATTCTTGAGCATGCCACAGCTACTCAAGACGACTGAGCATGCAGACAAAAGACTGAATAACGATAGGCGATTCATGCGGGAACGCTAATTTAGCAGCAGAACAACTTCAAGAATCATTGTCAGTGATCAAATAAACTCCCGCACTCCCGCGTTGGGGTATGCAACAACTCATAAGAAATTGTCATTGCGGGCTCTTCTAATCGGGGCTATTCCAAGCACATCTTTCCGAGCAACAAGTCATGAGAAAACTCACATTCATCCTTACACTATTTATTACCATCTTTGGGTTAAGCAGTTATGTAATCGCCGCGGGTGCGGTTGAGCCAGCTTACGAAAAAGAAGAATATCATCTCGATGCGGATCAATATGCCAAATTCCCCCTTCCGCTCAGCAAGTATGAGAAAAAAACAACTGAGGATGGAAAAACCGATCTCGGCGCCACACTGAAATACCGTGCTACTCAGCAAAACGGCTTCAACCTCTGGGCCACCATTATTTTCGTCTGCGCCATCGTTCACACTTTCTTGGCAGGTTTCTTCACGGAAATGGCCCACAAGCACGAAAAGCGCCATCAAGAGAAAATCAAAGCAGAAGGCCGTACTGCCTGCGCCAAGCCTCATGACGATGCCAAAGATGATGTTTCTTTCCGTGCTCACCTATTCCATTTCCTTGGTGAGGTAGAGGCCATTTTCGGTATCTGGGTAATTGCTCTTGTTGCTGCTATTTTCTACTTCTTCGGCATTTCTGAGCATGGCTTCGCCGAAGGTATGGGAGTTGGCTTCAAGCAAGTGGAGTATTATCTCGGAAAAGACGTTAACTTCACCGAGCCGCTGTTCGTTGTTATCATCATGGCGATTTCGGCAACACGTCCAGTCGTGCGTTTTGCAGAGAAAATCGTAGGCTCAGTCGCTCGCCTTCTTGGCGGAGGCCCTGCTGGCTGGTGGCTCTCTGTACTCACCATTACTCCTCTTCTTGGGTCTTTCATCACAGAGCCTGCTGCTATGACCATTTCAGCGATGCTCTTGGCCAAATGGTTCTATTCAAAGCGCCCTCCAGCATTGTTCGCCTACGCCACACTTGGTCTTTTGTTTGTGAACGTATCCGTTGGCGGTACTCTCACTCACTTTGCCGCTCCTCCTGTTCTCATGGTTGCTGCCAAGTGGAATTTCGGACTTGGATTCATGTTCATCAACTTCGGTTGGAAGGCCGCCATTGCCATTCTAGCCAGTAACGCTATTTACTACGCTGCTTTCCGTAAGCATTTCGCCGATCTTGCAAAGCGTCTGGACGGTACTGAAGACAACAAAATCAAGTGGGCTGACCGTGAAGACCCGATCCCTGGTTGGGTCACTCTTTGCCACCTCATTTTCCTTGCCTGGACAGTGCTGACTGCTCACTACCCAGTACTCTTCATTGGCGGATTCATGTTCTTCATCGGTTTCACTCAAGCTACAGGCCACCACCAGAATGAGGTAAGCATGAAGTCACCACTCCTCGTTGGTTTCTTCCTCGCTGGTCTCGTGATTCACGGTAAATGCCAAGCTTGGTGGATTGAACCTCTGCTCACTACCTTCGATAACAAGTACATTCTCATGTTTGGGTCTACCTTGCTCACTGCCTTCAACGATAACGCAGCGATCACCTATCTTGCCTCACAGGCACCAGGCCTACCTATCATGTCCAAGTATGCCGTACTTGCGGGCGCCGTTACTGGTGGTGGTCTGACCGTCATCGCGAACGCCCCGAACCCTGCTGGCCAGTCCCTTCTTGGTAAATACTTCGACGGAGGAGTAGCCCCAGCCAAGCTAGCCATGGCAGCAATCATTCCTACGATCATCTGTGGCGCAGCCTTCATGAGCATCCCAACTAGTGGCATGTATGAAGACCCTAAACCAAAAGTAGAGGTTACTGCTACCGATAGCCATGATCACGACGACCACAATGGTCACGATCACTAAACTGTAAAGAAATCATCAAGCGATGTTCACAGGTCTTGTAGAATCTACTGGCACAATCACCCAGATCGAGAATCTGGGTGAGCAAGCCCGCTATACCGTCCAACTGCCGTTTTACGCAGAGTTGGCATTAGGCGACTCTGTGGCAACTAATGGATGCTGCCTCACTGTGGCATCGCTCGATCAAGATACCGCGTCTTTTGATATTCTCAGCCAGACTTTGAAGGTGACCTCACTGGGTCATCTCAAGGTCGGCTCATTAGTGAACCTTGAACGTGCTCTACGCCCTAGTGACCGATTGGGTGGCCATTTTGTTCAAGGCCACGTAGATGGCACGGGTGAAATTCTTGATCTATCCGAGCACGGTCAAGACCACCGCTTTGAAGTCAGTTTGCCAGAGTCCATCTACAAGTATTGTATCGGCAAAGGCTCTCTGGCCGTAGATGGAATCTCTCTAACGATTGCAGAGCTCACCGACAACTCGGCAGTCTTCTGGATCACTCCACACACCTTTGAGCACACTAACCTTGCTGACAAGAAACTTGGTGACCCTGTCAACTTGGAAGCCGATTTGCTAGCCAAGTACACTGAGAAGCTCCTCAGTTCAAAAGCCTAGTAGCGCTCGGGACGCTCACGCTTCTCGTGATCGATCCTATCCGCAAGGTTTCTGGCCTTGATCTTGTGGTCACGTTTAGCTCGGCGTTCAGTCAGCATTTGACGCTTCTTACGTCTTCTTTTTAATTCAGCAATCTCGTCTTCGAGCTTAAGGTAGCTTTCGTATCGTCGCTCATCCAGTTCACCCGACTCCACTGCAGCACAAATAGCGCAGCCTTTATCTGAGCCATGCTTACAATCGTGGAACTTGCAATGGGACGCCAGCTCCTCGATATCTGCAAAACTCTCCCTCAGCGTGGTTTCATCTGTCCACATCTGGACTTCTCTTATACCAGGGTTATCAATGAGGATCCCACCACCTTCGAGTACGATGAGCTCTCTAGCCGTCGTGGTATGACGTCCTTTCCCGGTTAGCTCATTCACCTCACTAGTCCATTGCCACTCTTCACCCATGAGCTGGTTGACAAGAGTCGATTTACCCACACCACTGGAGCCCACAATGGTGATACTCACTCCCGGCTCAAGATACTTCTTAAGCACTTCTAGTCCTTCATTCTTCGCTGCACTGGTAACATAGACGTCTGCCTCGGAGGACAACTCTTCGATCTCTAGTTTAGCTTCCTCGTTGAGTTCGGCCGGGAATAGATCACTCTTGTTTACAAGTACGACCGCTTTAGCCCGGCTTCTCTCTATGAGGGTGAAGTACCGCTCCATACGACGCGGATTGAAATCACTTCCAGCATCGGTAACCACAACGACAATGCTGACATTGGCAGCCATCACCTGTTCCTCACTGCTCTTGCCTGGCGCCTTTCTTGAAAAGCATGTCTGGCGTGAGAGCCTGGCCCGAATAACCGTATCTTCACCCTCACCACCGACATCCAGAGCCACCCAGTCACCTACCGCTGGCAATTCAGCATCACTCTCCGCATCATGGTAGACCTTGCCACCCATGACGACCTCCAATTCCTCACCGCCCTCGAGTAAAGCTCCGTAAGTAATTTTATTGTCACGAATCAAGCGCGCAGGCACCCACCCTTTTTTGGTAAAAGGTTTAAACTCGGAGGCAAACTCCTGATTCCATCCCAGATCTTCGAGCGTCATTCTTAGGAAAAGTAAGCGTTATTCTGTTGTTTTGTCACCTGCGAATCGGCCTTTCACCCACTCTTCTACGTCTGCGCGGCGGATTTTCCCCAGAGGACTCCGAGGAAATTCCGACATCACCAATAATTCCTTGATGGCGCACAAGCCCCTATTCGCGTGATCAGGCAAACGGCTGGCCGAGTCTTCGCTAACGGCCACCAATACCAGGCCCCTTCTCTGATCGGGAATAGGAACTACAATAATCTCTTTGCCTAGCAACTCACATAGATTGTCCTCTACGACTTGCAGATCTACCAGTTCACCAAGAATTTTCACACCACGACCGAATCTTCGAAGAAACTTCAATCGTCCCCCCTGAAGCAATACTTCATCTTGAGTAGTAAACCACCCCTCACTGTCTACAGGAGACTGGAAACTATAACCTTCATGTTCACGCACCACGTAGCCGCTGAATAGCGGCTCACCTTTAATCCGCAACCGGCCATCATCATCTATCGATGTATCCCATCCTTTAAGAATTTTGAGCCAGTAGTCTCCGCTATCACCCGTGGCTATTTGAGAAGACGCTTCAGACATGCCGTAGCTGCGCAACAGCGGCCATCCTAATTCAATGGCTTTCTGGTAGATCTCATCATTCAAATGACCTCCGCCCACGACAATTGTCTCGATACATGACGGCGCTGTACTTCCAAGACTTACAAGGTCGACTACCTGTGCAGGAACGAGTGATGCGCATTGTGCTTGCAGCTCTTCAATCTGACTAATGAATGATTCGGCGCTCCATTTACCCCGGCAGAGATGCACGCTACCGCCGGATAGGTAAGATCGTGCTATGACCCCAAAGCCGCCCACGTGATATATGGGTATGGTAAGGAGCGATTTACATGACTTTTTGAGATTGGTGTGACCTATAACCGCACGAGCTGAAGCAAGTAGTGCCTCCTTGGAAATTGCTACCCATTTTGGAGACCCGGATGAGCCTGAGGTTTGGAAGAATACATGCGCTTTCATTTCGGCTCCATCGCGAAGCCAAGACTCTAAGGAATGGATTTCATCAGCCTGTGAATCAGCTGCGAGTACTAAATTTGAGTCCGACTCCCAAAATGCATCAGATAAAAGCTCCTTAATGAGTCGCATCGTTACTTCAGCTTTTCCCATTTCACATCCTCCAGAAGATCATCAAATCCAAAACCAGTGCCACCTGGCGACTGCCATTGGGGTGACGGATCACCCATGCGCTCAATAAAAGCATCAGGTTCAAATAATCCATGAGTCATCAAGCCTGCGACTGGGTCCTCCAGACCATAAAACCTTTTTTCCACTTTCCCAGAGCACCACGCTGCGTAACACTGACCTATGGGATGGTCCATGTAGCTGGTGAAGACGAGCTCCCATCCTTCAATCATCGCTCTAGCACACAAAGGTGTAATGTCATCTAAAGCGGGCTTTGCAATGGCGTAGGTGAATTGACCTCGGGCTTCCTCAACCTTGCGATCCACTGCCAGCGGAATACCGTAAAGTGACCGAATCCCGGCCCAGTCACGATCATTCACCTCGCATGGATCCTCTAAGAAATCAATTTTCACTCGCAGGCTCTCGTTGAGAGATTTAATGAATGCACGAATGCCGCCGCCATCCAGCACATTGTTAAAATCCAGCCTCCACCTTAGATTAGGATAGCGCTCGTGCATGGCGTTCAAGAGCTCTACTTCCTCAGCTACACGTCTACCCGCTTTCATCTTCACCACCTCAAACCCAGCAGCTACCGCTTCCTCTATTCGTTCGGATCCGCCTACAATGGTAGCATGACTCCTTGGGACTTCGACCTTGTCAAAAACGCTAACTCCTTGACTCCTGGCACGGCCATCCACCATAGCACACTTAATAGCTGACCTAACGAGAGGTCGGAAGAACCTGCCCTTCCTCAAATCCTCAATCAACTCTTCCAGTGATGGATCTCCTAACTCACGCCAAGGGTGAATGCACCCCACTCCGTCACCAATCTTGATCAGAACCCCCTTGTGGCGCGTTCTATCAGAGCGGCTATTCAATCCAAATCGACTGACTAGCTCGTAGTGATGAATGTAAATATCCGACCGCATGATTTGACTATAGGAGGCAAGCTGCAGTAAATAAACCTCCAAAGAGGATTAGTTGCAGCCCCCCCAATGCCAGGTATTTATTGTAGATTCTACCAGGCTCTCGTTTAATCACTTGAGCGCAGATTGTCGCCCCAAGCAACATGAAGAGCGAGGGAAGAATAAACAACTCGACCTGCCCGAAATAGATCCAAGCTAATCCTAGTAAAAAGGCCAAAAGTGTTTCGATCACGATAATGATCTTCCCCCCTTTGACGCCTAGCTTTACAGCCAAGGTTCGCTTGTCATTTGATCGATCCTCATCGACGTCGCGGAGATTGTTAATAGAGATAAGGACTGCACTAAGAAGCCCGATCTGAAGACCTAACAGTATTGATTCCGCTGACCAAGTACCTGTCTGCATAAAGAACGTGCCCGCTACGGCCACCACTCCGAAAAAGAAGATTACAAAAATCTCTCCTAGTCCCCTGTACGCCAAAGGTACTGGTCCTCCAGTATAACCATAGCATAGATACAGTGATGGAATCCCTATCGCCACTACTGGCCATCCGCGCTGAGCATAGAGGAAATAACCAAACACTCCACTAATCAATAAGCAGAGGACAGCGAATAGATAGACTGTCCGTCTCGACAAAAGTCCGCTCGCCGTTGCTCTGATCGGACCTAGACGATGCTCGGTATCAGCACCTTTATCATTATCAATGGCATCATTGAAGAAATTGGTGGCAATCTGAATCCAGATCGCCCCCATCAGAGTACAAGAAGCCAACCAGAGATCAAAGATCCCCAGTAATTTCCATGTAAGCATGCAGCCCAGCCAGACCGGCACAATGGCGGCCGGAAGTGTCTTTGGGCGGGCTGCCAGGATGTACGGCTTGAGGTTCATAGACCTAAACCAAATTATGGCAGTCGAGGAAACTTGCCGAAGTCCGGCTTGCGTTTCTCTTTCCAGGCATCTCTACCTTCCTGAGCCTCTGCGCTCATGTAGTAGAGCAATGTGGCATTGCCAGCCAGCTCCTGAATGCCGGCTTGGCCGTCCAAGTCCGCATTGAAGCCAGCTTTAAGACAGCGCAATGCCAATGGGCTGTGCTGAAGCATTTCTCGGCACCATTGGAGTGTTTCTTTCTCAAGATCAGCTAGTGGCACCACTGTATTCACCATTCCCATATCCAGAGCCTCTTGGGCAGAATATTGACGGCAGAGATACCATATTTCACGAGCCTTCTTCTGACCCACGTGACGAGCCAAGTAGCTAGCGCCAAAACCTCCATCGAAGCTGCCAACTTTAGGCCCAGTCTGACCAAAAATGGCATTATCAGCAGCAATCGTTAGATCGCAAACCACATGAAGAACGTGTCCTCCACCAATCGCGAATCCGCTTACCATTGCCACAATCGGCTTTGGCATGGAGCGAATTACCTTCTGAACATCAAGAATATTTAAGCGAGGGACGCCGTCATCGCCAACGTAGCCCTCATCACCACGCACCTTGATGTCGCCACCTGCACAAAATGCCATATCCCCTTCGCCAGCCAGGATGACAACGCCAACCTTAGGATCTTCATGGGCGAGATGAAATGCTAGGAGTAGTTCTTTAACGGTCAACGGCCTGAATGCATTACGCACCTCAGGACGATTAATGGTAATTTTAGCAATCTGTCCATTCTCGGTAGTTTCATACCGAATATCCTCGAAATCTTTAGCTGTGGTCCACATAGCGCCGTCAGCATCGCTCTTCTAACTCTATTGCTCAAGAAATTCCTGCACCTTTGCTGAAAAGATTTCTGGCTTCTCCCAAGGCACTCGATGACCGCAATCTGGAACAACACACAACTCCCCCTGCTGGAGTACACTCACAGCCTGCTTTGCCACTTCTAAAAACTTCGTATCCCTCTCACCGACGACCCACAAAACAGGGCAATTTATACCTGAGAGCCGAGGCAGCAGGTCATCTTGTGCTCCTACACTCCAGTCCATGAATGAGCGGGCCACTGCCTCCCTGCGCTTCTTGAGCTGACTCCTGTCAGGCATACTGATCCCAGACAGAACAGACTGCTCATTCCACTCCTGCAAAAACTCTTCCCAATGACCTTTTAGCGCCTTTGCGGCCCACTCAGCATCCTTCGCCTGTCGTTGACTTCTCTCGGAAGAAGGTAGACCAGTGTGTGCCGATACAATAACGGCCTTTCTCCAGCGTTTAGGTTGATCGAGTAGTGCATGTAACGCCAGCCTGCCACCCATTGAATACCCCAAGATATCTGGCGATTTATCTTGCACCTCGCGATTGAAAGCCGCACCAAACTTACTCAGAGGCATAGGGCAGCACGCCAGAAACTGCCATAGATCTATCTTTGCAAGCCGCTGATTTTGTGCCTTTAAGTCTGCTGCCAGATGATTCCAATCACTGGCCTGCCCTAGTGCTCCATGTAGCGCATAAATCATAATTTTAGGTGAACGATGTGTTCTGAGGAAATGCTCAATCACCATGCATTTCGGCAGATCAGTGGACTTATAACTTGAACCTGACACTAATCACAAGCAGAACGTCCCCAACACTATTACCCGATGCCAGCAGACTACCACACACACACGCCACTTTGCCAACACGCCGAAGGTGAACCTGAAGCCTTTGTGGATGCTGCGATAGCTGCAGGAGTCACAGAATACGGCATCTCTGACCACGCCCCCTTTATTCCTGAGCCATTTGATGACTGGCGCATGCTCGACGAACAGTTCCCACTCTATTTACAGTGGATTGAGAGGGCTCGAGCACACGCTGGAGAGCGCCTAACAGTCAGAGCAGGAATGGAGTGTGACTGGATTACTGGCTGCGAGGAGTGGACGCGTGAACTCCGTAACCGATACGAGTGGGATTACCTGATCGGTTCCGTCCATTACCTTGAAGATAAATGGGATTTCGACAATCCAAAGTGGCTTGGCAAATGGGCTGATACGGATGTTGGGCTGGTTTGGGAGCAATACTGGAACACTTATATACAAATGGCCGACAGTGGCCTGTTTGATATACTGGGTCATCCAGACCTGATCAAAAAATTTGGATTCAGACCTGATGGTGATTTAAGCAGATTTTACGAGCCAGTAATCGATGCCATTGCAACCTCTGGATCGGCGATCGAGCTCAATACCGCCGGGTGGCACAAGCCCTGTGCAGAGCAGTACCCTCACTCTGAGTTCCTGGAGTTGGCAAGAGATGCGGGTATCGACCTTGTCATTTCTTCCGATGCGCACCATCCATCCGAGATAGCCAGAGACTTTGACAAAGCAATTACTCTAGCGAAAGCTGCGGGATACGAACAAACGGTTCTCTTCGACAAGGGCTCCAGGAAATACGAAGCTCTCTAACCTGGCACAGTGAGCTCAAAATCCGGAATAGGCACATAGAATCGTGTGCCAGAATCCGTGACTCCAAAGAAAGCTCCCTGCACGGATGCATCACTCGCTACCGTGTGATAACTGTTGTAGGAAAACTCGTCACCAGGCATGATCTCAGGAGTCTGCCCCACCACCCCTTTGCCTTCAACTACCAGAGTTTCACCAGCAGTCTCTTTGACTACCCACTTGCGAGCTTTGATCGTTATCGCCTCATCCGAATTGTTGAGAATCGTGATAAAATAGACAAATGGATGCGGTTTGTCTGGCGGGGATTCCAAATTAGGCACGTGCATCACTTCATTTAGCTGCACTTCCACGCCCTCGATTTGTCCAAACTTATAGCTCACGGGCGAAGCTTACTCAGATGAAATGAATGCTGCAATTCTCATCCCAGACTAAATTACTTTTGCAGGCTATTCCGGATCACATTAAGAGATTTTTGAGTCTCCTCATCCAGCTCATCCTCCTTGAGACTATCCAGCAACTCCAATGTCACCTCTCTGTCATCAGGGATATTAAACTTCAGGCATTGTGCCCAAGCTGCCATCGTCAGGGCCAGACGGACATCCTTGGATGCATTTCGCCAGTCCCTCTTTGCGTACTCAACTCCAAAGCTCCGGTGATCTGCATCCTCAACTCCAGACGCATTCACATGAACCAGAAGCGCTTTATGCCCTTCTTCGAGCTCCATGCCAGGATCCACTTCGTACATCACCATCTGGCCATAACCTGACTGCATTTTGATCATGGTCGGAGCGATGACCCCCTTGGCGGCAGAGGTTTGATTGTATCCTAATAGTCGATAGGCGTTGATTTGATGCCCGAATGTAAGACCAACCTCCACCATGGGCTCCTCATCAGAGTTGTTCCTGAGATTAACCAGAGCAATCAACTTACCCTCGTCCCACGGACTATGCAATAATTCAGCCCCAGCATCGATACCGCCAATGATAAAGTCCTTTGGCTGGTCGTAACTGAAGTGATTGATCAGTTCCTCCACCCTGACATCCTGCGAGATGGGGCGAAGCCCTGCTTGTAGAGCTTGAGTAACCCATTTCCAGCTCGCGTTTCCTGACACAAGTGGAACCCGAGTAGATGGGTCATTAGAGACCATTCTCCATTCATTTGGTTTTTCCAGGTTCTCATCACCATCACTGTGCCTTACGCGGTCAGTGGCGCGCTTTTGAATCTCATCCCGAAACTCTCTAGGCTGTAATTCCATGCCTCTCGCAACAGTCATAGCCTCGCCCTCTGAAGAAGGCTGGGATGAAGTAACTTCAGCTGGCTTGGATTGCTCATTCTCGGTCCAGTCACTCGGATTCTCAGAGACGCGGGCTACTAGGTCGGATGCAGGGATGTCTTCAATGGTTTGAACGTCCACAAGGTCCATGTTGTCGTCATGAATCAATGCATTGTTCAAAATCACGAAGCAAGCTGTCAGCACAGCTGCTGCGGAAAGAATAACGGTAAGTGGACGCTTCCACGCAGACTGGCGCATCGAGGTAATATTGTCCGCTACGGGAACCTTACCCGCTTGGTGAATCGCTGCGCGCTGATCAGGATGCAATTTGAGCGAATCATTGGAGCCAAAGCCTGACGCCAGCAAATCATTCAAAGCGACAAGCTCATTGACGTACTTTCTTAGCTCCGGCTTGCTCTTGATCGCCAGGCGCACGGCCTCGGCTTCCTTTTGAGGAAGCTCTCCGAAGGCGTATGCCGTCAAGCGCGGGTCGTTTTCGTCGATTTTCATGTCTTAGGGGATATGGTAATCAATTTAAAATGTCTGAGGGGACGAGTTCCTTCAGCTTCTTCAGTCCTTTGTGAAGCAGGAAACCTACGTTTCCCGTTGTGAGGCCAGTCGCCTCGCTGATTTCTTGGTAGCTCAGTCCTTGTTCGTATTTCATGCGAATGACCTGCTGCTGATTCTCGCTAAGTTGTCCGAGATACTGCATGACCTGGTTCACTCTCTCTTGCTGATCGATCCTTGTGTCCGGTCCGGGTTCGCTACTCTCCTCGCGGGAAAACGCTTCGTCATCCACACTTATCATACGCTTCTCCTTACGAAGCACGTCGAGCGCCCGGTTGCGACACACGGTAAACAACCAGCTTTTTAGGCCCTCCTTCACCTTTTCCACATCCTGCTGGTACAGGCGGATAAAGGTGTCCTGGACGACATCCCGGGCCCTGTCATGATCATGAACAATGCCGATCGCGTACCCGATAAGCGGGGACTCATATTGGCTGAGTGCATGCTCTACCAATTGTTCAGGCGTTGTAATCATAGCTAGCTCGTGGCTGTCCATCGGAAGGACTATTCACCTGCAAAAACGATTAAACCAAGACTTTCTTAGCACCTAGTTAAGATTTTTTAGATTATTTTCTACCCCCTTAATTTGACCTCACAAGATTCACTACTGACAAAATTACGATTTTAGCCCAAACAGAGGGCATGCGAACAGCTGTATATGCTGGATCCTTTGATCCTCCGACGAATGGACACCTGTGGATGATTGAGCGCGGGCTTGAATTGTTCGACAGGCTGGTTGTCGCCATCGGCTCTAATCCTGCAAAGACATATACTTTCACGGTCGAAGAGCGAATGGAGCTTTTGCGTGATTCCCTCCCCTCCTGCGAGAGACTCACTATCGCCAATTTTGACAACCGCTATTTGGTGGATTATGCAAAGGAAGTTGATGCCCAGTACATCCTCCGCGGGATCAGGTCATCGGACGATTACGAATATGAAAGAGTCATGAGACACATCAATTACGACATGGCTCCAGATATCACCACTACCTTCCTCATGCCCCCACGTGATATTGCCGAGCTCTCATCAAGTATGATTAAGGGACTCACCGGTCCTAAAGGCTGGGAATCCATTGTTCGACGCTATGTTCCCGCCCCCGTCATGGAGAAACTTCAGGATAGAGTTAGTTAAAAATTCCTAACATTCACCAGATTTGCACGTATAGTGCACACAGTAACGCTTCTAGCTACAGGATATAGCCGCAAATAATTCATGGATCACGAAACACTCTCAGCCGCAGTTGAAGAAAATTACACATGGATCAGCCGTGTAAAACAAGAAATGGCAAAGGTCCTTGTCGGGCAAAGTGAACTTATTGACTCACTGTTAGTTGGCCTCCTCACCAATGGCCATATTCTCCTTGAGGGTGTTCCGGGTCTCGCAAAAACTCTCGCCATCAAATCTCTAGCCGGCTGTATGCAGGCAGATTTCGCACGGCTCCAGTTTACCCCTGACCTGCTACCAGCAGACCTAGTCGGCACGATGATCTACAACCCCCAGGAAACGAGCTTTTCTGCCAAGCTGGGTCCGATTTTCAGCAATCTTATTCTCGCTGATGAAATCAACCGTGCCCCAGCAAAAGTCCAGTCTGCTCTATTGGAAGCCATGCAGGAGAGACAGGTCACCATTGGCGATAAGACCTACCCCCTGCCGGATCCCTTCCTAGTTCTCGCTACACAGAACCCGATCGATCAAGAGGGCACTTATACCCTCCCTGAGGCTCAGCTGGACCGTTTCCTGCTTAAGGTCACCGTTGGTTATCCTAGCAAGGAAGAAGAACTCTCCATTCTCGACAGAATGGCGACCTCCGAGAAAGCCCCTTCCACATCTGCGGTTGTTGATACGGAGACGGTGTCCAAAAGCCGTAAACTTGTGAACGAAATCTACATCGACCCGGCCGTAAGAGAGTACATTGTAGAGCTAGTGCACTGCACAAGACAGCCTGGCAAGGTAGATACGTCACTGGCTCCACTGATTCGCGCAGGAGCCTCACCACGCGCCACGATCAACATGGCATTGGCAGCCAGAGCCCGTGCTTTCATGCAGGGTCGCGCCTTCGTCACTCCTCAGGACGTCAAAGATCTCGCACTGAATATTTTCCGCCATAGAATTCTGCCAAGCTATGAGGCTGAGGCAGAATCCATCAGCAACGACACTATTGTTGAACGTATCCTCCAACGCGTTGTTGTCCCCTAACTGATCTCCGACCCATGCTTAGAGTACTGACTATATCCTCTCTATCAGTGGCCCTCACTGCGTGTTCAGGGCTCGTAAAGACTAAGAGTCAAGATAGTGTATCTATCAAAACTCCAGGCAATTGGCATGCCGTCTCCAAAGGGCAGCATGGAAAAATCTCGACAGGTTGGCTCAGTGACTTCGATTCAAAAGAGATGAAGAAATTCGTCTACGAAGCCGTCTCCAACAACCCATCGCTCAATGCCAGTGCTGCAAGACTCAGAGCGACCAGGGAAGGAACCATCGGAGCCTATGCGGACCTATTACCCCGTGTTTCAGCCTCGTCATCCGGCTCACGCTCTAGAAGTCCAAACGAGCCGGGCCCATCGGTGACTTCATCGAGCTACAACCTTTCACTCAATGCATCCTGGGAACCTGATATCTGGGGGAGGCTAAGAGATTTACAACAGGCAAACTATGCCGGCTATTTAGCTTCAGTTGAAGACTACCGTGCAGCACGCCTCTCACTTGCTGCCAATACCGCCAAGGCTTGGTGTAACCTGATTTCTGCTGAAAGTCAGCTAGAGCTGGCGCGCGTGACACTAGCCAGCTTCCAGAAGAACAACTCCATCGTAGAGCGCAACTACAAGGCGGGTGTCCCCGGCACACGGGCTTTAGCTGTTCAGTTAAGCCGTAACAACGTGGCTTCTGCCCAACGCTCAGTATCTTCTAGACTACAGGATAGAAACCAAGCTGCGCGACAGTTAGAGCAATTGGTCGGCCGCTATCCAGCTGGACTCGTCAAAGGCGCCAAGGAGCTCCCCAAGATGAGGGAGAATATTCCATCCGACATCCCAGCTTCACTTCTCCTAAGGCGTCCGGATCTGGCTGCTGCTCAGTATCAGGTTTTTCAGTCCGCCAAAATCGCTGATGCCAGCCAAAAGAATCTGTTGCCATCAATCAGCCTAACAAGTAGAGCTTCGACTTCATCTCGACGCTTCGGCGACATTTTTAACCCGCAATATATCGCCTCCAGCGTGGCTGCCTCCCTCGCCCAGACAGTCTATCAAGGCGGTGAACTCAAGGCAAATGCCCGTGCAGCTCTTGATAGAAACAGGGCGTCCATTCATGATTTCAGCACCAGGGCTATCGCTGCATTTAGAGAGGTAGAGGACGCGCTCGAAGCCGAGCGCTCACTCAAAGAGCAAGAGGAGTTTCTTCTTGTGGAAGTAAAGCAAGCTACACTAGCTGAGAGATCAGCAGAGCTCGACTACTCCGAGGGGGTTGACGACTCGGGAATTCTCGAAATCCTGGAATCACAACGGAGAGCCAATAACGCTCGCGCATCACTCATCGCCCTCCGTAACAGGCGCATCCAGAACAGGATAGACCTACACCTAGCTCTCGGAGGAGACTTCCACACCGAATCCAAGTAAACAGGCTTTAAAGTTTTCCTCGCAATCACTCCGGCCATCCACCAATCTCCACGCATCAGTTATGTTCACTCCAAAATGGAAAAAGGAAGCCAAGATGCTTCACAAGGGCTCCAAGAAGTTTCTTCACTACAAGAGAGACCTCCTCAAGGAAGACCGAATCTCTGAGATCGAAGCTCGCCGCTTGGACCTCAAGAAGGCCATCAAGGGCAAGGACAAGGAGGCCGCTCTTGAAGCCGGAAAACAGCTACAGGCCACCTGTGAAAACGCCCTGCCCCGCTACAAGGGTCCAGACGCACTCACTGAAAACGTCGAGGTCTTTTTTGTAGCCATTGTGATCGCCCTTGGCCTGAGAACTTATTATCTCCAGCCTTTCCGGATCCCCACGAATTCCATGAAGCCTACACTCAACGGCTTTATTGGTGAGGAGCTATCACAAGACAAGTGGCCAGCCTACCCTATTCGTATTGCACAAATCGCGACACATGGTCGCGACTACATTTCAGTAAAAACTGACAAAGAAGACAAAATTGTCGACCTCAAGGAATATCAGGCACTCCATTTCTTTACGCGTACAAAGATTGTATTCAGCAGCGGACGTACTGAAACGGTGCCCGGCTCAGCTCGCGCACTGATTGATGTGATGAACAGAGATGAGATCACAAAACTAGCAGGCATTAAGTTGGCACCAGAGGACGACGAAAACTTCATGAAAGTTTTGATGCAGACCACGCTTCCAGCAAATTTCACGGTTGCCGAGGGTTACGTGAGCTCAGGTGACCTAGTCCTCGTCGACAAGTTTTCCTATCACTTCCGCTCTCCTAAGGCCGGGGAAGTTTTCGTATTCGATACTCGCAAGATCAGAGAAATTCGGGATAAGCCGGGTTACGGTTCTCACTACATCAAGCGCCTCATTGGGGTGCCGGGAGACACTATTGCACTTGAGGGCGGAGAGACTCGCATGAACCCGTACAACGGCATGCCTAAGAAAGAAATCCCTTCTGGAAGAAGCATCTACTACGATACGCAAATATACCGGAACGGTAAGAAAATGACCGCACCTGGGGTGCTGAGAGTCGAGTCCAAAGAGGGCTACTACGACGGGTACTCCACGATGGATCGCCTCAAACGTGGAAGCGAGAATGCTGTCAAACTGGCCTACAAACCATCAACAGGACTCTCTGAGTACTGGGCCATGGGGGACAACTCACAAAACTCATCAGATTCACGCGATTGGGGCACAGTGAAAGAATTTAACGTGCTTGGCCCTGCCCTATTCTCACTCTGGCCATTCGGTTCAGGGCATTGGGGAATTATCAAATAAGACCTATGTCTGAAGCCAGTGAAATCACCAAGAAAGCCAAGTCCAATTTGGCTTTCGCCTTTGCCTGCCTGCCTCGAGACAGACGAGCAGACATGGTGACCTTTTATGCTTTCTGCCGGGTGATTGATGATCTGGCCGATGATCCCGATATCCCTAAAGACGACAAAATTGCTGGCTTAGAGTCGTGGAAAGCCTGTTTCACCTCTCCTCCTGAGAATCTTGATGCATTGCAGCAAGATATGCTGGAGATCAGGGATCGCTATGCAATCGATAACCAGCTGTTCCTTGAGCTCATTGCAGGCTGCGAATCCGATCTAAATCCCAACCGTCGGTTTGGTTCTTGGGAAGAACTGGAAAAGTACACCTACCGGGTAGCTTGCTGTGTAGGCCTCATCTCGATTAAGATTTTTGGCTGCAAACACAAAAAATCAGAAGACTACGCCGTAGCTCTAGGCCACGCCCTCCAACTTACGAATATCCTTCGTGATGTGGGTGAAGATCTCGACGACAATGTGCGGGTCTATTTGCCGGAAAATGACATGATACGCTTCCAGTATACTGAGCGTGACCTCATTGGCCGCGTTTATGATGGTAGGTTCATCTCCATGATGAACTACATTGCAGATCGTGCTGAGGCTTTCTATCAGGAAGCTGTCGACAGTCTTCACCCTGACGACAAATCAGCCCTGAAATCCGCTGAAGCCATGCGTAAGATCTACCACGCGATCCTCGTTAAAATGCGTGGTGATCACTTCAACGTGTTTGAGAAACGCTACACACTCTCCAAGCCCAGAAAAATCTGGTCACTACTCACCACCTTTGGTGGCATCGGCTAAAAAAGTCTGGCCGTTCTCACCCCCAAAAGTTAAGACATTAGACATGAAAGCCACATTCACCCTCTGTGCCGCAGCTGCTTTATCCCTGTTAATCTCATCTTGCTCCGCACCCAATGGCATCGTTGATTCTGCCGTTGATTTCGACGACAACTATCCGATGGGATATTATCATAAAAACGGCTACGTTATCAGCCCTTATAAGCCACATAACATTATGAATGTGAAAGGCATGACTTCCGGGCACTTGGCAAGAGACCCCTCGACTGCGGATGTGGATCCGACTACAGGCAAACCTATCATGAAGACCGCCAAAATCTTCCGCATCCCAGAGCCGCCTGCTCGTAAAGCAGCAGCAAACTAAACCGATTTTTCAATCAAACAAAAAAGGCCACTCGAAATAGTGGCCTTTTACTTTTTACAGCTCGTATCTCTGCAAATGCTATTCCTGAATACCCGGGATTTCCGGTTCAGGGGCTGGAGTGTCATCTGGAGGAGACACGTCTGGCGCTTCGTCAGGTGGTTGAATGCCAGGGATTTCAGGATCAGGAGCAGGCTCATCTTCTGGCGATTCAGGCTCTACAACAGGTGGAGCACCTGGAGCCAGAGGCACGTTAGCCGTCAACATCCCCTGAGGCACAACGGCTGCGTTCGATACGTAACCTACTTCACCCGTCATGGCTTGAACTTGAATGAAGTTACCTTCTGGAGTGAGCACCTTAAGCACAACCCCCTGCGCTAAAACTCCCTTGGGTTTCGTGCTAGGCCCTGGCTTGCTTGCATAAAAGGCCGTATTGGGAAGTGAAGTTTCCACATAATCTCCAGCCATTAAACCACCATTGATGTCGGCATCTCCACTAGATGGTGTGCTCGACGTAAAACTTGATCCACCGGCCAAGTCTAAGGGGTTAATCCCTGATCCACCCTCAAGAGGTTGATTCAATTTCCCGCAACTAACACAAGCTGTGATAGGACCTAAATAGAGTAAAAAGCTCGAAAGACGCATACTAGTATAATGCGTTGATTTCTAAGGTTGGTCAACGGTTTCCTTCCACTCGTTTTAGCCCCTTCAAATAGGATCTGAGACCGACCCGCCAATCAGGGACTTCTAATCCTGACGATACTAGGCGGGTGGAGCGCATAGCAGTCCACCTGGGTCGCCGCGCCCTAAAAGCTTCAATATCTACCATTTTGCTCGATCTTGGAGCACTGATTTTTGCCGAAACTAGGCCCAGTTCCTCAGCTGCACTTATTACCTCTTGTGCATACTGTAACCAGCTCACTTGTGGTCCAGTGCTAGTTAGGTGTACCAGGCCAGAAAAACCCTCAGCTAACAAATGTGTACACATTTTCACTAGATCGTCAGAATAATTTGGCACTGAGTATTTATCTGAGATGTAGGTGCCCGGCCAGTCCTCAGCAGTCATCTGCCGGAGAACCTGGTCAACAAAGGTCTTCCTGCCCGGTCCAAATATCCAACTCACTCTGGCAACGATGGCACTAGGGTGCGCATGCATAACTGCGCACTCACCCTCTAATTTTGTAACACCGTAATGATTGATAGGGTTCGTGCCTGAGCTTTCGTCACACCATCCTTCCTGCTCCCCATCAAAGACATAGTCCGTACTAAAGTGCACCATCTTGGCTGATCGGGACGCGCATTCCTCAGCCATGATTTGTGGAGCCTTCGCATTAATGCTGGTAGCTAGATCAGGCTGATTCAAACACTGCTCAAGACCTGTCATTCCTGCGCAGTTCAGGAGGACGTCAAATTCACAATTTCGGAGGTGACGCGCAAGATGAGTCCCATCGGCCAAATCTACCTCATCCCGACTCAGTGAGCGGACATCACACTGGCTCTCTTTTAATAGTCTGGTGAACGCTTCACCTAACAAGCCCTTTGCGCCAATTACTAGATACTTCATGCCTAATCAAAATAAAAAGCGCCCATGCTCATATGGAGCTATGGACGCCTCATGAAATCTTATGCTGGCTATTAACCGATATACATTTCCTCACCGAATTCGTCTTCTGCCGATACACCAGCATCACGAATGCCTTCAAGAGTTCTACGGCTACCACGCTTGGTGTTCGGACCTGCTACTTTGTTTTTGACGGCATCAACAACTGTAGGAGTCAAGGCTGCCACGCCAAGGCATGCGAGGGAAAATGCGATAGGGCGACGAGCGCCGCGGTGCATCATGTCGCCAACCAAGATCCCAGCTGCCAAACCCAGAAGAGTCGGAGCTGCTGCAGAAGATTTATCCATCCAGTTTTTAGGTGACTCGGAGTGTCCGTATTCCATAAAGGAAACTTAACCTCAGACTAGCCAATAAAAAAAGCTCAAATCTGGCTCATTATGACTTTTCCTAGGATTCATGCCTGATACTCCTAGCTCATGGCAAACACCTATGCACTGATTCTCGCAGGCGGAAGCGGCACACGCTTCTGGCCACTTTCTCGTGATTCCAGACCTAAGCAGCTTCTCAATCTTTTTGGAGACAACACCTTACTGAATCAGACGATCAGCCGCCTAGAAGGCCTGATTCCTAAAGAAAACATCCTGATCCTCACGAATGAGCTGCAGATTGACGCGGTTCGCCAAGTTGCCAGCGAACTACCTGCTGAGAATATTTTTGCAGAGCCCGCCAAGCGTGACACCGCCCCGGCCGTTGCTCTGGGCATTGGTTTGGTTGCTGCACGTGATCCCGAGGCCACCATGGTTGTCTTGCCCGCTGATCAGCTGATTCAGGACGTGGACTCCTTTCAAAACGTCCTCAGCGATGCCGTGACAACCGCACAGAACAATCACGCACTACTCACCATCGGCATCAAGCCCACCTGGGCCTGCCCATCTTTCGGCTATATTGAGCGAGGCCAACGCTTCCAAGGTGCTGAGTCTGCGCTTGAAAACCCTCCGTTCGAGGTGATTCGCTTCCGTGAAAAACCAAACCCTCAGCTTGCTGAACAATTCATCGCCCAAGGCAATTTCGCCTGGAACGCAGGTATGTTTATTTGGTCGATTCCGACGGTCATCCAAGAACTCTCTGAGCACACTCCGGAACTCGCAAAATTTATCGGAGAATTGAGAAACTCCAGTGACATCAATGCGACAGTCGCTGCACAATTTCCTAGCCTCACCCCTATCTCCATCGATTACGCTCTGATGGAAAAAGCCTCACGAGTGCTCAACATTGAAGCTTCCTTTGACTGGGACGACGTTGGCTCCTGGATCTCCGTTGCCAAATACCTGAACGAAGACGAACAGGCCAACCGAACGAATACAGAACTCATCGAGGTCGACTCCCAAAACAACATCGTGTTCACAAAGAACAAAGAGAAGAAGATTGCCCTGCTGGGTGTTGACGACCTCATCGTTGTTGAGACGGATGACTCCATCTTGATCGCCAATAAGCATCAGGCCGACGATATCAAAAAAATCGTCTCCAAGCTCCCACCGGAACTCAAGTAGTAGGTAGCTACGATCTATTTCGCGAGGTAGATCTTCTTGTAGTACTCATCAGCCATGCGGTCTGAGTCGAAGAATGGGACCACGTCACTCATGCTATTATGCACCAGTTTCCACCATTGGTCGGGCTGGTCATAATACATGGGTAGCATTTCTGTATTCAAGATTTGGTAGAACCCCCGCATATCATGGTGGTCACGAGCTTCATCTGTAAGGCTGCGGTCGGCTTCTGGAATAATAAATGCATTGTGCCCGTGGTCAGCAAACTCACAAATCCAGCCGTCATAGGTAGAGCAATTGACACTCCCATTCATGGCAGCAGACATACCAGAGGTTCCTGAGGCCTCTCGCGTAACAATCGGATTATTGAGCCACACATCAGAGCCATCCTTGAGTAATTTCGAAAGAGACAACTCATAACCAACAAGTACCGCCATGTTTTTATGGTGGTTTGATAGCTCGCAAAGACGATTAAATTGATTCACCGCTCCTTGGTCTGTCGGGAACGGCTTGCCCGCCCAGATCACTTGAACTGGCTTGTTAGCCCTCTCTAACATCTTCACGAAGCTCTCAAGATCTCTGGTTATTAGGTCAGCCCTTTTGTAGCCCGCAAACCTTCTTGCCCATACAATAGTGAAGACATCAGGGTCAAACAGACGCCCCGTCTGATTAGCCACTTCATCAAACAACTTCGCTTTCAGTCTCCATTTGCGTGAGGCGATGGCTGGATAATCTCCTTCCAACCTTGCGGCCTCGAGCTTGGCGTCCACCCAGTACTTCTTATTCTGCGCATTGGTAACATGGGAAATTTCGCAGACACCTTTCGCATCCTTCCACATCGCACGAGCTACATGCCCATGAAGCTCCGATACGGCATTAGCCAACTTGCTCACACGCAAGGCTACCAATGTATGATTAAAGGTGTCGCCATGAATCCCTGTAACCTTCTTGAGCGTATGATCATCCAATCCGGAGAAGAAGGTGAACTTCTTGAGTAAATCGTAGGATGTCTTCTCATTCCCTGCTTCTACTGGGGTATGAGTCGTGAATACAAATTTCTTGCGCACGGATTTGAGTGAGCCACCTTTCTTGAGCTCATAGAAGACCGATGACAAGGCGTGAGCCTCATTGAGGTGCCAAACATCAGGGTCCACTCCCAATTCCTCTAGCAGCTTGGCACCTCCCACTCCAAGAAGTATATACTGAGCAATCCTAGTTAACTCATCTGCATCATAAAGCCTATACGAGATAGTTCTAGAAATGTGGTCATTCTCTTCAATATCTGTCGTCAGAAAAAACATCGGCGCCGTACCAAAAGTTTCTGATGGAAGATAATACGCCTTCACCCAGACATGGTGACCATGTACGGGTATGGTGAACTTAATGCCGGTATCCTTCAGGAAATGATAGACCTTTCTCCTGTGAGCTACCGCCATCCCCCGGCTCTCTGAACGTACTTGATTGTAATAGCCATAGGACCACAGGATACCAATCCCTGCCACATTCTGTTTCAGGTCATGAGCACTGCGCATGTGTGATCCAGCCAAAAACCCAAGACCTCCAGAATAAATCTTCAACACCTGATCCAAGGCAAACTCCATGGAGAAGTAGGCAACACTTTTCTTGTAGCTAGAAGCTATCTTGTAATGTGGCTGATAGGGCTTGGGTAAATAGCTCATGGTATAGGCTGAGGGGTATGCAATTAGACTATAGTTAGCTTGATACTACGCATTGGTCAAAAACCATTTATATGCCAGACCTTCTTTATCTGAATAGGTGCAATACGTAGCAATATCTTCACTTCTCAACCTCGTGGATGAAAGCGGTTATGAATATTCTTCAGCCGCTTTTGATCAACATGCGTGTAGATCTGAGTCGTAGAAATATCCGCGTGACCAAGCATCTCCTGAATCACGCGGAGGTCAGCACCATTCTCGAGTAAGTGAGTCGCAAATGAATGGCGGAGCAAATGGGGGTATAGGTTCGTTTCAATACCTGCATTCTTAGCCCTTTCCTTTACAATATCTCTTACTCTATCAGGACTGAGCGGCCCACCACGCACAGAGATGAAGATATGTGAGGATGTCTTTGGGCCAACAAGCTGCGGTCTCTCCAGACGAAGGTAGGACTGTACGCAATCCATGGCGGTCTTCCCCACGGGCACCACCCTTGTTTTGTTACCTTTGCCGGTGACTCGAATGAACGCTTCATCCATATCTAAATTTTCAAGTCTAGCCGTGCATAATTCAGACAGCCGCAAACCAGAGGCATAAAACAACTCCAGAATGGCCCTGTCACGCTTGCCCAAGCGTTTATTGAGATCAACTGATTCGAGCATGCCTTTGACCATATTCGCATCCAGTGAATCTGGTAGCGACTTCTCCACCTTTGGCGACAACAAAGGCTCAGCAATATCTGCCACCAAGACGCCACGCGAAGCGAGGAAACGCGAAAATATCTTCAAATGCACCGTTAGTATGCGAAGAGACGAATTCCCCAACCCCTCATTTTTTCTGAAGCCAAGATAGTTAGATAACTCCTGGGTTCCCAAGTCATACAGAGAGAGGCCTTTGTCGTTCAGCCAGAGATCAAGCCCCTCCAAGCTTTGGCGGACGGAATCCTGATAGGCCTGTGAAAGCCCCCTCTCTGTAGCCAGATAGAGAAGAAACCCAGATATGTGTTGTCTGATGTCACTCATGGGTCAATAGGGCCTACGATCCGCTGGCTCCCTGAGCCAGGCTCACATGCTATCAACAATGGAGAGGTGCCGTCCATCCAGAATAAAAACTGCCTCCAATCTAGTCATCTGGCCACTCTGGTTTTCTAGCAGTTCTCTTGGAGGAATCAGATCAAGCGCTGAAATGCTCAGCTAAAATATCCCTCAGACCTTTGGCGTCTTGCTCATCGAATGAGGCTAACTCGGTAGAATCTACATCAAACACAGCCAAGAGATTCCCGTTTTGATCGAGCACTGGAACCACGATTTCGCTCCGAGAGCGCGCATCACAAGCAATGTGACCTGGAAAGGTGTGCACATCCGCCACTACCTGTATCTCCTTGGTTTCAGCAGCCTTACCGCAGACTCCTTTTCCGAAAGCAATTCTCAAACAACCCGGTGTTCCCTGATAAGGCCCGATGACAAGTCCCCCATCCAGAGCGCGGTAGAAACCAGTCCAATAGTAGTAATCAAAGGTAGTGTGTAGCACAGAGGCAATGGAAGCCATCTTGACGACGACGTCTGTCTCCCCTGACAGGAGACCGCGTAGCTGAGTAGCTGCCAATTGGTACAAATCCTTTTTACTCTGCTCCATATGCTTTATCGTACTGATCCTTGGGAGCACTCTCTTCATAGACCTTGTCTTGTGTGTCCAGTGCTGAAACTTTCTCAAATACGACGACTACATATTTGTCGCGAGCGGTTGATGCTCCCTTTTTGGGATAAGCTTTGTCCCAGAACTTCACTGGCTTCCAGTCAGTACTCTCGGTGAACGAGCTGAACTTGGTGCGATTCTGATTATCTGAGTATCCAGCATCCCATATAAATACGGTGCCTTGCGGAAGTTTGAATAAAGGAGAGTTCTCTAAGTCTACTCGCTCCTTGGTTGCCCATATTCCCTGCGTAAACGGATGAGCCACGTGGCTTGCCAACACGAGAGTGTCTTCCGGGTAATGCTCAGCAACCCACTGAGAAGCATCGACTACTCGCTGAGATAATTCGCCCTTTTCCATGGGCTTGGCCACAAGGCCGTAGTGCTGCTCCTTGTCTCCTTGATTGATCGCTTCCCAATCTTGGTAGACCACCTGATGGTGGGCCATATTGACACCTTGATAAATAATCGCAGAGAGAATCGCCAGAACACTGACAAATTTCCAGCGAGGCTGAGGACCCTGCTTCAAAAAGGCACCTATAAAGTGAGCTCCAAGAAGCGCAAAGAGAGGCGCCATAGGCATGAGGAAGTGATAATAGCCACCTGAGGCAAAAGCACCTCGCCAGAAAATGAGCGAATGCACCACAAAATACATGATGTAGGTGAGGAGCGGCAGACTCCATTGAGCCCAGCGCCCCTTCAATTTAAGCAGGCCGCAAGCTGAGAGGATGATGGAGAATAAGCCTACCCCACCAATCAGCAGAGGCACGTAGTGGTAGATTGGTCCACTGCCATACATGTCTGTTGGCTTGGGAGCAAAATAGATCTCGTATGGCTTGCTACCCTCAATGAGATAGGCAGCCAAGTTATAGCAAATAATCGCTGATACAGTGCTTAGTCCGTACAGGCTATCTCGTCCCAGAGCCTTAAACACATCCTTGTCTGAGCAACGACCCTGCACCGCTTCAATGCATCTACGGCCAAAGCCTCCCTCTTGGGAGGTTACCCAGAGACCCCAGAGCCCTGTGATGAGGATGCCTTCGTGACGAATTAAGGACAGATAACCAAAGCAGAATCCAGCCCAGTGCCAGTATTTCCTGTTAAGACCAAACCAGATTCCCAGAATCCAGAAGAGCATGAACGGAGTCTGCGTTAGCACTGGATAAGACAGTTCAGGAAACCAAGATTGAAACAGCATCAGGACTGGGATTGCCCATACTGCGGTAATTTTGAGTTTCTTAGCTACCAAGGCGGTAATCCAGATGGATACCAGCGCCAAGCCAAAGGTGTACAAACGCGTGGCGGTGAACCCGAGCGGAGCAGCCACAAAATGCACCATGTTTCTTCCCGGACGAGTCCAGTGATTGAAGATTTGCTCATGATTCTCCCACACGCTGCGAGAGAACAGATAATGACTCAACTCATCGTCCAGAATCCATCCCGTATTATTGAATAGACGATACAGGATCCATGTGATGCCAAGTGCCAAGCCCCCCCATAAAAAGGAGAGTTTCATCGCGCGTAGGCTTTTCTGACCAACAGGGTTGCTCATGACGCTAGGGTGTGTGGTTTAGAGGTGTAAAAAACCTCAATGCTAGCGTTCGGCTACAGAGAGTTGGCCGTTATTATCGAGAACCATGACATTCTTGTTTCGTCTCCAGATGCCATATTTAAAGATGCAATAGATCGCTCTCACGCCATCCTTCCAGCCGATGTGCTTGCCCTCACTGAATGAGCGTGGGTAGTAAGAAATAGCCACTTCCATGACGCGCAGTCTCCTACGTGCAATTTTTGCGGTAATCTCAGGCTCAAACCCAAATCGATTCTCCTCCACTTCGATATTTTGGATCACCTCGCGCTTGAAGGCTTTGTAGCAGGTCTCCATGTCAGTCACATAGAGATCCGTCGCCATATTGGAAAGCGTGGTTAAAAAGCGGTTACCCATCGTATGCCAGAACCTAAGGACGCGTCTTGGATTGTCTCTGAGATAGCGGGAGCCATAGCAAACATCACATTTCCCTTCGATCAGAGGAGTTACAACGAGCTCAAATTCATTGGGGTCGTATTCCAAGTCAGCGTCTTGCACAATAACATAGGGTAACGTGGCGCCTTGGAAACCTGTCCGCAGAGCAGCTCCCTTGCCCTGATTGACTTCGTGACGAAGAAGGTGAACCGCAGGCTCACTTTCAGAAATTTTGGAAACGATTTCTGCAGTCTTGTCCTTTGAGCAGTCATCGACAACGATCACCTCGCCTACCAAATCGACCTGGAGAACTGCCTCAATGACTTGGGCGACAGTCTTCTCCTCATTGTAAGCTGGAATAACAACAGTTAAGGGTTTTGCAGTGCTAGTAGTAGATGTCATCGATCAAGACTTTTGGGATAAAGGAGATTCACCACACTAACGGGCGAATACCAAGAATTTTCGAGCAATAAAGTTCACCAGAGCGGAGCTCACAGCAAAGGCTCCGACGGCGACAAGGTTCGGGTACCCTGCATTGATCATCCACATTTTACCAACTTCCCCACCGCAAAAACTGATGGCTGAGACGAGAGTGAAGATCATAAGCTCTCTCCATGGGTCATGCTTGCCAGGAGTGAAGACAAAGAATCGGTTGGTAAAATAAGCAAATAAGTTGGATGGGATAAATGCTGCAAATAAAACCCATCTCACATTAACTTGCTTTACCTCAATAGGCAGATCATCAGACATGTACTCAGGCGCAAACACCCGAAACCCTTGCACCACCAACAGCAGGACGATCATCGACAGCACGCCGCAGAAGGCATACTTAAAGAACTGTGCCCACAAAGGGCCCTCTTTGAGCTTAAGCTCTTGAAAAATGATTCTAGGCTGAAGCGGCACCTCACCTAAGACGGGGAGAACAATGGAGAGGCTATGTTTACGCTCACTGGCCATAATGCATAAAAAACGCAGCTGGTATAGTCACACAGCTGCGTCTGTAAACATTGAATTGGTGTCAAGATTAGCCACCGATCTCAGTGCGGCCTGAAAGTGATGCACCCTCTTCCATGCTGAGCATCTTGGTTTTGATGTCGCCCTCAAGCTTGGAGTTAGTCTTGAGTTCGCAGCGATCGGATTGGATGGTGCCTTCGACTTTCCCGTAAAGCTTCACTTCGCCAGCCTTGATATCACCTTTGATCTGAGCATTCTCACCAATGGTAACCTTACCTTTATCAGAAGCGATTTCACCTTCGATTTTACCATCAATGATCATATCATTTGAGAACTTGATGGAACCAGTGATCTCGATTCCGCTTGCCAGAACGTTGGTTGCATTTGCCATAACTAAACGTAAATCAGCACAGATCCCTTCAGAGAGCAAATCTATTATTTCAGTCGCGTGCTTTTTTATGAAAAAACTTTCATCAGGCCTCTTCTGATTCCTCTTCGAGGACGAATTCCGCCCAGGCAATCTCTTCATTCAAGACTTCGAGAGCAGCATCCATCAATGCGTCGAGGTCAGGCTCATCACTCTGGAAGTGAAAGCCAAGCAAAGCGCCTCCATGGACAATAGGCGGCTCTTCTTCATCAAGATCGGACTCACGTACGTAATACCAATCCAAGATGCCCTCACGAACATTTGGGTTCCACTGAGCAACGAGTTCAAGGATGGCAATAGGATCATCATCGCCAGCATCGCGCTGATTAGCAAGATCCTCCCCATCACATTCCAGCCCTGCTACCATATCAATTTGAATGGTTGACTGATTTTCGCCGAGCAATTCTTCAATGTCAGTGAAGTCTGGTGAATCTTTAGAGATGATTTTCATACGCGCCGAAGGTCATACATCCCCCCTCGATCTGCAAGGTAGATTTACCCCTAGCAGCATAAAAAAGGAGATGCTCTCGCATCTCCTGGAGTAAATTCTATTGTTAGTCTGGCTGGATCAGACAGTCATGACTTCCTTCTCCTTCGCAGCAGTCTCTTCATCGATCTGCTTGACGAATTTGTCGGTAAGCTCCTGAACGCTCGCTTCGAAATCACGAAGACTGTCCTCGGTAAGCACGTTGTCGTTCTTCATCTTCTTGCCTGAGTCCATGCCCTCCTTGCGGCAGCCACGGATACGAACCTTGGTATCTTCACTGATGGTACGCACACGCTTCACCATTTGCTGGCGGCGCTCTTCGGTAAGCTCAGGAATAGGAAGACGAAGAGTCTTTCCTTCATTGACTGGGTTAAAACCAAGTTGAGCTTCACGGATAGCACGATCGATATCGTTAATCGTAGAGGCGTCGTATGGCTGGATGAGGATCTGACGAGGTTCTGGCGTAGTGATCACAGCCAACTCGCGGAGCTTCATTTTGCTGCCATAGGCTTTCACTTCAACTACAACGCCATCAACGAGCGCAGGAGACGCCTTGCCGGTACGGACTGAGGCAAACTCTGAGCCCATGTACTCAACGGCTTGCTCCATGGACATCTCCAATTCTTCCAATACTTCTTGAGGTTCCATAATATATATCTGTTAGTTTAAACTTCGTCGCTATCTTTGCTTACAATCGTGCCGATGTCTTGACCGACAATCGCTTTGGTAATGTTGCCATGAACATTAAGATCAAAAACAATGATTGGAATATCATTATCCATGCAGAGCGTGAATGCTGTAGAGTCCATCACCTTGAGTTGCTCCACGATGCATGTCTGGAATGACACTTTGTTGAAACGCTTTGCCTCAGGATTCTTCTTGGGATCAGCATCGTAGACTCCATCGACCATAGTCGCCTTGAGGATAGCATCTGCCCCCATTTCACTAGCTCGGAGAGCCGCGGTCGTATCTGTGGAGAAGAACGGGCTGCCAGTACCGGCTGCAAAAACAACTACTCTGCCCTCCTTAAGTTGGCGTGATGCCTTGCGTCGGATAAACGGCTCAGCAACATTCTTCATTTCGATAGCAGACTGGACAATGCAAGGCACTCCTTCAGCCTCCAATGCACTCTGCACAGCCAGAGCATTCATCACTGTAGCAAGCATACCTACATAATCTGCAGTCGCTCGATCCATGCCCCTAGCGCTCGCGCTCGCTCCACGCCAGAAATTACCGCCACCGACTACGATAGCGATTTCCATTCCAGTGGAATGAGCGGCTTTAATTTCACAAGCGATTCGCTCAACAATTTCTGGGGAGATGTTATCTTGGCTTCCTGATTCTCGCAGGGCTTCTCCACTCAGTTTAAGGACTACACGTTTGAAGGATCGATCAGTTTTACTCATAGCGCGGCTGCGTTTAGGAAACAGGTCAGCTGATGAATTGAAAAGCTTATTCCTTAAATGAGGTCGATTTTTCCCCAGCCGATCCTAGAATTTATGGATTTCGCCTTCTGTTGGAAGCTCGTCCTCATCCTCAGGCTCCTCGATCAGAGGCTCAATCTTCGGCACTTTAATGACGAACTGCTCACCTAGTTCCCGGAAACTTTGATTCTTGAGGCCTAGACCTTCAATGCTAATGGCGCACTTCAAATCTTTACGTAGATGGGCGTCAGCATATGCCTGCAAGGTTTTCTTGATGGCAGTCACGGCCAGCTTAATGGAATCCCGGGCACCAACTTCCATGTCCTCTGGTGTGACTATCTTGGAAAGATCAAAGACGATCAACAGACCTTTGTCATTGAGTGTAGGCTGGACCGAGATATTGTAGAGCACTAACAGATTAGCCTCCTTCTCTTCGTAGGTCCCGATACTTTGCATTTGATGCTGGAGACCAACAGCACATACCAGCGCCTCTGGCAATGCACCAGAGAGAACCATGGGACGAGACATCACCACCCCAAATGCAACCCCGCTCTCCATCCCAGGCACGCCATCAACATCAGTGCCGTGCAATGATATTGGCTGCCAAACCGGATACACCGCCTTGGTGGACGAGAAGGCAGTTAAGGCCGTTGCGATAAGTACAGTTAGAGTCTTAAGCATGACATTGTTACCCTAGATGGATAGATCCGGCTAGGCGAGTGAAAAGAGTTTATCTCCCACGGAAAGTGGTGATGCCTTCAGAAAATCCTCCACCCCCATGCGGCGGCTGCCCTCAACCTGCAGCTCATGTATGCGAACAGAGCCAGAACCACAGGCGACGATTAATTCACCATCTAGTTTCAGCACTTCGCCGGGTTCACCGCTGAGTCCAGATACGACATCCAGCCCAGGGAAGATCTTGATCCTCTTGGTACGGCCTTTAGCATCCTGGAAACAAGTATAAGTGCCAGGCCATGGATCATAGGCGCGCACCCTTCTCTCAATCTGCTCAGCTGAACTCCCCCAATCAATCTGGCCGTGTTCACGCAGCAACTTGGGAGAATAACTAGCCAAGGAATCATCCTGGGCAGTGCGCGATGCAACACCATCGAACAATTCCTGGAGAGCCTGCAACATAGCCCCGGGAGCGACTGCGGCCAACTCGTCATGAAGTTGCCCTCCAGTGGTTGCTGACCCAATGGCCACCTTACTACTAAGAATGATATCACCCTCATCAAGCCTTGGAGAGACATGCATCACTGTGATACCCGTCTCGGAATCCCCTTCATCAATAGCGCTCTGAATACAGGAAGCACCTCTGAATTTGGGGAGCAGGGACGCATGCAAGTTGATACAGGCAACACTCGGCATCTCCAGTAACGCTTTCGGCAGAATTTGGCCATAGGCCATCACCACAATCACATCGGCAGCAAGTGCCCGAATCTTCTCAAGCTCGTCAGCCCCCCTCACCTTTTCTGGCTGCAAGACCTGAATACCATGACTCAAGGCAACTTCTTTGATCTGCGGTGGTGTCATCACCATTTTACGGCCGACTGGCTTATCAGGCTGAGTTACGAGAGCCACAAGTTCGTAATTACTGGACAGCAGAGCCTCGAAGGAAGGAATGGCGATATCGCCAGTCCCCATGAAAAGGATACGTTTCTTATCTTGCATGACGTCTAGGTATGAAAAAAGAGCTGCCGAGGCAGCCCTTTAGGAAAAAGTAGAAAAAGGTTAAATAACCACTTTATTCATCTCTCCGTATACTGGAAGCTCCAGAATACGACTGATGATATCATTGAGAACTTTGATCGGCTGCTGAGCAGCATCGATATCAGTACGAATGGACTCAGGGTAGAACTCCAGGATTGGCTTGGTTTCGGCCTCATAGGTTCTGATGCGCTCCTCGATCACCTTGTCTGATGCATCATCCATGCGGTTATCTCTCAGGGCACGTTTACGCATGCGGCGAGCGAGTTCTTCGCGATTTGGGCAAGAAAGATGGAAGACCTGAAGCACATCAACATACTCAGAAAGGATTTCAGCCTGACGAACATTACGTGGAATGCCGTCTAGCACCAAGATGTCTGCATCCGGGAAATAAACATGGCTATCTTTCCAGTTTTCGATCTGTGCCTTCCACAACTCGATCGTCAGCTCATCTGGAACAAGCTGGCCCTTACTGGAGTACTCAACAAATTTTTTACCAAGTTCAGTGCGGGTATCCAGTGAGCGGAAGACGTCACCACAGGCGCAATGGAAGAAGCGCGGCACCATGCCTAATGCTTTGCCTTGAGTGCCTTTGCCGGACCCAGGAGCACCAAGAATGAGAATTGCAGGTCGCTTTGAGCGGGTTTCTGTTGCCATAGAAGCGGCAGTGTAGTGCCCACTACCTCGAGCGCAAGAGGAATTCTGCGCTCATGACACCAGGCTAGCCACATGACTCTTGGCTGCCTCAAGAAACTCCTGGGTAATCGGCTTCAGTGATCCTTGATACACGGCCCCGATGACTAGTGGAGGAAAGCCGTCCAATGGCAGCAACTGACACCCCTGATAAAGATTGACCCCAGGGATAGCCACAGTGATCCCCGCGCCGAAGCCTCTCCCCACATAGCGCTGGATCACATCGAGTGCATTCACTTCCATACTGACCTCCCAGCGTACCGATTGCTGATTGAGGCCTTGTTGAAACAACCTCTGCAGGGTCTCATTAGCCGGCAAGCCCACCAGAGGGATTTTACCAATTTTACCATCACCATAAGGGCAATCTTCAAGCAGATCTTCCAGGCTACTCACTTTGCAGGATGCTGGAACAGCTAAAGCCAGGGGGATCCTCATTAACTCAATGGACTTAAGCCCATCACTCAAGCGGTCATGTAACACGGTGACGGCCACATCGGCCTGCTGAGATGTCAGCAAGCCAAAGACTTCGGAAGGCTCAACCTCCTTCAAAGTCAACTTCAGATCCGGGGTTTTCAGCTTGAGCTTCTCAAGTACCTCAGGAAGATGGTTACCGAGGACTGAAGCCGACGCGGCAATCCTCAGATGGCTACTCTCCTCACCTTTCAACCGCTCCTCGATATCTGCCAGACGCGAAAAGAACGGGTAGGCAAAATCATACAAATCCTCACCCGCTTTAGTAAGGGCGAATGGCCGGCGATTAAACAGCTTTACCCCAAGCTCGTTTTCAAGCTGTAGGATCTGCCCACTGACCGCAGGTTGCTGAATGCCATAGGGCATTTTTCTAACCGCAGCAGTAATTCCCTCATACTTGGCTACGTAGTAGAACAACTCTAGGTGGTGAACATTCATCAGACATATGTTTAACAGGATATGTCCACCTATGGCAATCAACTATCACCATGGAGTAGCACCACACTTTCTCTTTCCAAGTCAGAATCAGTTTGTTAGCAGATGAAGAGTGTAAATAAATATTATGATGAATTCCTACCAGAAACACACTCCCCTGATGGGACTCATCGTTTTCAACTGCCTCTATATTGCTGGTGCCGTGGTAATGGCCATGCTAAACGGCAACACTGAATTCGTTTACTATGTGAGCGTGCTGATACTTCTTATTATCGGCGCATTCATAGCACACAAAAAGATCAATTATACTGCCCCCTTGCTCTGGGCACTCTCATTTTGGGGCCTAGCCCACCTAGCTGGTGGGCTGCTTGCCATCCCGGAAAATTGGCCCACCGATGGCGGCAAGCGGGTACTCTATTCGCTCTGGCTAATTCCAGGGAAGCTGAAGTACGACCAAATCGTCCACTGCTACGGCTTTGCAGTCACCACATGGCTCAGCTGGCAGACACTAGCGTCTATCATTCACCAGCGATACAAGCGACGCCTGCAGCCCACCTTCGGGGTCGTACTACTCTGTGCTACATCCTCTATGGGCTATGGTGCACTAAATGAAGTCATCGAATTCTTTGCAACTCTCATAATTTCTGAGACTAATGTGGGTGGATACGCAAACACCAGTTGGGACCTAGTTTATAATACCATTGGTGCCCTCCTGGCAGCTATTGCCATCTCGGCCAAGCAACGCTACTAAAACTGAATATGGCTAAAGGATACGATCAGCACAAGGAGCGCATGGAGACCCTCAACTACTTCGGTAAAGATTTGGCGCGACGGGCGAAATCCAAGTGTGAGCTCACTGGTGAGTCGAACACACCACTCGTGATTTATGAGGTCCCCCCCGTACCGAAGGATCCCGATTTTGACCGATGCCTGATGATCAGCGAGAATGCTGCCGCTCAAATCAACAATCCAAAGATCCTGGTTCCTGATGACTGGCGCTACCTCAGAGAGTTGATTTGGAGTGAACAGGAACTCGTACAAATCATGGCATGCCGAATTCTTAGTTATATCGCTCAATCAGAGCCTTGGGCTCAATCGGTTCTCGATGACGCCTATCTAGATGATAGTATAACGGATGCCGCCATGGCCAACCCAATCGCCTAATTCAAACCGCCCACATGAAAAGCCCACTCCATCCAGAGACTGAACTCGTGGAATTCGAGCTAGAACCAGGTCTGACTTCTTGGCAGTGCCCCATATCCAAAGGCCACTGGATTCAAGCACCTGCCTACTGGCAGTGGCACTCCACCCAGCCCACGTCTCACACTCACAGCACTGTAAGCAAGCATGAGTACCAGCCTGTCAGAGAAGCAAGAGCAGGTGACGGTCCTCACAACGGAAATCGTCCAGCCTTACTATGCCCTGAGAGCCATTGCCTATTGGTGAGATATCGGGTTGGTGAAGGGCTCAGTTTTTATGTAGACCGTAGTCCGAGCACAGGCGGGATATGGCTTGACCCAGGAGAATGGGAAGCCCTGAAAAAACATGGTCTCCATGCCTCCCTTCACATGATCTTCAGCTCATCATACCAACGAAAAGTGAGCATCCAGGAGGCTGAAGACTCTATGAATGCACGCTTTTTCAGTGAAATGTCACGGATGGATGCCGACCGCCTCAAGTCATTTGCAGAATGGCTCGTGGATCAACCAAACAAACGACGCATCGTAGCCTGGCTACACGAACATATTGGTAATGAGTAAGCTAAGAAAATATTTAGTTGGCGATCTAAGCTGGAAACGAATGGTCCTCTCCCTCATCAGCATCTATCTGATGCTGCTCGTAGTCGCGGTATTCTTTGCGCACAAACTGGTGTTTTACCCACCGAGTGATCATTATGATGAAACCCTCCCCCACTTAACTCTTATCGACGACGGCCAAGGCGGAAAGATCGCCACAGTCCATTACCAGGCCGCCAAGGGCAAGCCAACCATCTTCTGGTCCCACGGCAATGCAGAGGACATTGGCCAACTAACAGACCTGTTTCGGGAGTTTTCAGGCTTAGGATATGGAGTGATTGCCTACGACTACCCTGGTTATGGGCTAAGTGATGGTGCCGCCACGGAAAAGACATGTTACGCCACCATCGACAAAGTTTGGTCTCATGCCACTGAAAAACTCGGCATCAAGGAACAGGATATCATCCTGCTTGGACAATCAGTGGGTACTGGACCTACCGTGTATCTTGCAGCAAAAAACCAGCCTGCCTGCGTCGTCCTCCTGGCTCCATTCACCAGCATTTATCGTGTCGGCGTCAAATACCCCATATTCCCCTGTGACATGTTTCCTAACATCAGCAGAATCAAAGATGTCCACTCACCTCTACTCGTGGTGCATGGGAAGAATGATTCAGTCATCCCACACGAACATGGGCAGCAGCTCGTGGCCAAGCATCAGGGAGTCAACCAACTGATCAGCCTGGAGAAAACAGACCACAATGACATTTACTTCCGGAACTTAGACTTTGTCGTTAGCGAGATTAACCATTTCGCCGAAGCTCATCACTCTGTCATCGAAGAGTAAGTGCTCAGATCTACTTCGAAAAAATCCCACATCACCTGCCTATACACCTCAAGCTTGAAGTCTGGTAGCCACTCTTCGTGAAAATCCTCCGGGTGAACCCAGTCATAATCCCTGAACTCGGGGTTGTTTTTGCCAATATAGGGAGACGGGGCCCATTTCTTAAGCTGGCACAGATAGTAGGTCTGCTTCTGGCCATCGTACTTCTTCTTTTTCCTGATCTTGGGAGGATACAGATATCGGTACCCTCCCTTTTTCTCCAAGACCTTATAATGAGATTTTTTCAAGCCTACCTCCTCCCACACCTCTCGATAAAGAGCTTCTTTTTTCCTCTCACCTTTGTCTACACCACCTTGTGGAAATTGCCAAGATCCGTGGAAATTCTTACGCTCGCAGACTAGAACCTCACCACGATGGTTCATGATCAGGGCTGCTACATTGGATCGGTACGTTGGCATTCGTTAAAATTATTAACCTGTGCACGTCTGTCCTGTAAATCAGGTTTTGACAGAAACTCCTGTAACCGTTCACTTGTTAAATCGTAGACACAAAAAAGCACTATGAAATCTTTTGCCAAAACAATCACCTATTCTGCCATCATTGCAATGGCGGCTCTCAGCCCCACCACAGCATTCTCCCAAGACGACCAGAAAGACAATTCTGATGTCGTGAATTCTGTGAGGCGTTTTTGGCAGGCTGATCTTCCTGGGGGGCGCTACATGGTCGCCCTGGACCGCCTCTCATCCGTAAGCATGCACAGCTACATGATCAAAGGAGCCGTGGTGCACGAAGTAAATATCGAAACACAGGGCGCCCTAGCGACTCGTATATACGTCATTGAAGCTCTCGGGGAAAACGGCAATTCCAACATCGCCCAAAACCTGATCAACCGTGCCAAACAACTAGGTGACCAGGCCGCCAAGCGTACTGGCAGTGATGCTAACACCGTCGTCACCAAAGAATACCCAATCACCACTCACGCCAAGACTGTTGAGTATCGCCTCTATGAAATAGCAGACCTCAACCAACTCTACAGCTCAATTACTAAAGCCTGGCGAGAGAACCGAGGTAGAAAGTTTACCGTAAAATAAACCTCCTTCATTTGAAAAGGCTGACCGGCAGGTCAGCCTTTTTCTTTACTTATTTCCCTTGGAAAAGGTCACCCTCTCCTTCGGATAAATCCTTAGGCGCACGTACTACCCGGTCTACAGCATGCTTAGTTACCAGATTGCCACGGACACTTCGCCCTTTAACGGCAATCTCTCCAAAGTGGAATGGTCTGGCAAGGTTGCGCAACCTCAGTGCAGCCTTGAGGTGAACTACCACCACATTGTTAGAGCTCTCTTCTTCAGAGTCGTGGACCGCGAAGTAAAAGACTCGGCTACCTTTGGGCCCTTTGGCAATCTCATACTCTTTCTCTCGAGTAACGCCGCCGATCTTGAAGCGCTTGGCGCGCACTGGACCATCACGCCCCTCACGGTAAATCATTGAGTAAATTTTCTCCTCATCTTTACGGAAGACGGCTATGTGAAGTGGACGCTTACCGACGAAAAACTTCTCGGCAACCTTCATCACCTTCATCACTCCGTCAGAGTTGAAGACCACAACATCGTCAAGTTCCGAGCATTTTTCGACAGCTTCCTCCTTCTTCAGGCCAAAACCAGCAAAACCATTCTTGCGATCTACGTAAAGAGTCTCGTTGGCGATCACAACCTGGGTACGATCAACAACCTCGAACTCCTGCAGAACCGTCTTTCGCTCACGCCCTTTACCGAACTTCTTCTTGAGGTTTTCGAAGTACCTGATGGTGAAGCGAGTCAAGTTACGCAGATTCTTTTCTACTTCTTCAATATTTTCCTCCAAGACTCTGATGGCTTCATCTGCCTTGAAGCTGTCGTATTTGGAAATCCGCTTAATCCTGATTTCGGTAAGACGAACAATGTCATCCTGGGTAACCTCACGCTTGAGCAGTTTCTTGAATGGCTTGAGCCCCTTGTCGATGGCCTCAATGACAGCCTCCCAAGTTTCACACTCCTCGATGTCGCGATAGATGCGATTCTCAATAAAGATCTTCTCCAAGGAGCTGAAATGCCACTTGTCATTGAGCTCACCCAATTTGATCTCAAGCTCCTGCTGTAACAAATCCTTGGTCAGGTAAGCGCTGTGCTTAAGGATGTCATTGACCCCCATGAAGCGTGGTTTACCATCGATAATCACACAGGCATTCGGCGAGATGCTGACACCGCAATCCGTAAAGGCATAGAGGGCATCCCTTGTAATCTCTGGATCCGCACCTGCAGGCAAATGCACCAAGATGTCTGCGTTCGCTGCAGTATTGTCCTCAATCTTGGAGATCTTGATTTTGCCCTTTTCATTAGCCGCGACGATACTGTCCATCAATCCGCCGGTTGTAACACCGAATGGCACCTCGGTAATCCTAAGCAACTTCTTGCTGTCGATGTCCACCTTCGCTCTGACTCGTATCTTCCCACCACGTAGGCCTTCACGATAATCGCTGGCGTCCATGATTCCACCAGTCGGGAAATCTGGATACAGGGAATATGGTTCCTTACGTAGAGCTGAAATGCTCGCATCGATCAGCTCTATGAAGTTATGAGGCAAAATTTTACACGCCAAGCCCACGGCAATCCCCTCGACCCCTTGGGCAAGAAGCAAAGGAAACTTCATGGACAATGCAACCGGCTCTTTATTTCGCCCGTCATAACTCGGCGTCCAGTCCGTAGTCTTTGGGTTAAAGCTGATCTCCTTGGCAAATGGAGTTAGTCGGGCCTCAATATATCGAGGAGCTGCAGCTCGGTCGCCCGTGAGAACGTTACCCCAGTTACCCTGGGTATCGATCAATAAGTCTTTCTGACCTAAGCCCACCATGGCATCCCCAATGGAAGCGTCACCATGCGGATGGTACTTCATGGTATTCCCAACGATGTTCGCAACTTTGTTGTAGCGGCCATCATCCATCTCATCCATGGAGTGCAATATACGGCGCTGCACTGGCTTCAAACCGTCGTCAATATGAGGCACCGCGCGCTCAAGTATTACATAACTCGCGTAATCCAGGAAATAGTCTGAGTACATATCACGCAAACTCACTTCCGGCATTTCTTCCTGACTCATATGATAACTGATCGATTAATTGGTTAACTTAGGTTAAATATCGCTGCCAACCCCCACTGGCGTCAAGGTGATTTCCTAAATCACCTCGCTGCTTGGCAAAGCAGAAAAACAGATCATACTAGCAATTGCAAATGAGTAACGACAACCAGAGCGATTTCATACCTAGTGAGGAAGAGGACGAACACAAGGCTTCGTTACGTGATAGTATTAGAAGGATGACTAACGTGCAGCTTGGCATCTTGTTACTCGCTGGTGCTTACACGCTCTACTTTGTCCGCCCTGTGCTCCTCCCGGTCATACTAGCACTCCTCATAACACTCATTCTCAACCCTATACAAAAGTTTCTACACGAAAAACTTCACATCCTATCTCCAGTAGCCGCGTTAATGATTCTTATGATGGTTACCTCAGGAGTGGGTGCTGCCATCATCTATTTATCCGAGCCTGCTTATGAGTATTCGGAAAAACTCCGTGATGATATCGTAAAACAGAGACTGAAAAACGTCTTTCAGCCGCTCTCAGACATTCAGTCAGGCCTCAACAAGGTTGCCACCGAGGTGGAAAAAATCACCACACCTAAGGAACCTGAGGTAGAAGACGAATTCGCCCCTCCAGAATCTATTGCGCGGCCCGGGATTGAGAAGGAAGTATCTCCACCTCTTGAGACACCTGCTACTGTGCTAGATGACATCAAGGACAATAAGCCTGTGCGCGTAAAAGTCGGCAAAAGTCCGGTGGACGAACTCATCAAAACGGTGAAGTCAGTCGGCTACCACCTTGTCATCACCTTCATCCTTGTGTTTTTCCTGCTGGCCTATGGCGAAAACATGATCAAGCACATCACTGAAGTGGAAGCTACAGCCGCACTGATGGACCAATTGACCACAGAAGTATCGCGCTACATGCTCACAATTACTGTCATTAATTCGCTGCTTGGAGTCATCACGGGACTCGCAATGTGGGCACTGGGCATGCCGAACCCCATACTCTGGGGGGTCATGGCAGGCACTCTGAATTTCATCCCCTACATCGGGGCCATTATTGGTGCTGTGATTGTATTCCTGGTGGCAGCGACCCACTTTGACAATCAGCTCGCTGTAATACTTGTGCCCGCAGTTTACTACATGCTCACGATCATCGAGGGCAACTTTCTCACTCCAGCCATTTTAGGGAAAAGTTTCACGGTGAACCCTATTGTGATCTTTATATGGGTCATGGCTTGGGGCGCTCTATGGGGCATCCCTGGGATGCTTATCGGACTTCCGATCCTCATGGTGGTTAGAATCAGCCTCTCAAAGTTCCCCATGTTCAATCGCTTGGAGAGAATTATTTCCGCTTAATGGCTGACTCATGCCACTCCAGAGCGGCATCTAGAGTGTTAGCTTGGGCATATTCAATGTGAATTATACGCCGCCGGCTTGGCTTCTGCGACTTGTGGGAAGCGTGCAGAATTAATGGGGACATGACTAACAAATCCCCAGCCAAGCATTCACAAACATGCTCTCCTGAATTCACCATTGCAGGAATAAGTGCTGAATTAATCTTACCCTTCAGATGTGAGCCCGGCATTACCCGCAACGCCCCATTCGAGGCAGGCGTATCATCCAAGTGTAGTCGGATAGTTATCATGTTCTGAAGAACTTGATCGGGGGCGTGGACATGTATGACCCCATCTTTCTCTGACCATGGACCGTAGCCGGAGACCTCCTCATACCCCTTCAATGCTATGGTTAAATCTTGATGCCATGCCACTGGCCAATTCATTGCCTTATTCTTATCGAATAAAATACTACGGACCGGCAGCCAGTTTGCACCGAGCAGATCGCGAACCTGATCAGAAAAGGCAAACTCCTCGACGATATCAGATTTTGAGCGCAAGTGCCTGACACAGATCGATGCTTCACTCTCAGACACCTTATCCATTTCAGTGCGAAATTTCTGCACCACATCAGCATCAGCAAATCCTTTGATTATGGCAAAGCCGCGTTCTTGATAGCTGCCCAGCATCTTCTTGTTAAATGATAGACTTCACTTTGTTGACATCATCTTCTATCTGAGCCTTGAGAGCCTCAATAGATTCGAATTTCTTCTCAGGTCTGATATAGTCGAGGAATTCTGCCTCGATCACCTGACCGTAGATATCTTCATCAAATCCAAACACATGAACTTCTAACAGGCGTCTGGCGCCTTCCATTTCAACGGTAGGCCTTCGACCAAGATTGCCTATCGCCTGATAGGACTTGCCATTCACTTCCACCTTGAGTGCCCAAACTCCATCGGGAGGCAACTGCTCGTTGTGAGCAACAACATTGGCAGTAGGGAAACCCAAGCTGCGAGCAAGCTTGCGCCCTTCAATGACAGTACCAACCACAGTGTATTGTCTGCCCAACATATCATGCGCAGCCTGTAGGTTGCCATCACGGATCGCCTGACGAATACGGGTACTACTCACACGCTCGCCGTCCACCATAACAGGAGCCGCGGCATCAACAACAAAGCCCAGTTCTCCACCCCACTCGCGAAGCTTGTGGATATTCCCACTACGGCCACGACCAAACACCCAATCTTCACCTACGGCCACACGCTTGAGTTCATCGGCGTAGTAGGCTAAATCAGCGATGAATTCCTCTGCATTACGGGCAGCAAAGTCCTTATCAAACTTCTGCACACAGACGAAATCTACACCGATGTCCTTGAGTAATTCGATTTTGTGATCAATCGATGCCAAGATACGGCGCGGTGCGCGCTCAGGCGCCAATACACGTATCGGATGTGGCTCAAAGGTGAGCACTCCACTCAATCCACCCTGAGACCTCGCACCCTCCACGGCCAGGCCAATCACCTCCTGGTGCCCAACGTGCACGCCGTCAAAAACACCAAGTGCTAAATGCAGAGGCGCATCCAACTCTGTAAGTTCACGGATGTCCTGAAATACACGCATATGATAGACTTATCACTTACTGAGGATTTCTGCAATCTCCTCCAGCCCAATCAGCTTCTCCATGATCTCCTCGCGCGTGGCCTTCATGAGATCGGATGCCTTGATCGCACGGCTGAGATCGAAATGACCGGAGCGCGTACGCCGTAGAGCAGTTAGGTGAGCACCGCAGCCAAGATATTGTCCAATGTCGTGCGCGTAAGTGCGCACATAGAAACCTTTTGAGCAATGCACGGTGAAGTCCACTTCAGGGAGTTCAATACGTGAAATGCTATAATCACTCACTTTTACAGCACGTGGTTTACGCTCCACGACCTTACCTTTCCTGGCAAGTTTGTAGAGAGGTACCCCGTCCTTTTTGATCGCGCTGACCATCGGAGGAATCTGTTCAAAATCGCCGACGAAATGGTTGAAGGCTGCCTCGACTTCCTCATCAGAGAAAGCTGGCACCTCTTTGGTCTCCTCGATCTCACCCTCTCTGTCCTGTGAATTAGTCGTTTCACCGAATTTCAAGGAGCCCTCATAGACCTTGTCCTCACACATCAGCCTATCTTGAAGCTTTGTTGCCTTTCCGATGACCAACATAAGAACACCCGTAGCCATAGGATCCAGGGTGCCGCAGTGACCAATCTTCTTGAACTTAAGCTGGCGTCTGGTGATCGCCACCAGATCATGCGAAGTCATGTTCGGCTCTTTGTCTACGACAAGAACGCCGCTAGGTGAGAAATCGGTTTCCATAGCTGATGCTTTAAAATAGCGGTTAAACTGTGAACCTCAAGAGGCCTAGCCCTTGGCTTGATCTACTTTCTTTCTGAGCGCTGCGAGAACCTTCTCACGAGCCTCAGACATAGGGCCTTCCATACGAATGCCTGCGGCCAAAGCATGGCCTCCACCATGGAATTCCTTGGCAACCTCACAGACGTTCACCTTAAGATCCTTAGAGCGCATACTTACGCGGACAGTACCGCCCTTAAGCTCTTCAAAGAAGACCGCTACAGTCACCCCTTTGACGGCACGGATAATATCGATGAGTCCCTCGCTATCCTCAGGCTTGAGCTCCAGCTCTTCCTTAACGTGATATTCAAGCTGCCAATCCGCAATCTCTCCGTCATCGGTACGGACGAGCGTGTTGAGCAAATGCCTCAGAAGCTCTACACGGCGGTATGGATTGCTGTCGTATGTCAAAGCATTGATCTTACCCACATCTAGGCCACGGCGTACTAGGTCGGCGGCCATTTCGTAGGTTTCTACCGTGGTGCCACTGTACTGGAAAGACCCGGTATCCGTGGAGACAGCCACGTAGATGGCATCACGTGTTACCGCGCTAAGAGGAAGGTCTTCTTTCGTGATCAAATTGTAGAGAATCTGCCCTGTAGCAGGTGACGTGGAGTCGATATGATTCAGATCTCCGTAGCGAGGGTTAGAAATGTGGTGATCGATATTAATCCAGAGTTTTGCGTTAGAGGCAGCCTTGAGTGCGTTCTCGCCCAAGCGTGGCTTGGTTGCACAATCAACGGCAATCGCCACTTCCACATCCAGCACTTCTCCCTTAGGCTGAACAATACGGTCTGCGTGTGGCAGGAAATCCAGATTCTCAGGAAGTCCGTCCTCATTGACATAATAGACAGTCTTCCCCATTTCCTCCAGAGCATGACCCAGTGCCAACTGAGAGCCGATGGCATCACCATCAGGACGCACGTGGCTCATTATGATAAAGGAGTTATGATCGCGAAAAGCTTGGGAAATTTCTGAGAAGGAGTTGTTTTCCATGGTAAAAAATCGATATTCTTGAGGTTTCAGAACGGAAAGATGCCGATACACGGTCAACAAGCAAGGCCATTCATTGTCTAATCATGAATCTAAAAAAGGCTCATCGCTCTCCTGTAAGCCGGATTCTGTCCATCCCGCGAGCGGGACTGTGTGATCATTTGTCTTCCTGCCGAGACAGGACGCTGCCGGAGCAGTCGTGCGACTATTACCCGGGGATCCTACTCGGGCGGGCGACCCTTCCCCTGTTATGTCTTGCACCATGCGGGGTTTACCGTGCCCCAGCGGTTACCCTCTGGGCGGTGGGCTCTTACCCCACCCTTTCACCCTTACCTGTGATCCGGAGATCCATCGGCGGTCTACTCTCTGCTGCACTTTCCGTCTATCAAGGCTTGAGCCTTGATATCCCCCGTTCTTCACGAGGCGCACTGCCCTCTGGTGTCCGGACTTTCCTCGACTACTGACATTACTGCCGCAGCCGCGATCACCCGGAGAGCGATGAGGGCGCAAGCTACTCCTGTAGAGCCAAGCATCCAAGCTAAAAATGCTCTTCATGACTTTGTGAAGCTTTGGTCCGACCATGGACCGCACGTGAAGAAATTGGAGATTTCCCTATCATTCCTGAAAATCTAGACTAGTCTGCGCCCAGATCGAGCGACCTACACTTTCAAACTGTTCATTGTCTCAGATCAAAGCCGCGCCATTTTCCTGGCCCAATCCGAGGCCCTGCGCGTGCTAAAACACAACAACATTTGAAATGAAATCATTCGACTCGCTCGGCCTCGCCGAACCAATTCTTCGTGCCGTCAAAGAGAAAGGCTACACCACCCCTTCACCGATTCAGGCCAAGGTAATTCCTCCTATTTTAAAAGGGAAAGACGTCCTTGCAGCAGCTCAAACCGGCACCGGTAAGACGGCTGGATTCACACTTCCTTCTCTGCATCTTTTAGCCAAGCGAACCGGCGGACGTCGCCACATCAGAACGCTTGTCCTAACCCCCACAAGAGAACTTGCTGCCCAGGTTCAGGACAACATTGAGGCATACTCCAAACATCTGGACCTCCAGAGCTGTGTGGTATTCGGCGGCGTAGGTATGCGTCCTCAAATTAACCAGCTAAAGCGTGGAGTAGACATCCTCGTAGCCACACCGGGAAGGCTCATTGATCTCTGTGATCAGGGAGTCTGCGACCTCTCCAAAGTGGAAATGCTCGTTCTTGATGAGGCTGACCGCATGCTAGACATGGGCTTCATTCAGCCTATTCGCAAGATCGTCAGCAAAATCCCAAGCAAGCGCCAAAATCTACTCTTCTCCGCCACGTTCTCCAAAGAAATCCGTGCACTTACCAAAGAGTTCCTCAAGAATCCTGTATCCGTAGAAGTCACTCCAGAGAACACTACTGCTCAGACTGTCGACCAGCTCGCCTATCGCTGTGATCAAAAAACAAAGACGGAGCTTACCATCCACTTGATCAAACAAGGTAATTGGGATCAGGTACTTATCTTTACCCGTACAAAACACGGAGCGAACAGACTGAGTGAGAAACTGAATAAAGCGGGAATCACCGCCAGTGCCATCCACGGAAACAAGTCTCAGGGCTCCCGCACCAAATCTCTGGAAGGGTTTAAGAAATCAAAGATTCAAGTGCTCGTAGCCACGGACATCGCCGCACGCGGCATCGATATCGCCCAACTGCCGCATGTGATCAATTTTGAACTGCCAAACGTACCTGCTGATTACGTACACCGCATCGGAAGGACTGGACGAGCAGGCAAAGAAGGACAAGCCGTATCGCTAGTCTGTAATGATGAACGTCCTTTCCTAAGTGGCATCGAGAAATTGATCAGCAAGAAAATCAAACTTCTGACCGAGGAGGGCTTTGAGCCCAATCAGTGGACCGACCGAGCCCCAACAGCCAGCGAAGTACTGAAAGCGGATGCAGCCCGCAAGGCAGAAGCGAGAAAAGCGCGTGGTCCTAGAAAGAGCAACCCGAAGAAACCTCAGGCTAAATCCAAGGCAAAGTCCCAAGAGACATCATCTGGCCAAAAGAGTAGCTTGAATGAAAGCAAGGGCGGTAAAATACGACGCCGCAGACGCAACTACAGAAGTAGAAACCGTCAGTCCGCTTAATTCTCACGCGGCACAGCAGATTAGTCGCTAGTCATTCCTTTAACCGAATGACTAGCCGCCCAGGCTGGACCGAAATAGACTCGATACCGGGCAGGGAGCTTTCTCCAAGCATCTGAGCCAGCAGATTCTTACCTTTCAGTCCTCCGAGCCAGTCATTGGGCAAGGACACGGCCCAGACTGTTACATCGTCCAGCACAAGCTCTGGAGGCACTCCCGCCTCATGCTTCACAATGAAACGAGCTTTCGCTTTCAATCTTCTTCCGCCCACAATAGGCATCCCCTCATCCAGATCACTCTCGACCCGAGCGTGTATGGCATCATCTTCGAGCTCAAACTGCAACTGGTCGCCATAGGGCGTCTTCTGGCTAAGCAGTCCATTCAGTTCACGCTCTGTAAACACAATCTCCTTTGCTCCGGGCTGGTAACTTGATGTTTTTACCGCTTCCACTTTCTCTTCCACCTGCTGGATCTCTTGGTCCGTGAGCTTCACAGGTTCGATGGGTCTATTCACCCACCACCAAGTGACACCGATACTCACGACGAGAAGCAAGAAGAGCACGAGAAAAACTCTCAGACAGGACCGTTTGGAATGCTTGGATGTTTTAGTCATTGTAAGGATCTTTAGAGCTTAGACTGAAAACCCAATCAGAGCAACCAAACCACTTGAATAAGAGGAATTAAAAAATAGCTGCGGCACAACAAATTTTCTTGCCTGCTTTCCCCGCAAAACAGCATATCATGGCACGACTGACAACTCTATGAACGACATACTGCGCCCCGCTATGGGTGATTACTCGTGTCCAGATAAATGGCTCGATCGGATAGCTGAAGGTTTATCCTCGCCAGGCTTTTTACACCTCAAAAACGCCCTTCATCCAGATTTCTTAGAGAGACTGGTGGGCCTATTGGAAGCCAAAGAAGATGCGGACAAGCTGGAACGAGCTGGCGTAGGCAAAGGTGCGGCTCTCGAAGTACGCTCGGAGATCAGGTCAGATTCCATCTTCTGGCTGGAGCCCGAAGACTCGTCAGCAGTCACCAAAGATTGGCTCGAATTCATGGATGAAATCATCTCATTTCTAAGAAGAGCTCTTTTCTTGCCGTTAGAGTCCTATGAAGGACATCTGGCTCGCTATCCTGAAGGGGGCTTCTACAAACCGCACCTGGATCAGCATAGAGTCAGCCCAACTAGGCAGGTCACCCTGATCACCTATCTGAACAAGGATTGGGATGAGGCGAATGGTGGCCAATTGAGGCTCTATACAGACATCGAAAAAGGCATCCACGGACCCTATATCGATATTCTCCCTGAGTATGGTTCCGTAGTCATCTTCCGAAGTGCAGATTTCTGGCATGAAGTACTTCCCGCCAGACAACCACGTCTTAGCTTAACCGGTTGGTTCCGCGGCCGGGAGGACAACCCAGCCTTGGTCTGAAACAGCAATCTTCTTGCCGTTTCAGGGTCCAAGCGGGCATGATGATGGCGTGCCCATACGTCTCCAAGCAATCAGACATCCCTGGCTTGCCAAAGCCTTAAGCTGGCTATGCCTCCTGCTTGGCATCTACGCCTTTGGGGCCATTATCTATGATGGCCCGTTTGCCTCAGCCTCCTTAAGTAACACCCTCCTTTCCCTGTGCTGGGTTACCTGTATATGGTTTATCACCAAACGATACGGGGATAAAATCGCTCCACAATGGATCTCACTAGCCTTCATTGCTGTGGTACTCATACCCTGGTCATTCATTATGCCCTCTAACGACCGAGACTGGGCTCCGGAGTTTAGCAAGACTGGATGGGTAGAGATAGAGGGAGATCAAATCACATTCCATCACTTTCGCAACTTCGACTACGGACTTGATGGAGCCATTACTGAGAAGTGGGAAACACGTGTAGTCCATCTCTCTAAGCTCAGACACATCGACTATTTCCATGATGATTTTGGGGGCAAATTGATGGGCCATCCTATGCTATCTTTCGATTTTGGAGATGAGGGCCGCATCTGCCTGTCCATTGAAACTCGCCGAGAGAAAGATGAGCATTTTACTCCTTTGGGTGGGCTCTACAAAATGTACGAGCTGCAGTATATTTTTGGATCCGAAGAGGACATCATCAGACTTCGCACGAATATTCGTAAAGAGAAGGTCTACCTCTATCGCTTTGACTTCACACCAGAGAAAAACAGAGAAATCTTTTTAGCCTCAGTAAAGACTCAGAACGAGCTACATGAGAATCCACGCTTCTATCACATCCTCAGAGCCAACTGTACAACGAGCCTGCGGAACCAAGCCTCTCCAAAGGATCAGGAAACTCTCAAAGACTGGAGAATGCTCGCCAATGGTCAACTCGATGCCATGGTGAAAGAAAAAGGCTGGATTAAAGGAGATAGCCTAAGTTTTAAAGACCTGAGAAAGCAGGCTCTCATTACGGATGACGCCCAAAAACTGCATGACTCAGATGAGTTTTCAGAGGCTATTCGTGCAGGACGCAAGGGTTTTGAAGATACCTATTCAAATTCACCGCGTAGTTGATCCAGCCAAACAAGTAATTCCTGGCGTTTCTCAGTCTGGATATCCTCTGACTCATCCAGAAGCAGATCTATCTCACAAATCCCCTTCTGCTCTACAGCCCTGCCGCCAAGGTGAACCAACCATTGGATAGCTCGCGCGTTCTCAGGCAACACATTAGCTCTCAGCATATTGATGCCGAGTTTTTCTGCTAATATCCAAAGTACAGCTAACAGCAAAGTACCAATCCCCCTGCTTTGATACTCATCCAGAACGGTGAAGGATATCTCAGCCATCTGTGGATCATCTTCATAGCGCCAGATCGAGGCCGCTCCAAATCCTGGGTTCTCATCATTATCCGGATCAAGTGCGCACCACACCAAATGATTAATCTGATCTGCACGTGTAAGACGATCCAGCATCGAATCACTCAGCTCTAAAAGGTCATTCCAAAATCGAAAATACACCGACTCGACACTCAATTTCTCGAAACCGGCAAGTGCTCGCTCTCGATCGGATGGGCGCACCTCACGAAGCAGCACTTTCTGGCCGTCCTCCAGGCGAACTGTGATCGATTCGGGAATAAAGTGCATCGGTATCTACTCTGAAACCATAGAAACACAGGTTGCATCCAGTTTAAAATGATATGAAACAGCATTTAAATCACCCGCAAATAAGTTATTGCATATCCGATTTCTTCGGTGATTTCTCGCAAAGATATTGCTAGAAAGCCCCTAATAAGGCTATATGTAGCTTCGTTTAAAGAGCTATTGCTCCTCGGCCTCAGCGCCCAAACACCAACTCTTAATTTTATGAAACTAAAGAAAAACGCCACCATCGCCTGTCTCGCCATGGGAATGGCCTCCTTGAACACGCTCGCATACGCTCAAGCCGAAGCACCAGCAGAGGCTCCAGCTGAAGAGGCGGCAGAAGCAAAGCAATCACTCAAAGTTGGTGATAAAGCACCAGCCTTTGAAGGTGTTGAGTGGCTGAAAGGCGGCCCCATTGAAAAGCTAGATGAAAAAGGCAAAGTCTACCTCATCGAGTGCTGGGCTACCTGGTGCGGTCCTTGTATTCAAGTAATCCCTCACGTGAACGACCTCCACAAAAAATATGGCAGTAAAGGCCTTGTGGTCATCGGGGTTGATGTTTTTGAGGAGAGTAGCGATGCCGCAAAAGCATTCGTGGAGAAACAAGGTGATAAAATGTCCTATCCTGTTGCCTATTGGGGCGGAGAAGACGCAGCATTCAGTAAAAACTGGCTCAATGCAGCAGGTGTAGAGGGAATTCCACACAGCTTCATCGTCAAAGACGGCGTTATCCAGTTGATGACCCACCCAGCAGGCATCGACGAAAAACTCATCGAATCACTCTTGGACGGAAGTTTCGATGCAGCCAAATATGCAGCGGAGCAAGAAGCCGAGCAAAAAGCGGAAGAAGAGTTCCGCGCCAAGCTCATGCCTCTCATGCAAGCCGGTGAATGGGACAAAGTGATTGAGTTCGCCAAGACTCTTAAAGAGGACGACACCAGGAAACCTCAGATTATCATTGCAGCTTTGACCAACAAGAAGGATTGGAAGGCTCTGCTTGAATTCCGTAAAGAGACCGCAGCTGAGAAGTATAAAGATTTCACTACTGAGTATGTGGACACAGCAGCCATGCTTCAACTCGAAGCGGGCGAAGGTTCCGAAGAATACGCTAAAACTGCCCTAGAAACCTTTAAAGCGACTCCTGAAGATTCGGATCAACTCAAGCGCACCGAGGACGGTGTTCTCAGATCTCGCCTCCGTTTCCTCGCCGGTGACAAGGAAGCTGCAGTCAAAGAACTGGAGGAACTCAAAGGAGCTCTGGACAAGATCGAAGATGAGAATGCCAAAGCACAATTTGGAAAACTCATCGACAAAGCCCTTGCCAAAATCAAGGACGATAGTTCCTTCCCACCAGTCTACTCCCTTTTCAACGAATAAAGACTCTCTATAAAGTGGCCCTCAACATTGCTTGAGGGCCGCCTTTTAGCATTGAAATAATCCCTCTTGAAGTAATCCTTCATTACACTATTCTCCTTCCAGTGAAATTTCTCGTCGCCATAATTGCCCTCATGGGGCTGATCACACCACTTGCCTCCATGGCTTGTGAGCATGATCATGGCGACAGTTTACATGCGTGCAACAGCTCGCATCAACATCTTCACATATCTGGCCACAGCCACGGGCAGGAGGATGCGATCTCCGGATTCGAAGATCATATTGATCACTGGTCCTCCCATAGACACCAAGACGGATCTCCGTGCAGCTGCTATGACCAAGCTCCTTCAGAGTCACATACGAGTAGCTTGCCAAATCCTCCAGTTAGACTCCCCCTCTTTTCACTTGCTGAAGTCACTCCACTTGTGCGAGTCGACCTCCGAATTCCTCCAGCACAAGCACCTCCTCTTGAGCTGAAGCTTTCCCTTTCCCCCTATTCTGCACGCATTTCCCAAGAGATCTGCGTCTTTCTTCTCTGATTTCCCGCTTGTGGGAAAACCGTGTCCGGACATCACCTCCACATCCTTTGTGGCCCCGTCACTTTTTATGTCCACAGAACGAGCACATCTCAGTGCAGTCTAATTTCAGCATGACCTAACAGGTCGACACACCTTTCAAATCTTCATTTTAAGTCAGTATGAAACCATACATCACCTTATGCCTTGCCTGGATTCCCCTCGCGGTATCTTGTAGCAACCAAAGTGAACCATTCATTACCGCGACAGCAGAGTTCCCTGCGGATTATCTGGGAAAAAGCACTCCTCTAAACACCTCCAAAGAGGTCAGTTTGGCCGAGTTGGCAAACCGCGTTGCCAGTAACAATCCCCAGCTCAGAGCTGCTCGTATGCGGATCAGAGAAGCTCAGGGTCAAGTCGTCCAGTCAGGACGACTCAGCAACCCGGAATTAGGGGTAGGTCTGAACAAATCCATTCCAGGCTCTGAGGGAGGCATGGAAGTCAGCTTTTCACAAAGATTCCCCGTCACAAACCGTTTGGCTCTTGAGAAACGAATCTCAAAGCAGCAGCTAGCTATCGCTGCCGAGGAGGTCAAAACAGCTGAGCGCGACCTCGTCGCCAAAGCGCAGGAAATCGCCGTTGAGATCATACTTCTCAGACAAAAGCGTAGCGAACTCAACAAGCAGGCAAGCCTACTCGAAACGCTGGCAAACTTCATCACTGAGGCTGCCAACCGAGGTGAACTTTCTCCACTAGATGCCAATCAGGCTCAAGTCGAAGCGTCGTCCATCAAATCTAAGATGAACCAGCTTCAGTCTGAAGAAAATATTCTTCTCGGTAAACTAAGAGCCTATATTGGTCTCTCCGCAGGATCGCCCTTAAGTCTCTCCGGATCGTTACCGAGTGCCCGAATTCCATCACAAGCCCTGGCGTTACAAAATCTCTCTGAGTACCGGGCCAAGCAACTTGAAATTGAGCAAGCACAGCAGGCCATCGCCCTAGCAAAAGCCAATCGCTATGAGGACGTTGAGGCGTCTACATTTGCTAGCATCGACAGAGAGGAAGATGCCCCTGAGGGACTCGAAACCGAAGGCGTCATCGGAATCGGTGTCAAAATCCCTCTTCAATTCTACAACAGAAACGAAGGTAATATCGCATCGGCACGAGCACGGGCGGCACGGATCACACTGGAGAAGGATGCCCTAGCACTGGAACTCAAACAAAACGCGGCGAACTTCCGTACTGAGATGAATGGTTGGATTTCTCAAAATGAAAACATCACTTCCAGCCTTATTCCTCTGGCTCAAAAGAACTCAAAGCAACTGGAGACAGCCTATCGAAACGGACAGGCCCCCTTCACCTCATTGCTGAAAGCGAGAAACCAAGAGCTCGATCTTGAAAACACCAAACTTGAGAACCTTGCGGCTTTTCACAAAGCCAGAGTTCGCTACTTCGCCGCCATCGGCAAAACATCATCAACCTTTTAAGTCATTCATTATCTAGACAATGAAAGCTATATTTATCATTTTTGCATTAACGATCTCTTCTCTTGTAGCCGAGGAGAAGAACTTCGTCGGTCTCACCCCTCAGAGTGTCAAAAACCTCGGCATCAAAACAGTAAGGGTTCAAAAGACCGAATTTGAGCGTACCGTTTTCGCGATCGGCCACATCAAACCCATCCCTAACAAACACGCTGTCATCAGCACCCGCTTTCCTGGACGTGTTGTACAAACACCACCGATTGTCGGTGATATTGTAGAGAAAGACCAAGTACTGCTCAAGGTTGAGTCCAGACAACCTGGATCCCCTCCTCCTGTCATCAGCGTGACAGCACCAAGTAACGGAGTGATTTTCAAGAGTCACGTGACACTGGGGCAACCCGTTGAGCCAGCCGAGGAACTCATGGATATCGTAGACCTGAGCCAAGTCTGGGCCGTCGCAAACATCCCTGAATCCCAAATGGCCAATATCAGGATCGGCAGCATTGCCCGCATCCGCGTGACCTCTCTCGGGGATACGGTCTTTAATGGTGAGCTCATTCGTATGGGCACTGAGGCTAACCCTACTGCCGGTACCGTGGAGGCTATCTTCTTGCTGGATAACCCTGACCTCAAACTGCGCCCCAACATGCGTGCCGAATTCTCGGTGATTACCAGTACCCGTAAAGATGTTGTCTCTGTTCCGCGCAAAGCCATCCAGGGCGATGCAGCCTCTCCATTTGTGTTTGTGAAGCACTTCGATATACCTAACGGTTTTGAAAAAGCTCCTGTGGTAATCGGTGAGAAGAATGACCGATTTGTTGAGATCATTAAAGGAGTCACCAGAGTCGATGAGGTCGTCACCGATGGTTCCTACTTCCTCGGCTTTGCTCAAGGTGGCGGAGTTTCACTCAAAGAGGCTCTGGATGCTGCCCACGGGCATGAACACAACGAGGACGGCTCTGAAATGACTGCTGAGCAGAAACGAGCCAAAGAAAAGGAACAGTCTGGAGATGCAGCCGGGATGTCCGGCAATCTATCTTGGAGTTCACCTATTGTCCTCTTCTTGATTGTTTCGAATGCGGTTACTCTGGTTCTTCTAACCATAGTTACCTTCAAGAAGAGCGCGAAGTAAGCATTAACTCTCACTTTCATTATGCTGAATAAACTTATTCGCTTATCTTTGGCTCACCGAGCCCTGGTGATTGCTGCGGCCTTACTGATCATAGGTCTTGGCTTCATGCAGACACGGAAGCTCCCTGTAGAGGTACTACCTGACCTCACTAAGCCTACTGTAACCATCCTCACAGAAGCCCCTGGGCTCGCGCCTGAGGAAGTCGAGCAGCGTATCACTGTACCTCTTGAGCGCGCCCTTATCGGCGTGAATGGTGTGACTCGTGTACGCTCCAAATCAGACGTAGCACTCTCACTGGTTTTCGTGGAGTTCGAATGGGACACGGATATCTACAAGGCTAGGCAGTTTGTCCAAGAGAGGATGCAAACTGTCGAGATGGCTGAAGGGATTACCCCCTACATGACCCCGGTAGCTTCCCTCATGGGAGAAATTATGCTGGTTGGCCTCACCTCGGACAATCCAGATATTTCACCCAGCGATCTCCGCACTTATGCGGACTGGACTGTTAGACGTCAGCTTCAATCGCAGCCGGGCATTGCGGAAGTTTTGTCCATGGGTGGAGGCATCAAACAAATCCAGATTCAACCTGATCCGAACAAACTGCTCAGCCATGGAGTGACTTTCACCGAATTGCGGGAAGCAGCTTCTCAGGCAGCTTCAACTTCTACAGGTGGCTTTGTAAGCTCAGACTCCAAAGAAGTCATGATCAGAAACTTGGCCATGACCACGGACCTGGATCAAATAGGGAAAACAGTGGTCAAGGATATCGATGACAGGCCAGTAACAATAGCCGATGTAGCTGAAGTTAAATGGGGAATCGAACCGATGCGCGGTGATGCCGCGGTAGACGGCAAAGCCGGCGTAATCATGAGTGTCACCAAATCCCCTGGCTTTGACACGATCAAACTCACTGAAAAAGTAGAGGAGATGCTAGAGGAGCTCCAGCGCCAAGCGCCAGAGGGAGTCACGCTGAAACCGCTCTTCAGGCAACAGAGCTTTATTGATCTGGCCATTGATAATCTCAAGGAAGCTATCCGGGATGGAGCCATCATGGTGATCGTGATTCTCTTCCTCTTCCTATTTAATATCAGGACAACCTTGATTACCTTGACGGCCATTCCGCTGTCATTTGCCATCACAGCAATCGTCTTTTCGGCAGCCGAACTCAGTGTCAACTCCATGACCTTGGGAGGCATCGCTGTGGCCATTGGTATTGTGGTGGATGATGCGATCGTTGACGTGGAAAACGTCTTCAGGCGATTGCGTGAGAATGCATCTTCTTTAAACCCCAAGCCACGGCTTGAGGTCATTGCGAATGCGTCCGGAGAAGTTCGAAATTCGATCCTCTACGCCACCTTGTTTATCATCTTGGTTTTCGTGCCACTCCTCAGTCTGAGCGGAGTTGAGGGAAGACTCTTCACTCCGATAGCTATCGCTACCATGGTCAGTATGGGTGCCTCTTTTGTGGTTTCACTTACAGTGATCCCGGTTCTTTGCTCGCTCTTCCTGAGACCAAAGGCCGGCAAAGAGCACAAGGACGGCTTTCTTGTGCACGGCATGAAGTGGTTATTTACCAAAACCTTTCTCTTCCTGTCGCTGCGCACACCCGCACTTGTGGTTGCTGTCGCCCTCATGCTACTGACTGCTGCTGCCCTACTCTATCCTATGCTTGGTAAAGAGTTCTTACCCGAGTTCAAGGAGGAGACCGTCGTGGTCGCGACCGCTGCCACTCCGGGAACCTCGCTGCAGCAGACATCACAGATCTCCCATGCCATTGATAAGGCTTTGCTTGAGTTACCCGATGTCGCCTCTGTGGGTCATCGAGTAGGCCGTGCCGAACGAGGTGATCACGTGGTTCCTGTCTCTACCGTTGAATTTGATATCGAACTCAAAAAGAGCGATCGGCCACGGTCTGAAGTCATCAAGGACATTGCAGAAACTGTGAATGCGAAGAACTTCCCCGGCACCTTCTCCGTAGTCAGCGGCCCCTTAAAAGACCGTATTGGCCACATGCTCTCTGGAGTACCAGCTAAAGTAGCCGTCAAGGTCTATGGCCCGGATCTCGATACCATACGAGAAATCGGCACCAAGATCCAAGAAATCTGCATGCAGATACCAGGCCTCGAAACAGCAAAAGTCGAGCAACAAGCCCCCATCCCCCAGCTCCGTATCGAGGTGGACCGCGATAGAGCCAAAGCCTATGGATTCCGGCCCGACCAAATTAACGACCACCTCTCGGCTCTGTTAGACGGCGAACATGCCGCACTGCTTTACGAAGGAGAGCGCACCATCGATTTGGTAGTTCGACTTCCTGAATCCTGGAGGGAGTCCCCAGACAAACTGGGAGAAATCATGCTGACCAATGATCATGGACAGCGTGTACCATTGAAGGTGATAGCTGACTTACGGTCTGCCAAGGGACCTAACGTAATTGTTAGAGAGAATACTGAGCGACGATTTGTCGTGAGTATCAATCCGTCTGAACGAGATCTGCAAGGCATGATTACCGAACTCGACAAACAAATCGATGAGCAGATTCGAAACAATCCAGAGTACAAAAATAATCGAGTCGAAATCGAAGGTGAGTATCAGGCCCAGCAGGAAGCATCCAAGAGAATCGGCATCGCAGCCGGCGTTGTTCTTCTGATTATTGCACTGCTTCTCTACACTTATTTCGGCACGGCCACCTTTGCCCTCCAAGTGATTTGTGACATCCCATTGGCGCTGATCGGCGGCTTGGTCTTCACCTGGATGACCATCAACAACATCAGCATTGCCACCCTGGTAGGCTTTATCGCTGTAGCTGGTATTGCAGCCAGAAATAGCATCATGCTGATCTCACACTACCTACACCTTATGAAACATGAGGGAGAAGGATTCACTAAGGAGATGATTATCCGAGGAACTCAAGAACGCCTCGTCCCAGTACTCATGACAGCTCTCTCGGCTGGCCTTGCTCTGATCCCACTGGTCACGGCTGGAGAAGACCCCGGCAAAGAAATCCTCCACCCCGTGGCGATCGTGATCACAGGCGGCCTCGTGTCCTCCACCTTCTTAGGCCTAGCGGTCACACCGGCAGTCTTTTACCTGTTTGGTAGAAGAGCCGCTGAAAAATCCATCTCAATCAACGCCCCTGCAGCGGGATAAAATCAAACAACAAAAACAACATGAAAATAAAATACACCGTAACAACACTACTGGCCATCGGTCTACCCCTCCTCAGCTCATGCAACGACAAAAACGCAGAAGCCAAGGGCGGCCATGAAGGTCACGATCATGCTTCACATGAAGGCCACGATCACGGGAGTCATGACGGACACGATCATGGGGATCACGAAGGACACGATCATGGAAGTCACGAAGGACATGATCATGCCGTGGCTGGCCCTAATAATGGGCGCATGATCAAGGAGTCTCAGGCTGAATTCCTGGTTACTGACTCTCGGAACGTCCAGATCACATTCTTCAATGAGTCCAATGAAGCGCAATCACCAGAAGGTAAGACCGTGCTTGTGCTTACAGGTGATCGGAGCAACCCAGTAGAAATGACCTTCAAGGTCAATGGAATTCATTTGGTCTCAGAACAAACAATTCCTGAGGGTAACAACTTCCCGACAGCTGTCGAAATCAACCTCGGTGGCGGAAAGAAATTTGAAGATAAATTTACACTAAATCTCAGTGACTGCCCAACATGCGACAATAAAGAATACGCATGTGAGTGCCATCACTAAACAGTCTAAACATACCGGGTCACTCCAAGTGGCCCGGTATTCCTAGGTCTATTCGGTGATCTCGGCTTTCCTGGCTGCCAGTTTATCGTCTAGATAGAGCAAGCCCGCTGTATCGTCCCCGATTCGTTCAAGCAGAGCGATAATATCTTCAACACTCTTCTCCTCCTCAACCTGCTCATCAATAAACCACTGGAGATGGCTTTTGGTAGCATAGTCGTTTAGTTTTGAGGCTAATTCATAGAGTTTATTGATCGACTCTGTGTTCTTCTGTTCTTGCTTCAATGAAATCTCGAAGGCTTCCAACGGACCACTGAATTCGCATTGTGGGCTCTCAATCGTTTCTAACTTCACCAGCCCCCCTCTATCCTGCAGGTACCTGAGCAACTTCATGCCATGCTCCATTTCTTCGCCATGTTGCATGCGCATCCAGTTCGCGAATCCATCCAGGTTCTTGGCATCAAAATAGATCGCCATACCGAGATAGTTATAAGCTGCAGTAAACTCTTGGTTGATCTGATGATTGAGCGCTTCCTGTAATTCGGCTTTAATCATTCTATAAGCTCAACCCAGCATCCATAATGTCAAGGCGGCAGCTCGCTCAAAAGATCTCCAATTGCTCTTCCCCTTCTTCATCAGCCAGCCTCACCCCCGCTCCAAGAAGTCTCACAGATTTACCACAGCCTCTTTCAAAGCCTTCTGCGAGAAGTTCACGTGCTAGATCCTCATCTATCTCAACTGCAGCTCTCTCCACGGTCGTTCGCGTGAAATCTGCAAACTTCAACTTCACGACGACACTCTTGATTTTACGATCCAGATAGCGCTCTTCGTAGCTTTCCCTAACCTCAACCAACAAGTCACGAAGCACTCTCAGCAAGACCTCGACTTGATTGATATCCTCTGAGAAGGTTGTCTCTTTACTGATCGATTTACGGGATCGATGTGAAGTGACAGCCCGGTGATCAATTCCTCGACATTGCTCATACAACTCTAGTCCCCATCTTGCGAAACGCTTCGCCATCTGGATCTTGTTGAGCTTTTGCATATCAGAGCAGGTTCTAATACCTTGCCGCTCTAACTTTTCCTGCATGCGTTTACCTACCCCCCAGAGTTTGGATACAGGAAGGTCCCTCATGAATCCCTCAACCTCCTCAGGCTGGATCACAAACTGCCCATTAGGTTTGTTCAAATCGCTGGCAATCTTTGCGAGCAATTTATTGGGAGCCACCCCAGCTGAAGCGGTGAGGCCTGTTTCCTCATAGATCTGTCTCCTGATCTCACTAGCGATTGAAGATCCAGAAGTAGACCAATGCGAGACATCTAGGTAAGCTTCATCGAGCGACAAAGGCTCGATCTCATTTGCAAACCTACCAAAGATTGCCCTGATTTGCGCAGAGACTGACTGATAAACATCGAAACGTGTGGGAACGATGATTAGCTGCGGACATAATTCCATGGCCTTGAAGACTGGCATCGCTGAGCGGCACCCATACTCCCGAGCCTCATAACTAGCTGTACAGAGCACTCCTCGACGGCTACTGCCGCCAACAGCTATGGGCTTCCCTCTCAATTCAGGAAAATCGCGCTGTTCGATGGCAGCATAGAAACAATCCATATCAATATGGATAATCTTTCTCATTTCCTGTTCCTCCGTCGCCATCGTTCTCTTGCAAGTAAGCTCATGCTGGGCTAAATGTCCATACGATGAAATTGTTCAGCACTATCTTACTAACCGTGTTCCTGCCATTCGTGACAGCGTGTGGTCAAAGCTCAGAAGAAGCCAAGGCTCCTGAGAAAGACATCCGCATCGTGATGAAGACTAGCAAGGGAGATATCGAAGCGACACTCTATGCTTCCAAGACACCTGTTACCGTAGCCAACTTTTTGAATCTGGCTAAGCGCGGTTACTATGATGGCATTCATTTCCACCGTGTCATTCCTAAGTTCATGATCCAAGGCGGTGACCCTACCGAAACTGGACGTGGTAATCCAGGCTACCGATTTGAAGATGAATTCAATGATGACCTCAAGCACGATGGCCCAGGTGTCTTCTCCATGGCCAACGCTGGTCCAGGCACCAACGGTTCACAGTTCTTCATTACCCATGTTGCTACCCCTCACCTGAACAAAAGACACACTGTCTTTGGCAAGGTGACCAAAGGTCAAGATGTGGTGGACAGCATCGTCGGTAAACTTTCCGGGCCCGGCTGGAAGACTGATGGCAAAGGAGACAAGATCATCTCCATCAAGATTCTCGACTCAACGGACGAACTCTTCAAACTCCAAAAGGAACGTATCGATGACTGGAACAAGGTCCTCGATAAGCGCTACCCTGTGAAGAAGTAAACTTGTACCATAAGACAGATCACTTAGCCCCGGAGTTGTTCGCTTCGGGGCTTTTTCTTTGTCCTGCATGATCTTCAGGAAGACTTAGCATTGCCACATTGCCCTGCTTATCCTAGGCTTCGCCTGTGGAGAAACTGAGCTTTTGCCACCCCACCAAAAACTATCATGACTCTTTGGTTACCAGCGATTATCGCATTTCTACTAGGATCTATCCCCTTCGGGCTACTCATTGCGAAGTCCAAAGGCATCAATATCCGTGAACATGGATCTGGCAACATTGGTGCCACCAATGTCCTCCGTGTTGTCGGCAAAAAATACGGGATTACCTGCTTCTTCCTCGATTTCCTCAAAGGCTTGGTCCCAGCGATGCTAGGAATCACACTAGTTCGTTTTAGCTCTCAAAACAACCCGATGGAGCTGACGTTCCTGAGCGACTGGGCCACTACCTTACCTGATACTGAACAAACCAAAGTTCAAATCATCCAGGTCATCACCGGTCTCTGTGCTGTACTCGGCCACAACTACTCCCCATGGGTTGGCTTCAAAGGAGGCAAAGGCATCGCTACCTCTGCCGGAGTTCTGACTGCCTTCATGCCAGCTGCGCTGATACTACTTATCCCGATTTGGGCCGCGGTATTCTTCACTACCAAGTATGTTTCTCTCGCTAGTATTGTTGCGGCTCTATCACTGCCTATTCTCACGCACTGGGGAGCACGCTTTCATCACGTTAACGGTGACAAAACTCAACCCACCCTCTGGGAAGCTGGCACTTGGAATAAACCTCTCTTTTTCTTCGCCACCTTCATCGCTCTGATGGCAGTGTGGAAACACCGGGCAAACATCAAACGACTTCTTGCGGGTACAGAGAACCGCTTTGGCTCCAAAAAGAACTAACTCAAGGCATGGCATTCGATTCTTCACAAACTGTAGCTGTCCTAGGAGCTGGTTCTTGGGGGTCCGCGTTGGCAATCCTGGTGTCGGAGCATTTCCAAAAAGTCATACTCGTTGGCCGTGATCCTGAGCAAATTGCGGAAATAAACGCATTCCACACCAACAGAAACTATCTACCCAAGATCAAGCTTCCTACGAACATCGAAGCTACCACCGACTATAACGAAGTAGCTGAGGCAGCCTTGATTCTCTCTGTACTCCCTACCTCTGCCACTCGTGAGGGCGCTGAAGCTCTCAAAAAAGTGGGTATCAAGGCGAACGTCCCAGTTGTTTCTTGTGCCAAAGGCATTGAGAGAAACACAGGCCGCAGAATGAGTGAGATCATCGCAGAGCTACTTCCTGAGAACCCAATCGCCGTACTTTCTGGCCCCAACCACGCGGAGGAAGTTTCAGCCAAAATGGCTACCTGCGCGGTAGTGGGATGCTCTGATGAAGAGCTGGCAGCAGACCTCCAGTCTGTCTTTACGGCCAACTATTTCCGTACTTATACCAGTGATGACATCGCCGGCATAGAGTTGGGTGGCGCACTCAAGAACGTCTTTGCCATCGCCGCAGGTATTGTGGCAGGCATCGGTCTGGGTGATAACGCGATTGCAGCACTCGTCACCCGAGGATTGACCGAGATGACTCGCCTTGGAGTAGCCCTAGGAGGTCGCCAAGAAACCTTCTCTGGCCTCTCTGGCATTGGCGACCTGATGGCTACTTGCTACTCACCGCATTCTCGTAACAACCGCGTAGGTAAGGCTCTAGGTAGTGGTGAGACCCTTCAGGAGGCCACTGATCGCCTTGGCATGGTCGCCGAAGGCGTACCTAACACCCTATCCATCTACGAAGCTGCTAGAAAAGCGGGAATCGAGACACCTCTCATCGATGCTGTCTACCAGGTGCTCTACGAGGATAAACCTGCTCAGGAAGCCCTGGTTGAACTCCTGACAAGGGAGCCCAAGCCAGAGCACGTCGATTAATTGCTGCTTTTCATGGCCTTGGGATATTCATCCCACTTGTGCGGCTGCAACTGCTTTTCATGAGCGTTGTTTGCCAAGCGGATATAGCTGGCAACTGAGGTCGTCTTTGTAGTGCCCCTATGGAGATTGGATTTCAGCTCATGCAGCGAGCGACTGCCCAGAGAAACCCACTCCAGCGATTGAAAGCTCTCATTTTGCTTATTCCAGACGGCTTTACCTATCAGCTTTCCACTGTAGCCTGATTGGTTCCACTGACTATTTGCCTCCATCTGAATAGCACCCTCGTAGGTCAAGTAGACCAGATCACCCTCAAGTTTGATCACTTGAACCTGAATGTCTGCCTTCTTGATGTGCTCTTTCCACCACGCTGGACATCCAAACATCAAATGCCCATGCAGTAACAGCCTCTCTGAAACTGTCACACTGAGCGCAGCCCGGGAGCCAAGCGTCAAGGTGGAGGGCAATAGCCCTTTAGCTTCATCGGCCGAAAACCACAACGAGTCCCGCTTACTATATTGAGGATGCCTTGCATCAAACAACTCCATTTCCTTAAAAGGATAATGACGAGCGTAAGTAACCAACTTGACTCCCTTCACATTACGGTTTGCCTCTCTCGCCTTATAGCTGCGATCACGCTCACTTAAGGGCGTATCCTTCAGGCGATTTTCTCTCTTCAGGCCATCGTACTTCACCTTGGCCATTTTCAAATTCTCCAGGCTCTTCACCGGGTCGTAGGTCGGCCACCCTGTGTCAATCTTAGCCAGAAACCTGCCGGATGGCGTAACAGCATAGACTCCTTGATGAATGCGAGCTCCTCCATCTGCTAGCGACTGATGCAAGAAGCGATACTCCCCTTTTGCCTTAGCGGCATCTGACAAGTGGTTATAAGCGACATCGTCGGAGGCTACCCCCACGAAATGATTTGCGATGTATTGAATGAACTCCGGATTATTGAAAAGCAACTGCCTTGTCTTAAATCCGTTCTGTCAGCAATTACCGAGAGGCCCACCAAAATACAGCCATAGCAAGATCGGCTTATCCTCCTTCTGCCCCTTCATTTGACCATCCAGCACGCTATTTTCCCACGGCACACTCAGATAGAGTTGATCGTGCTGGTCACCGACAACATAGGCTTCCACGGACTCCATCTCACTCAGTGTCAGGTCACTAGGTGGAATAGATTGCGCTGACACACTCCTAAGCGCCGTGATCAGGGAGATTAGCAAGAAAAAGAATCCTTTCATGATTAACTAAAATTAAGGAAAAGACCCACCAAAGTTACAAAAGTCGTCACAGAATAGGTCGAAATAGTTGACCCAGCCTTGGCTTGCGTCTATCACCACCTGTGATGAGCCAGCACGCTTCAGAAATTCCAGTCACAATCGCCGGAACAGGCAGCTATGTCCCTGAAAAAATCCTGACCAATGCGGATCTCGAGAAAATCGTGGACACCACGGATGAATGGATCACCTCACGCACTGGCATCAAGGAGAGACATATCGCCGCTGAAGGCGAGAACACCTCAGACTTAGCAACCAAGGCCGCAGAGCGCGCTCTCGAGCAAGCCCAGATGAAAGGCGAAGACTTGGACCTCATCATCGTAGCGACTATCTCACCAGACACCATTACCCCGGCTACCGCTTGCTATGTGCAGCACAACTTAGGTGCCACCAAAGCGGTCGCTTTCGATATTTCTGCCGCCTGCTCAGGTTTCCTTTATGCCATGAAGCTGGCAAAGCGCATGATTTCTGACGGAGCCTTTTCTAATGCCCTCATCATTGGCGCCGAAAAGCTCTCTGCATTTGTAAACTGGGAAGACCGCAATACTTGCGTACTCTTCGGCGATGGCGCGGGTGCAGCCGTTCTCAGAAAATCCGAAGATGGTGAAGGCCGCATCCTGGCTACCGAAATGGGAACCGATGGCGCCCAAACTGGCATCCTGAATATTCCAGGTGGTGGATCAGCCTGCCCGATCACCGTAGATAATGCCTCGGAAAAACTGGCATCTCTCAACATGCAAGGCCGCGAGGTCTTCAAACTGGCAGTCAATGCCATGAAACGTGCTTCCGAAACAGCCATTGAGCGAGCAGGTCTCACTCCTGATGACATCAAACTCGTGATCCCACACCAGGCGAACCTGAGAATCATCGATGCCATTGCCGACCGTCTCACCGTACCAAATGAGAAAGTCTTCGTGAACCTGCATAAATATGGCAACACCTCAGCAGCCGCAGTAGCGATCGCCTTGGATGAAGCCCATCGCGAAGGTAAATTTGAACGAGGAGACAATATCGTTCTGGTCGTGTTTGGAGCCGGACTCACTTGGGCAGCTACTGCCATTCAGTGGTAGGATCAGTCGTTCCACAACGACACTCACTCGAAAAGGCAAACTCACAGGGTTTGCCTTTTTTGTTGGCACATTGCCCAGATCAACTAGATTGAGTATTCCGTGATTATGTTTTTGCGAACTCTACTGTCTGCCGTTTTTTTAAGCACCTTAACAGCTCTCTGTGCTGATGAGGTGATTCGCGTGCCTAACCCGAATGCTGAAGCTATTAATCAAGTCGGCATCAATAAAAAAGGTTGCGGCCCAGTCAGCCAACTGAATTCCTATGCCTTCAGCTCAGAAAAGTGGCGTACTGTCACAGACAAGATTCCAGGAGACACGGAAGGCAAACGCTTTGTCTACTTGGTAAAAAAGCACGGCATGAAGTTCTCTAGACATATGCATGGGCGACTTCGTTGGGACTACAAGTCGGGCATGAGTTCACTTGATCTTCTGGATTACATGAATGATTTCCATGCTCAGGCCAGGCTACCTAAGATTGATCTCGAGACACTATTTATCGAAGACAAAGAATCTCATGAGGATCTTCTTCAGCGCACCCACAAGCACCTTAAGAAGTCACTCAATAAAGGATTTCCTCCAATCATGGACCTAAGACGCTTTGCCAAGATAAGGCAGAAGGCAGGTTATCATTGGCGCAGTGTCTATGGCCACTTTGTCGTGGTTTACGAAATACCAGCGCAGCTCCCACAAAATGCGCAGTCCATGACCATCAAATATATCGATCCATGGGGCGGTAAAATCCGTACAGGAACCCTACGTATACCTTCCGGCGATTTTTTCGCGAACAACAATAATGACCGAGCTGACTACAAACTCAGAAAAACCCCCTGTCTGGAAGCCGATTTTCCCGGCTGCTATGTAGGGCGACAAACCCTCAAGTCCGGAGTGGAAAATGTTCTCATCCTCTCCGCAACTCTGGGTGATTTCTAAGTTCTATGCCTTCTCCACATAGGCTTTCTGCACCTCTTCAGCGATGATACGAATCCCATCTCTGACGGTACCTTCATCCATCGTGTAGGTGACACGAATGCACTCACGCCTGTGTCTCCACTCATCATCACCGAGACCAAAGAAGAAATAGTTCCCTGGCACCACGAGAACGTTACGCGCTTTGAGACGTTCGTAGAGCTCACGTGCTGTGATTGGCATATCCTCGAACCACATCCAGAGGAATAGCGCCCCCTCACTGACATGGTAACGATATGGCAAAGTATCCTCGAAAAACTCGGAAACCCAGCCCTGAGCCTGCTTAGACTTCTCTAGATAGAATGGTCTCACGACCTCATTGCTAAGCTCCAAAATCTTACCACTACGCACGAGTGGCTCCATAATGGCTTGTCCTACATTATTGTTCGCCAAATCTACAATGGCACTCATGGAGGCGATCGCAGAAGCGATTTCCTCAGGGGCGATCACGATACCCGTGCGTGTACCAGGCAAACCAATTTTAGAGAGGCTTAATGTGAGAATCGTATTGTCATCAAACAACGGGTTCGCATCAGCAAAGAAAATATTCGGGAAAGGTGCCCCGTAAGCATTATCAATAATCAATGGTACACCATTTTCTTTGGCGAGCTTGGCCAACTTAGCCATTTCATTGTCAGTAAGCACATTGCCGGAAGGGTTGGTCGGACGAGATACACAAATAGCGGAAATCTCCTCAGTCACCTCCAAGGCATCAAAATCAACTCGATACTTGAACTGATGATCGCCTAGCTTTTCGATTTTAGGCTTATAGGCTTTGAAAAAGTCAGCGCCGACCGATTGATTTGCATAACCAATGTACTCTGGCACCAAGGGAAGAAGGATCTTCTTGCGACGACCATCTTCGAAACGGCCCGCGAGTGCATTAAAGATAAAGAAGAAGGCTGACTGACCACCTGGCGTGATGGCCAAGTTCTTCTCCGTAATGTTCCAGCCGAATTTTTCACGGAACATCTGAGCTACTGAGCTCAAAAATTTTGGATTCCCTCGTGGAGGGTCGTAATTACAGAGCACCTTTTCCATCGCACCTGGCTCGTCCAGGATCTCCTGTAGACGCTCACGCCAGATGGCGTTCATTTCTGGAATACTACCAGGCTGACCGCCTCCAAGCATTTTCGTATCAGGTCCACCCGTCGCTAGAGCGTGCCCGAGGTCATCCATCAATTCCTCAATACCACTACCGCCGCATAACCGTTTTCCGAACAATGAATAGTCTACCATAAATGTACCTTTGTGCGTTGCGGCTCCGCTATACGCCCCTGTGACGAGAAACGCAAAGGAAATTAATAAATTTAACCACTTACGTCAATTGGCAGAGACTAAATTCTCCACGGCTTTAATATACTTGGCTAGATTTGCATTCGTTTCCCCTTCTGCCGCCCTCCTGAGCAGCGGTAGTGCTGGCTCGAAGCGCTTCTGATCCACAAGCATGCGCCCATGGTTCAGGTATGCCCGTTTGGCATATTCAGGAAGTTTGGCAGCACGGTCATACTGAAGCGCTGCCAGCTCATACTTCTTCCGTGACTGATACCAAGTCCCCATCAAGAGGAGAGCTTCACCATCATTAGGATTCATGCGCAGGATCTCATCCAATAAAGTCTTGGCCCTATCCTCCCCTTTTTGAACGGACAATATAGCCGTCATGCGCTTGCTCAAGATCTGCATATCATTTCCTTTCAGCTGCCAGCCCTTGGTCAAGCCCAGCATCATCTCTGCCAGCTCCCAATGCTGTCTGTGTAGGACCTGCTCTGCGGCCTTGAGAAATGCCTGGTAAGATTCCGGCTGAATACGCTTGGAAACTTCCTGATACAACTCTCCTGCCAAACGAAGGTCTCCTTGAGCGACATACATATTGCCAAGGCTAATCAAGCTATTGGCCGGCAAGAGACCCTTCCGTCTGAGCCACTCAAGTCCAGCCATGGAAGCATCCATCTTGCCCATCCGGTATTGGATGTCTGAAAGCAGCAGCTGATAGGCTACATGATCAGGCTTGCTCTCCGTCACTTCCAAAATGAGTTTTTCAGCCTCCTCCATCTGATTGAGTTCACCCAAGCATTGAGCTGCACCCATTTTCCAGTCCACGACATCGGGCTGGGTAAGAAGCGCAGACCTATATGCCTGCAAAGCGGACGCATATTTTTCCTGCTGAAGGTAGCAATAGCCTAACAAGCCCATCGTGGTGCCATCCTGATCCCCTAGAGAAACCGCTTCAAGAATCGGTGGGAGAGCTTTTTCATAGTCATCTGCTCTCACATAGCACAAAGCCAAATTACGGTGCGCTCTTCGAAATGATGGATACTCCTTGAGCGCGGCCTTGAAGCTCTCAATGGCTTCCTCAAGCTTACCTAACTCAAATTGAATATTTCCCACGTTAAACATCAGCGCAGGCGATCCTTTTGTCAGACCACTTGATTGAAGAATTTTTAGAGCATTCTCACGATTGCCCTTCTTCATTTCCTCCTGCACCTTCACCAAGAGGGCACGCTCTTCCCCCGAGAGGCTGGGTTCAATTCTAGCATTGATTCTGTAGGAACCATTGAAAGAACTCACAAATGCCGGATCTTTCCAAAATTCTTTAGAAACAGGCAATGGGTCAACTGCGTGAGCCAGCGTGCCAATCATCAGAAGCAAAGCAGAACTAATAGAGCATTTCAAATTCATGGTTTATTCAATGTTAGAGGTAAATCGAAGCGGGATTTAGTCGGTTTCCCTCCCCTGGTTGGTACTGTGTAACGATATCCAGCAAGCACTCGCTTCAAGGTATCCTCACTAAAATTCTTATTGGAGATGGATCTGACTTTTATGAGACTAACTCGTCCTTTCTCGTCTAACTCCACGTACAAAACGGTTTTGACCTGATTATCCCGGACATTGCGGGGCCAACGAAAGTTGCCTTTTCTGATCTGTCTGGGTATCGCATCCAAATCACTGGGATTATAGTAACTTCTCGCCTGTGGCCGCCCTTTTGGCGCTGAAGGTCTCGGCGGAGTTGGTTTGGCTACAGGCTTTGGGGCGACTTTAGCAACAGGAATCTCAGCTGGAGCGATATCCGAGGAGAACATCTCTACTTCCATCGTAGGGTCAAAGCGCGCTTCAGAATGCGGTATTGCTGGTACATCGAAATCAACCACCGTAGAGAGACTCTCAAACGACGGAGGAGGCGGTGGCGCTAGCTCCTGCTTCACTTCATCTGGTGGATCAACTGGCTCTGGAGGTGCATCCAGTGATATGGGCTCCAATTTGTTGAGCACAAAAACTTCTTCCTCGAGCTTCACCTCCATCAACCGGGTCACGCCCAAAACCACCACTAAGATGGCTGTGACTGCGATACCTACGATGAGAGTTCTGAGCTGCATAAAAGTCTACTTGGCTGTGGCACTGAAGATGGACTTTGCACCACCAATTTGAGCTGCATCCGTTACTTTCATAATGACCCCGTGCTTGGCTTCTTTATCCCCCTGGATCACAACTGGGAGATCTGGATCTTCAACTAGTAAAGAACTCACGATACTGGACACCCCGTCGACCCCGATGTTTCGTCCACCATGATAAACATCCCCATCTGAGGTGACTGCCAGCAGAATGGAGTTCTTTTCCATTTCACTCGCTGTCGCCGCTCTAGGTTTGTTGATCTCAACACCTGGATCATCGACGAACACCGTCGTAACGATAAAGAAAATCAAAAGGATAAAGACGATATCAATCAAAGGAGACATATTGATCTCCGAGCTGGTGTCTGATTCCGAGGTGAAATGTCTGAATCTTCTCATGCCATTTTCTCCTTACTGTAATGGTTCGCCAAGGTTGAATGAAGTTGTCTCTCTAGCAGCTGATGCACAGCCTGCACCTGACTTCTGATGATTGCAAAGATCAAGGCTGCTGGAATGGCAAAGAGCAAACCAGCCTGAGTCGTGATCATGGCTTCTGATATACCTACGGATATTTTCTCGATGGGATCGATGGCAGCTTGCGATGCCAATCCGCTGAATGTCACCAGCATTCCTGACACGGTGCCTAACAGGCCACCTAGCGTACACACCCCAATCATCACACCAATGACAGGCATACGGCGATCTAACCAAGCAAGCTGATCTAGCTCAAACACCGCAAAGTCTCTAACGATCTCACGCCTATTGTCACTGACTACATCAGCAATAGATTCTTGCTTGATCCTTCTTTGCAGCTGAACCAAAACCACCCAAGTGGCGCACAGCATCGCATAGAGCAAGACTCCCACTGCAAGTATCGCCCACAGAACCACTCCACCGTGTTCAAGCACGGCCCAGCATTCCTTCCAGACTTTGTAGAGCGAATCCTGCATCCTTGTATTATCCCTGATTCATCTTACGCAGGCCATTGACCAAAGTAAGACCCAGCTTTTCCGTATTCTGCACCACCCCGTTACTTCTTCTTGATAGCAATGTATGGATAATCAGAGCAGGTATCGCCACGATCAGACCAAACAAGGTAGTGACCAGAGCCTCAGAAATTCCTCCGGCCATTGGCTTCACATCACCAGTACCAGTCACTGTGATCACATTAAACATGCGGATCATACCGGACACGGTGCCTAAAAGACCTAGTAAAGGAGCTGTAGCTGCTGTAACCGCGATAAATGGCAACCAGCTCTGCAACTTGCCCTGCACACCAATGAGCTGCTCGTAAATCACTTCCTCTACGACATCAGCTCCGGCAGACGTATATTGAAGAGCATTTTTAAGCAACTCTCCCGCAGGATGCTTGGCACTAGCAGCAATCTCCTCGGCATCCTCTCTGCGGCCATCACGTAAGGCGGAGAGAATTTCTGATACCCAGCCTTCTCGTGGTGATTTAATCTGCATGAGTTGCAGTAGTTTGATCACACCACAAATGGCGGATAGTAATGCAATGCCCAAGATCGGCATGAGCCAGACTCCCCCCTTTTTCAACAATTGTCCAAACCCGCTCTGGATTTCAGCGATCGCACGCGCCTTGCCACCCGTAACATCAATCGAAAGGTCAACCTCTTTCCCTCCCAGCAAAGCCGCGATAGCTTCTTTATCTCCATCCAACACCTTGACGCTTTTTGCGCCTACATCAGACAGCACAGGCCCGGCAACACTACCATCATTGGCTGCAAACCAGGTAGCCGGTCCAAGGTGCGCAAACTCTCCTGCTAGAACCTGATCTTGTTCAGTGACTGCATTACCCTGCGTTTTAAAGCCTCCCAGCAATTGCTCAAGACGGTCCACTCCTTTACTGAGGGCATCAACTTGGCTATCTAGATCCTGGTCTTGGCCTCGATTGGCAATTTGCTCGAGCACCTGACTGTATTCACCGTTCTCTCCTGGCAACAACTGAGTCCCCATCACCACAGCATGCTGCTTCATCTGAGCACTGAGGTAATTGGCGTCCTGAGTGTAGATCGCATGGTTCTTACGCAAGGCCTTCATATCATTGAGACGGCCTTCTGCACTCATTCGTGCCAGGCGTTGCTGACGTCTCAAGAGAATTAATTCCTGCTCCAGATCTGCTATCTTCTTTCCAAGTAGAGGCTTCTCCTCGGCAATCTTTGCACGCACCTCCCCCAGTTCGGTCAACGACTTCTGCAAATCCGTCTTCAGTTCCTCCTCTGTAGAGGCATGTAGCAAGGTGGATGAGAAGACTCCTACGATGATTGCTCTGGCAATACTCCTCATGGCTTCACCTCCACGGGTAACTTGACCAAACCTGCCTGTGAGGATTTCTTGAATACGCGAATCGTAGTCTTCACCCGGTTATCAATTCCTTCTCGAATACTCCACTGCCATCCATCTGCACCCGGCATCCCAACACCAGCCTTGTCGCCACTGACAAAGTAGGCTCTCCCAAGCCCAAGGTAGAGCACTTGTAACTGCCGCTTCTCCCCATCTTCCAGGGCTTGCATTTCCTCAGAAAAATAGACCGCGCGATTAAATCTGCCCGCCTCTTTCAAAATATTGGCTAAAGCCACCACACCATCCCGCATCTGTGTCTCATCTTCCACTGACTCCAGCGTGTACAGATCCGCAGACAAGAGATCTTTCAGAGGCTTGGGAAATCTAGCAGAGACTTCTAGCATGCGTTTGGAAATGTCTCTCACCTTGAGACCCAGCTTACGCCGATCCGCTCTCATTTGCTTCACTTCTGACTCAAGAGTCGCTTTTTCCTTATCCAGCTCCACATGGCTTTCCCCTGCCTTCTCAACCTCATCCTTGAGAAGTGCCATTTCAGTCTCATACAACTTGATCAAGTCATTGAGCTGCTCTCGCTCGATCTTCCAATCCGCTTTTTCTTCCGTGATCATGCGTTCGGTTTGGACCCATTGTTGAATCAAGGCACGCGCCTCGCTAGGCGTGAGTTTATCTGCACCAGCTTCCTGACCGAGAACACTCCCGGACAAAGCCATGCTGATGGCTATTGTTGTACATAACATAGTTAGAGCTTTCATTTGCATACTTCCAGCAGTTGCCCGGCACTTCAATCCATTCTTCACGGATTCCACTCAAAGGCCATTCAGGCAGGGCATTTCCTAACCTGCGCTCAGCTAACTGCGCTCTCGATACGTACCCTTGGACTATCGATCAAGAACTTTATTGAGAAAGAGTCTCAATAAGAAAATCGCATGGTCAAATATTGACCTTTCTTCGATGCCAAGCCTTGGAGACTACACCATCAGCGGGACCAAAGAGCCAGGCTAAGATAAACAAAGCAAGGCCAGCCACAACCGTGGCCGCACTCTGGCTACCGTTGATCCAAACGTTAATGTAGATACCTGCCACAGAGGCAATCAAGGCGTGAAGCCCAGCCAGCACGAGTAGAAGCTTCATCGAATGCGTGCACAGATAAGCGGTAGCCCCTGGCAGAATAAGCAGAGCAATCACCAGGATGGCTCCCACAGCCTGAAAGGCTGCTACGACCACGACTGACAAAAATCCCATAAGGCAATAGTGCACGATAGCGGGCCTGTATCCAAACGAGGCTGCGAGACCGGAATCAAAAGAGGTCAAAAGAAGTACACGGTAAAAAACAGCCACCAAGAGTAATGTAAGTAGGCACACCACCGTCATGGTCACGATTGGTTCTGGCACAGTATAGCCCAAGACGACAGGTCCATCGTAGTTCAGCACATCACCGATCTGCCCCTCCAAGATGCATTGTGCATCCAGATGGATTTTCTTCAGATAAACATTAAGCATCACGACCCCCAAGGCAAACAGACTGGTAAACGCGATACCGATAGCAGAATCCTGTTTAATCCGTGTCCGTCGGTGGATTTGCTCAATGATCACCGTGACGAGTAGGCCGGCAAAAGCCGCTCCGATCAGCAGCCAGGGTGAGGCCAAATCACCGACAAACATGAAGGCGATAACGATCCCTGGCAGCACGCTATGGCTGATTGCATCGCCTACCAGCGACATCCGCCTCATCACCAGAAACGCACCCAGCTGTGAGCACGGAAGAGCAACAAGGAAGCACATCAGAGCCAACCAGACAGCTCCTATCCCAAAATAGTCCCATGGCATGGTCCAATATTCACTCATCCTCCGTACCCCGTTTCTTGTTTCGTAGTTCTTGAGCCCTCCAGCTGCACATCTCGAGTCACAACAGGAATTGGTTTACCGTGAGGATCGAGCTGAGGAAAATCCAACTCACGCTCAAGCTTCCTGACAGTTTCAGCACCCAGCAAATGCTCTATCACCTCAGCATCATCATGCACGTGATCCTCTTCATAATCGGCCAAATTGGTCAGGTAAAGTTCCCAAAGTCGGTGGTTACGTACGATTTCCGCAGCTCTCCTCCACCCTGTTGGGGTGAGATAAATAGCACTCTTTCCCTCTTCATAGGTCGCCTCTCCAGATTTCACGAGAAGCTTTGCCTGTTTCATGGCATCCTCCAAGGGGCAACGTCTCACTTCAGCAAGCACAGCAATACTAATTCCGCTATCTGAGAATCCCTCGACCTCCAGCTGTTTATAAATGGCTTTAAGGATATTTTCACGTAAAACACGTTGCCTTCCACGTAGGTGGCGAATCAACTTGGACAGGATGCCATGCTTTGGCGCAAAGAAGTACACAAGCCCAAACACAAAGGCTCCAGTTAGTGAGATGACAGGCCCTGGTGCCAAGCCACTCCGCTGAGAAGAAACATACCACCCCACAGTGCAAGCAATGCACCCGAAGATTACCGAGTAGATCATCATCCGCTCCAAACGGTCCGTCAAAAGATAGGCTGTAGCCGCCGGTGTGATCAGCATGGCGGATACGAGTACCACTCCCACAGCCTGCAGGGCAACAACCACAGAAAAGGTCAGCAGACCAAAGAAAATAAAATTGAGGATTTTTACTGGATAGCCAAGCCCAACCGCAAATCCTTCATCAAAGCTGAGCACCTGGAACGGTCTAAGTAAAAGCAGGATCGCGACTGTCACCAAGACGGCCGCAGCAAACATCAACCACAAGTCCGTGGAGTCGATGGTCGAGAGATTGCCAAACAAGAAGCTCTTCACCCCACTCTGCTGCTTGGTGGAATTCCACAGAAGGCCAATACCAAAAAAGGAGGCCAACACGATTCCCAGTGCGGCATCATCCTTCACACGTGTGGTCTGAACGATCGCCCGAACCATCATAACCCCAAGTAGGCCAGCCACCAGTGCACAGCCAAAGATCAGATATAAATTCTTCTCCTCACTCCACATGAAGCCGGCAACAACACCTGGGAAAACCGCATGTGATAGAGCATCCCCCACTAAAGCCACGCGACGAACCACCACGTAACTCCCCAAAAGCCCGCAAGACACCCCCACACAGAGAGCCGCCAGCAAGGCGGCCTGTGCAGCAGTCATCGTAGATGTGGCTAACAGCAATTCGTTCATCAAGGTTTGAGATTGTGTTTCGCCTCGGGATTGCGCGCCGCCTTTTCAGCCATCTCCGAGAGAACGGTCAGACGACCTCCATAGGTCTTATGAAGAAGCTCACTGGTAAATACTTCTTCGGTCGTGCCGCAGGCGACCAATCTCATGTTGAGAAGGATGAGCCTGTCAAAATACTCCTGGGCAGACTGCAGGTCATGATGGACGACCAGCACAGTTTTCCCCCTCTCTCGCATTTCCTGGAGCAGAGTAATGATAGCAGCTTCCGTAGCAGCATCCACACCGGCAAACGGCTCATCCATAAAGTAGAGGTCGCTGTCTTGAGCCAAGGCGCGAGCTAGGAAAACCCGCTGTTGCTGACCACCACTCAAGTTGCCGATCTGACGCTTGGCATATGGCAGCATGCCTACCTTATCCAAAGCCTCGCTTGCGATCAGCTTTTCCTTTTTACCGGCACGGCGGAAAAGACCAAGTTTGCCATACGTTCCCATCAGGGCAACATCCATCACAGTGACCGGGAAGTCCCAGTCTACGCTCTCACGCTGCGGCACGTAGCCGACACGGTGCAAGTTCTCTTTCAGAGGCTTGCCAAAGACCTTCACCCAGCCACCTGAACTGGGCACCACTCCCATGATGGATTTGATAAAGGTGGATTTACCGGCCCCATTGGGACCGATAATCCCTACTAACGAGCCTTCCGGCACTGAAACGTCGATACCGTAAAGGACTGGACGCTTGTGGTACGTCACAGTGAGGTCATGTGTCTCGAGTGCCGGAATGTCGTTCATCATTGGAGTTAGAATTTTACGGTGAAACCGCTAAAGACATTGAAGTCTTGTGCGGCGTCATTCAAGCCTAGTACAGCACCTGCATCCAGCTGGAAAAATTCAGATACAGCATAAGTGATGCCACCACTTGCATAAGCCTCATAGGAATGATCGCCTGCTACACCGAGATACTCGCCGTAGACCCCCCACTTGTCAGTCAGTGAGTAGCCTGCGACGAAGGTATGAGAAAGCTCTACGTCATAGTCTTCATCCTCATCATCCCAGTTGTATCCGAACTCAAGCTGAGCTCCAACACCGAGACGGTCGTTCACTTCGTAAGCGTAAGGAAGAATCAATCCACCTTCCCATTTGTCGTTACTAAGGTCTGTACCAGTTGGCACCTTGATGTATGGGAATAAGGCAAAAGCAGTCTTCCCCCCATCGTTCCCCCAAAGGTTGTACTTGAGGCGAATGGTAAGATCGCTGGCTCCGTCTGTTGTTTCAGTGTCTCCACCTTCCCTGACTCGCTCTTCAGCGTAAGGAGCGAACACAAACTGAATGTCTGCATTGTCAGAGATACCATACTTCAGATTTGTCTCTCCCCAGGTCCAGGCCTCGAAGCCATAATCCTTGGCGTAATCCACCACACTTGTTTCGACCTGCCAGTGACCTTTATCGACTGTGATTGGGCTCTCAGTCGCGTCTGGACGGTCAGCAGCCAGATCTCTGAGAGTCGTGACTCCCGGGTTGATCAGTTCGCTTTCACCGGCAAGCGCCACGCCGCTCACCAACAACATTCCTGTTACTACGTTTTTCATAAAATCTATACTTGCTTGTTCTTCGATTACTTGAGGCCTTCAACGATGGTGTTGATATTGTGTTTCTGCATGCCGATGTAGGTGCCACGGTCATACTTCTCACCATTCACCTCGACTACATCTCCGACTTTTCCCATCGCATCGGAGAAAAGCTCCTCGGCACTAAGTTGGACGCCTGAGCGAGAGGCTACGGTTTCGAGCCCTTTTTGATTCACACTGCTCTCAGGGAAGATCGTCTTCAGTCCTCGCTCTTTGATGAAACTCACGAGGTCATCGACATCCTTTACACTAGATGCGTGGTCCGTGGATACTCCCTGCAAGCCCTTCACTTCGAAATCAAACGCTGAGCCAAAGTAGAAGAAGGCATCATGGCTCGTTACCAAAACTCTCTGGTTCTCCGGAATTTCGCTCACTCGAGCCTTAGCCCAGGCTTTAAGGTCCAAGAGCTCTTTCTGATACGCTTCACCACGCTTCTTGAACTCTTCTGCATGTTCGGGAAGGTGCTTGCTCAGACCCTCTACGACTACAGGTACAGTCTCGGCCCAGAGCTCAGGATCGCCCCAAACATGTGGATCCGCATAGCCCATATAATCATCCTGAGGCTTGATTAGGGAATCTTTGCTAATACCATCGGTAACCGCGTACACATTTCCTTTTTCAGCACGACGCTCAAGCCCTTCTTGCACGTGACCTTCAAGATGCAGACCTGAATAGAAGATGACATCAGCCGAGTTCATCGCAGCAACATCTTTAGCAGTCTGTTCGTAACTGTGAGGATCCACACCCTCTTTCATCATGCCGTAGACCTCTACTTTGTCTCCACCTATGATCTTTACCATATCAGTCACCATGGTAGACGTAGCCACTACCTTTGCCTTACCTGACTCTTGCCAGACGGCATTGCTACCCTCTTTCGAGCAGCTTACTAAGCCCATTGCCGCTGCGACAAGGGAGCCAATCAGTTTGTATCGTTTCTTCATATGCGCTGGATTTAGCCAAGACTAATTTTATCGTCAACACCTAATTTAGCTTAGGCTAATTTTATTATCCACGCAATAGAGAGACACATGATAATTGTCACTGAGCGAACTTGACACTTGAATCTATCCGCATCCCCTCCAAGTTCTGCTTAAGAACATGAGTGCGCTGGAATTTCATCCAATCGAAGAAATCATCGCTGACATAGCAGATGGTAAAATAGTCATCGTAGCTGACGATCCTGACCGAGAAAACGAAGCTGACCTGATCTGTGCCGGATCATTGGCCACCAAGGACACGATCGCCTTTATGGCGACTCATGGACGTGGCTTGATCTGTGCCCCTATTACTGAGCAGCAGGCTGAGCATCTGGATCTCCCCCAGATGAGTCGCCGCAATACCGAGGCTCTCAGGACAGCCTTCACAGTTTCTGTGGATGCAGCCCATGGTATCACCACAGGCATCTCAGCAGCTGACCGCGCTCGTGCCGTCCAAATTCTAGCGGATCACAATTCTCAACCAACTGACCTCGTTAAGCCTGGCCACATCTTCCCGCTCCAGGCAGTCAAAGGTGGAGTCCTGCGTCGTGCAGGTCACACAGAGGCCGCAGTGGATCTTGCCCGCTTGGCAGGTCTTCCACCTGCCGGTGTCATCTGTGAGATCATGAATGAAAATGGTGAGATGGCCCGTGTCGGTGATCTCGGCGACTATCAGCAAGAGCATGGCCTGAAAGCCTGCACCATCGCACAACTCATCGCTTACCGCCGTAAATCTGAGAAGCTCGTTACCTGCTCAGAAGTCATCAAGCTCCCTACTGACTTTGGTGAGTTCGACTGCCACTTATATGAAATCGAAACTGACGACTCCCACCATCTGGCACTGGTACGCGGCGACATCGATCCGGAAACACCCACTCTCGTGAGGGTCCACTCGGAGTGCCTAACTGGAGATGTCTTTATGTCGAGACGTTGTGACTGTGGCGGTCAGCTCCATCAGGCTCTTGAGCACATTGCCAACGAAGGAGGAGTCCTGCTCTACCTCAGACAAGAAGGTCGCGGTATTGGTCTCCCTGCCAAAATCCACGCTTATAAGTTACAAGAGCAAGGCTACGACACGATTGAAGCCAATGAGAAGCTCGGCTACGGCGCCGACCTACGCGACTATGGCATGGGTGCCCAAATCCTACACGACTTGGGAGTACGCCAAATCCGACTTCTAACCAACAATCCGAAGAAGATGATCGGTCTGACTGGCTATGGATTGGAAATAGTTGAACAATTACCTATCAAGCAGGACGCTAATCCTGACAACGAGAAGTACCTCCAGACGAAGAAAGACCGTATGGGGCACAAACTCTAAGACTCTACTCATTTATCATGCCTAAAAAAACAGCAGCGAAAAAAGCCAAACCCACAAAGAAGCCTTGGGAAAAGTCCATGCCCAAAGCTCAATTTGAACTCATGCGCGACATCCTCGCCGCTCCTAGCCCAATCGGCCTGGAGTCCGCGATGTCCTATGGAGTGATCAAACCAGAATTTGAAAAGTGGATGCCCAAGTCATGGGCGATTCACCAGTTCAAGGGAAATGCCGGCCTCGTCATCGACACCCACCCAGGTGAAGACGATCGCACTTCCGTGATGATCATCGGCCACGCTGACAAGATCCGCATGCAGGTGCGCAACATCGACAACGATGGCAAGATCTGGATCAATACAGATTCCTTCCTCCCCTGCACACTGGTTGGTCATGAAGTAAAGCTCTTCAGCCAAGATCCCAAGGACCCTTCCAAATACAATATCATTGAAGGTGGAACCATCGAGGCTCTCGGTGCGATCCACTTCTCAGAGCCAGCCCAACGCACTGGCGACAAAGGCTTGAAGCCGGAGATGATGTATCTCGAGCTGCAGATGCACGGCGAAAAACGTAAGGAGCGCATCGAGGAACTTGGCATTCGTGCTGGCGACCCAATCATCCTAGACCGCCCTATCAAGCACGGCTTCTCAGAAGATTCTTTCTACGGTGCTTACCTCGATAACGGTCTGGGTTGCTTCGTGGTCACTGAGATCGCCAAGATTCTCGCTAAATCCAAGCTTAAGAACCTGCGCGTGCTCTACACCATCGCGACTCACGAGGAAATCGGCCGCTTCGGCTCCGCAGCGATTGCTGGCGAGTTCAAGCCAGACATCCTGATTGGTTCCGATGTAAACCACGACTACGACGCAGCTCCAGGCATCGCAGCGAAACGCATGAACAAGATGACCATGGGTGAAGGCTTCACGATCACCAAAGGTTCTGTCACCAGTGATTATGTCAACAGCCTCATCGAGAAAGTCTGCAAGAAAGAAGGCATTCCGTACCAGATGGACTTCGCGGGCCGTGACACAGGTACAGACGCGATGGCTGCCGCACTTGCCGGCTTTGACTCTGCCTCCACTTCGATTGGCTTCCCGATCCGTAACATGCACACCATTTCTGAAACAGGGCACACTAGTGACGTCATTGGAGCTGTCCATGCCATGGTCGCTCTCTTCAGGGAAATGGACAAGATGAACCGCGGCAAAGGTATTACCCGAGACGACCTAAAAAACACCCACCCTCGTCTCGACCAGGCCAAGTCACTGTAAGTATCTGACTAGATTAAACGAATCTACCAAAGCCCAGAGAGCTTATCTCTGGGCTTTTTTTCATTTGGCCGCGTAAATAGGCATCAAGGGCGCTTATAAACATCATTTGTTCAATTTTTGACAGCAGCACTAACTTCCCACCCGAATCAGATTCATAGATAAGGATAGGAGTATTTCATACCCAACCACAAATTATGAAGAAACTCCTTATCACATGTACGACAACATCCATCCTTGCAGCTTCTGCTCATGCCGCAGTCATGCTCGAGCAATGGAACTTTGACGACTCAGCTGGAACCGGGCTAGCCAATGTCTCCAACACAGGATCTGTAGGAACCGCGTGGAATTTCAACCTTGCCGGCCAGCCTGGCGAAGGAGCTACAGACGGCACAGGTAACCTTGTTCTCGGAGCCAATACCGATGCAGGTAGTTCTACTATTTCATCTGACTACACTCGCAAAGCTACATTCTCCAGCAGCGTCACAACAGGAGCCTATACTTTTGAATATAGCCTCTCTAACTGGGACCTCAATGACACAGCAGGAGCCGACGCTATTGCCGGGCAAGAAGGGTTCACTCTTAAGATCGATGATGGTGCTGGCAACCAGATTAACCTGATCACAGCCTTAACAGGAGCTGACAACAATGTAAGAGTACGCCACGCTACGAACGGAACAGTTAGTGGCACTGCCGCCCAGAGCACTATTGGTCTCTCAGGCAGCACTTTGGTTGTACGAGTTGAAGGAAACCTCGATGATGGTACTTTCACTACTTCATATGACACAGGCAGTGGTTTCAACACACTCATTGCTGACGGCACAGGCCTCAACAGCATTGGTGAAATCATTCTATCCATTGAAGGAGACCAAGGTGGATGGTCTAGCACGGACAGCATGTCTGTAGACTACATCCAGCTTGAAGCGATCCCAGAGCCCTCCTCCACCGCTCTCATCGGCCTGGCTGGTCTTGGATTTATCCTGCGTCGCCGCCGCTAAGCTTTCGCTCATACACAATCAATTTGTGTTTCATCAGAAACGGTGGGCGTGATCTGCGTCCACCGTTTTTTACACCCTCAGATCAGAACAAGTGATCTTCTTTTGACGACTTGAAGCATTTGAGGGTAATCTATCACACACTGTATCCCAATTTAGTTAATGTCCTCACCGAATGAAGTCATGGAAGATCCATATGTGGCTACCTCTGAAAAACCACGAACAGATCCCCATTCCGGCAAACTGAGCAAGAAGGAAAAAATTGCCTATGGCGTAGGGTCATCCAATGACGCTTGGGGAAATTGGCTGTTACCTGGTATTGTTTGGCCCGTTTTCAATGCCTACTTGGGAGTCGCCACCCACCTGATCAGTATCGCCCTGATGTTCAACCGTCTGTTCGATGCCATCTCGGATCCTCTGTTTGGCTGGGCCTCAGATAATGCGCGAACCAAATGGGGGCGACGCCGACCATTTATCCTAGTGGGTTCAGTACTCTCAGGCATCGGCATGATGGCCTTTTTCTGGCTTATCCAACCGGACTGGCACGAAAAGGTCTATTTCTGGTACCTCCTGCTGAGTTCCGGAATATTAATCACCTTAGTCAGTTGCTTCAACATGCCCTATCAAAGTCTGGGCGCGGAGATGACTCCCGACTACGAAGAGCGAACGTCAGTCTTCGCATACCGTGGAGGATTTCAGAAGTTAGCAGAGATTGGAAACTTTGGAGCAGCAGCCTTCATCACCCTCTCGATTTTCAATGGTGACATTCTCTGGGGATCAAAAATTTTTGGGACCATCATTGGCACCTTGATGATTCTTTCAGGATGCTCAGTTTTCTTTGGCACCAAGGAGCGTTACTACGCCAACGTGACTCGAAAGCCTTCAAATAAAGTGGGCATCATTGAAGCCTATTCCGGAGCCCTGAAGTGTAAGCCTTTCAGAACACAGCTCGCAATGGCCGTCACCTACGGCACCTGTACCAGCATGATTGGCACACTCGGTTTCTACACCACTGTCTTCTATGTCTGCGGAGGTGACTGGGCTTTAGGGGGTAAATGGAACCTCGCGATGGGCGCTTCCATGGTACTCGTTGGCTTTGCCGGCATCCCCTTTTTCTCAAAGATTGCACACATGGCTGGCAAGCGAAGCGCAATGATTCTCGTCCTCTTTCTCTCTATCATCGCTTACGCATCAACATGGTTCCTCTACAACCCCAACTACCCATATCTGCAACTGATCACGTCAGGCTTCAATGCCTTTACCATGGCTGGCTTCTGGATGCTCTACGGCGCTATCGGTGCTGACGTGATCGACTATGATGAATTAGAAACCGGCAAAAGGCGTGAGGGTGCATTCACGGCCTGCGGATCCTTCTTCATGAAAATTGGTCTCGCCATTGGTATTGGCGCCCCTGGTTTCATCTTGAAGTGGATTGGCTTTGATGAAGCCCTTGGCGGCAATCAAGCTGAGAATACACTCGTGATGATGCGGATATTCTTAGCAGCCATACCGATTGCCGGACTGCTCGTAGCTCTAGTATTCCTGCTTCGCTTCCAACTCACCAAAGCGAAATCAGAAGAAATCCGCACCAAACTTGAAGAAAGGCGCGGATATATCGACTAGCATTTTATCTAACGACTAATCAGTTCAGTCCTTGAACAGAGGTGACCGGTACTCATTACGATATTCCTGAGGAGACATCCCTATCTCCCGTTTAAAGGCATGACTCAGATTGGAGCTGTTACTGTAGCCACATTCTACAGCAATCGCTTCAATCTTGGTATCTGTCTGAGACAGTTGATTCTTAGCGTAGTCCAAACGAATTTTACGTAGGATTGATGCTGGCGAATCTTTTAAATGCCGCTTAAAAGCTTTCTCCAGACCACGCTTGGAGAAGCCCGAATGCTCATACACATCGTCCAGGACGAGTCCATTCTTGAAGTCTCTGCGCATGATAGCCAATGCCTTGGCAACCGCAGGATGCTCAACAGCGAGCATTTCAGTACTACGTCTATCGATGACACCTTTGACTGGTATTGTGAGCACAGGCTCATTCTCATCGATCTCACCATCTAACAGCCTACCTAATTGCTTCGCCGCCATATACCCCAACTCCACCAGATTCGTATCGATTGAAGACAGTGGAACCACCGAGCACTCACAGAGAAAGTCGATATTATCAACCCCCAATACCGCCACCTCATCAGGCACGGAAATGCCCGCATTCACACAAGCCTCGATAGTACTCACTCCCAAGTTGTCTTGACCCGTAAATACACCAATGGGCCGCGGCAACTGTTTAATTTGGTTGGTGATATTATCAATATACAACTTCCAGTCATGGATCACTTCAGCATCAGGTTGCTTGAGTACATGGATGGCATCGTCACTCACTCCAGCCTGCCTCAATGTTTCCAGAAAGGATGATTTACGTATCTGGTTGATGGAGACATCAGCCCACGAAAAGTAGGCGAAATTTTTGTAGCCCCTCTTAAGAAAGTGATTCGCAGCTCTGCGGCCGATTTGATCATTATCCACGACAACTCGAGGGATAGTCTGTGGTATATCTCTCAGCGTGATATCCACCTTGGGCATATCTAATGATAAGATAAAATCCGCTAGAGTATCGCCATAACATGTAATCACTCCATCACCGCTCCAGTTTTCAGGAATCGTTCGATCAGAGAATAGATACGGAGATAAGTGCCAATTGTGCTCCGCACAGTATTGAGCAATGCCTTTGTAAATCCGGCTATCGTACCAATCAAAAGCTACTAGGATTGTACGGTAATTCCCATTAGTGTCCTTGTTTGATGGAGCCATAACTGAAGTCTAATCTGTTATAGTTTAGGCATCAAGAATTTTGGGCGCTTTTTCATGACATAGTTGATAAAAAGCACTAAAGTATACACTACCCAGCCTATTGATGTGAGCTAGACTGAGATGCTATCACAATTTCTCCCCCTACAAACATTACTGGGTTCATAGACAACAGACACACTCATGCCAAAAACTCACAACAGCATTCCATTTCTTACTGCTCTGGTAGCAAGCACTCTATTCTCAACTTTCGCTACAGCTGAAAAGAAGGCTGCCACTATCACCGTCTACCCTGACGAAGTAATTGCCAAGACAGTTCCTAACAGACTATTGGGCACAAATATCGGACTATGGTACACAAACGACCAGCTAGGCGAACTCGCAGTCAACGGCGATTTCAAGAACTGGAAACCTGGCATCATCCGTATACCTGGGGGTTCCTGGTCAGATGAATATTTCTGGAATGGTAATGGCGTACGAACAAGCGATGGCTTTAATCAGCATAAGGCGGGCCCCCAAGGATGGCAGATTGACTTCTCTGAATACAAACCTGGATTTCGGATCAATCACGACAACACGCTACACGACTTCCACGGAAACACGGATGTCCTCTCACTCCATCAGTTTATCCAAAAGCAAGGAACGGATGGTATTGTAACCGTCAATGCTGGTACAGGCTCAGCCAAGCTAGCCGCTGAATGGGTGCGTTGGGCAAATATCACCAATCAGTTTAATGTAAAATACTGGGAGATTGGAAACGAGCTGGAAGGGTCCTGGGAAGCAGGCAACACCCGACCAGATGGCTCTAAGATGGACGCTAAGAAGTATGCACAGATTTACCTGGAGTTCGCCAAAGCCATGAAGGCGGTTGACCCCACCATCAAAATCGGCGGTCCTACTAGCGCAAGTGATTCTATTCCCTACGTCGAAGAGCTACTCAAAACTGCAGGAGAACAAGTCGACTTTATTTCCTTTCACACTTATCCCGTCGACGGACGCACAAAAGAACTTTCTGCCATCATGGACCAAGCGTCCAGATTGTCTGGCGCTGTGGAGAAAACGAGAGCTTGGATTAGAGAGTATCAACCTAAACGCGCCGATGAGATCGAGATAGGTATTACTGAGTGGCACATTCAAGTACACGAAACGGACAACACCTGTAACATCATCAGCGCGCTATGGTCAGCCAAGTTCATAGGCGAGATGTTTGCCAACCGAGTCGATTTCGCAAACCAGTGGGATGTTTTTTCGACCACCGACCACGGTGGCCATGGTCTATTCGATCCAGAAAGCCTCCAGCTCCCGAGAGGCGCCTACTGGGCATTCTGGCTGTGGTCTAACAAGCTAGGGAAACAGCTGGTAAGATCAGAGCTTACTGGATCCAGAGATGTCATTTGCTACGCCACGATGAAGGACGGCAAGCCAGCTCTTCTACTCATCAATCAATCGCGAGAAAACTACGTCCCCACTATCATCCACACCAAAGGAAACAGCTTCGATTCAGCAAGTAGCACAGAAATATCCTATCGAAACTATGTGTGGGATCCATACAAGCAAGCCCCTGTCTGGAGTGTGCGACCTCAGGATAAGAGCGTCGAAGCACAGGGAACTAGTGTATCTCTTACCCTCTCCCCCCTCTCAGCCACTGTCGTAAATCTTGGCACCAGCAGTAACAAGATATCAGCAGCTACTACCTCAGCCACTCCTGACATCCTACTTCCCTCCAATCATCCTTCTGATTTAAATTTGGAGACACTTCTCCTCTTAAAATCAGAAGACTCCCAGCTGCCATTTCTCGGTGAAGAGCAAACAGTTCATATTAACATCCAGGGTCCACTGAAGGCTTCCCAAGCCAAGATCAAAATGGACCAACCAGCTAGCCAAATCACTCTTATCCCGACAGGCCCTGGCGTAGCCAAGATCACACTCACCTGTGGTGAGACCAGCACTACCAAATCAATTTTGATCCAAGACGTCAAAGTAGCGAAAAAGGTTCTCTGGACATACCCTGACAAGGGTCAAGTAGAAGCGATGAAGAGTCACTTCCAATCATTGCACAACCGATCTGAAGCTCGGCGCAATGAAGATGTACTTGAGATCAAGCTAGACCATATCCAGCCACGAAACAAACAGAACTACTTGCTCCAAATCAATCCCCTCAAGGTGGATTTTAACAAATCAAGCATCGCCGGGGTCACCTCCTGGGTTCAAGTCTCAGACAGTCTCAAAAATGCTCCTCCCGGTGCAACTCTGCAAATCGTGATGCAAAGTGAAACCAATCACTGGATGTTACTCAAAGAGATTCCGCTCAGGGATTTGAGCAACAAAGAAGGTCAGCCCTCAATTATCGAAGCAATCACCAATGACCCGGATATGCTCAAAGCCATGTCCCATGCCTACTCTCTCATCTATTTGGTCAAGTCGCCCGTTAAACTAGAGGGAAGCATCTACATTGATGACCTAGGATTTATCACAAGAAACAACAGCTAATCTAATGCAAATAAAAGCCATACTAACAGTCATCGCTTTATTGATATCTTCTTCGCTTCAAGGCAAGGAGAAGCCCAACATACTATTCATTCTTGCCGATGACCTCGGCTATATGGATCTCTCTTGTACCGGCAGCCAAGTCTACGAAACGCCTAACATTGACCAGCTAGTCAAAGACGGCATGATTTTCAATAACGCGTACGCATCGCATCCGCGCTGTGTACCTTCCCGTTATTCCATCTTCAGCGGCAGAATTCCAGGCCATGACGGTGTACCGGGGTTTGAGGATCGCAAAGCATCCAAACACACGCTTCCCTTCTCGCGTGTAACCTGGGGGGAATTGCTCAAAGGTGCCGGCTACTCCACTGGTTACATAGGCAAATGGCACTTGGGTAAGAAAGGCGGTGAACCAGACAAACAAGGTTTTACCGATAGCCGCATTGCCAATTCTGCTGGCGCACCTCCATCCTACTTCTACCCTTTCCACGAAAGCCGAACCCCAGGTCACGGTAAGGAGAAGTTTCTCCATGTTCAAGGGACCAAAGATGAGTACCTCACCGACAGGCTTACTGAGGAAGCTCTGGATTTCATCGAGAAAAACCAAGAGCAGCCATTTGCCCTCGTTCTAGCCCACTATGCTGTTCATACGCCTCTAGAAGCGCCAGAACCTACTGTTCAGAAATACAGCAAGAAGATCGCCAAAATGGGCCTGGAAGTCACTGAAGGCAGAAATGACAAGGACTTCGTCACTGTCGGTAACGGCTCCTCAAAGACCGTCCAGAATAACCCTACCTACGCAGCCATGATTGAGCATATGGATAGAGGAGTTGGCAAAATCAGGGCCAGACTCGATGAACTCGGTATTGCTGACAACACCGTAATCGTCTTCACCTCAGATCACGGCGGCCTATCAACACGTTCGAAAGATAACAAACGCCCGATTGCCACCACGAATCTCCCCTACCGTTGCGGGAAAGGTTGGCTTTATGAAGGGGGTGTACGTGTCCCTCACATTGTCGTGTGGCCCGGCAAGGTGAAACCAAGCTCCAAATCCAACCAGCAAACGCTTGGTGCAGACCATTATCAGTCTATCCTCGATATTGCGGGCATCACCAAACCTAAAGATGTTGATATTGACGGCGGTTCCTATGTTCCCGCCCTACTCGGTAAGGATGAGCAACGCAGCCCACTCTTTTTCCACTCTCCACTAGGTAGACCTACACAGACAGGAGATCATGCTGCATCGGCTCTAATCGTCGGCGATTGGAAAATTTTTCAAGTTCACGAAACTGGACAAACCGAGCTCTATAACCTGAAAGAAGACCCAGGTGAAAAGAATGACCTCTCACATTCTAACAAAGATAAATTTCAGCAGATGGCTGTGGAACTGAGCAAATACAAGAAGCAATACAAGACAAAGCAGCGCTACGGAAAAGAAAGCTCAAAAAACTAACAATCAAAACCATGATCAAAAAATTCCTTAAACTATCATCCATAAGTCTTCTCATCGCATCTCCCGCCCTGGCTGCAGATCGCCCGAACATTCTGTTCATTGCTGTGGATGACCTTAAACCGCTCCTCAGCTGCTACGGTGACCCTATCGCAAAAACTCCCAACTTTGATCGTCTAGCAGAGCGTAGTATCGTTTTCACAAACAGTCACTGCAATCAGGCTGTCTGTGGACCCTCTCGCGCTAGCTTATTGACTGGCCTGAGACCAGATCGAACCAAAGTACACGACCTCAAAACGAAAACTCGCGAGGTCACCCCTTGGGTCGTCACCCTACCGGAACAACTGAAGAATAATGGCTACACGACCGCTGGTGTGGGTAAAATTTATGACCCTAGATCTGTCGACAAAAAATCCGATGCACCATCCTGGTCGCGCCCATTCATTTTACACAATCTGAAATACAACAGTGATTTTCCAGAACCTGTACTCGGTACCTATCAAGGTAAACAGCAACACGAAGCTCTGGAAAAAATCGAAGCCAGCGGCACCAAGGGCTATGGCCCCACCAGAAAAAAGCTAGAAGCCCAAGAACTACACCGCGTCACTGAAGCTGAAGATGTGGCAGACGATGCCTACTCAGATGGCGCGATTGCTCGCCATGGAGTCGAGCTCATTCGCGAGTTATCAGGCAAGGACAAGCCATTCTTTGTCGCGGTCGGCTTCAAGAAACCACACCTTCCTTTCATTGCCCCTAAGAAATACTGGGATCTCTATGAGCGTGAATCTCTACCTTTGGCTGAATTCCAGAAGAAAGCCTCCGATTCACCAGAGTACGCCTACCATGACTCGAACGAATTACGCAGCTACGCTGGAATTCCTGCGGAGGGAGACATTCCTGAAGACCTTCAGCGCGAGCTGATCCACGGATACTACGCCTGCGTGTCGTACATCGACACACAGCTCGGTTTACTTTTGGATGAACTCGATAAGCAATCATTGACTGACAAGACTGTGATTGTTCTCTGGGGAGATCACGGCTGGCATCTAGGCGATCACGGGATTTGGTGTAAACATACCAATTATGAGCAAGCCACACGTTCTCCACTATTCATTTCGGTCCCATCAATAAAAACTAAGGGAACGAACGCTTCCCCCGTTGAGTTCATCGATATTTACCCGACACTCTGCGAACTATCATCCACGCCAGCACCGGCGAACTTAGACGGAAGGTCTTTGGTGCCTGTGCTTGAAGGGAAAGAAAAAGCTATCCGGGACTATGCCGTGAGTCAGTTTGGACGGGGTAAGCGAATGGGCTATGGACTGCGCGGTACCCGATATCGTTATGTTGTGTGGTGTAAGATGAATCAAGGCGGCACACCTGTAGATAGTATCAACAGCAAGGTAGATGAGGAACTTTACGACTACCAAACGGATCCTCTGGAAACCAAGAACCTCGCTGCAGATCCAGCGCAAGCTGAAGTCCTGAAGAAATTCCGAGACTATACCAACGAATTCCTCAGTGAACAACAGAAGCGCATCTCACAAGAGCCAAAGTAACCAGAACCCTGAAGCAGAGTATGCTCAAAACAATTTACAAAACTTTGTCGCTGGTGGTAGCAGCTACCATGTCTGCTACAGCTGCGGACAAGCCGAATATTCTATTCATCTGTGTTGATGACTTGAAACCGACGCTCGGCAGCTATGGTGACAAGTATGCGATTACACCGAATATTGATAAACTAGCCGCTCAGGGTGTCGTCTTCACCAATGCCCATGCGAATCAGGCAGTCTGTGGTCCATCCCGCTGCTCCGTCTTTTCGTCACTGAGGCCCGACCGCACCAAAGTTCACGACCTCAAGACTGACTTCTTAGCAGTCTCTCCATGGGTAATCACTTTGCCTGAGCATCTCAAAAAGCATGGCTACTCTACCGCGGGTTCAGGTAAACTATTCCATGGAGGAAAATCTGATGGAGCCCTGGAGAAACGTGCCTGGGATCTCACAACAGCTACAGACAGCCTTCCCTATGCTGAAGGTTTCAGCCCACCTGCACTTCATTACCAAGGACCTGCTCAGCAGGAACTTTTCAAGAACCTGCGTGAGAAAAACAAACAAACTCTCCGCTATGGACAAATGGTGAAAGCACTAAAGTCTAACCAACTGAATCCATCTACTGAGTGCTTGGATATTCCGGATGCAGCCTATGCTGACGGTGCTCTCGCTCTAGAGACTCTGAAATACATTGATACGTTAAGTAAAAATGAGGCTCCCTTCTTCGTAGCAGTGGGTTTCAAGAAGCCACACCTTCCCTTCGCCGCTCCTAAAAAATACTGGGACATGTACAAACGCGAAGAAGTCCCGATGCCTAAGTACACCAAGGCTCCGGGTGGAGCACCAGCTTATGCCCTTAGCAGCTGGGGGGAACTAAGAAACTACGCTGATATTCCAGCAGAGGGCGACCTAGCTGAGACTAAGCAGCGCGAACTCGTCCATGGCTATTACGCATGCACATCCTATACTGATGCCCAGATCGGAGTTTTGTTAGATGGACTACAAGCAAGAGGTTTGAAAAAAAATACCATCATTGTTCTGTGGGGAGACCATGGATGGCATCTTGGAGACCACGGAATCTGGTGCAAACACACCAACTACGAACAGGCGACACGCACACCACTCATCTTCAGTGGCCCTGGCGTAACATCCGGACACCGGACAGATTCCCCTACGGAACTTATCGACATCTTTCCTACCCTGTGCGGCCTTGCGGGTGTCGAGATGATAGCCAACACAGACGGAATCGACCTCAGCCCCATACTACAGGGCCAAGAGAAAGACTTGAGAGATGTGGCTATCAGCAGTTACCCACGTTGGAAAGGCATGGGCTATACCATGCGAGACAAGCGCTATCGCTATACAGTATGGGTAGATAACAAAGAGCCCATGATACCATTCGCAACGCTACGCGATGTGATGGATGAAGAACTGTACGATTACGATACAGATCCACTTGAAACCAAGAATTTAGCCAAGGCCCCCTCTCAAGCTGAGCGGATGGAAACATTCCGTAAGCGCATGGATCAGCACCTTAGGGAGCAAGCACGGAAAATCGCAGCTCAGTCAAACTAGACAGTAAACACACACGGACAGGGCTACTCACACTGTGCGCATATGCACAACATGAATATGAGTAATAGCATTCGTTAATCCTTCTAATCACGGGCAGGAATTCCAATGCTAAAGACTCACACTCTATCACAACCCAACTTTGAATATGTTCAGACGACTTTATCTCATCTTAGCGGTCACCTTTCTGGGGCTGCCTATGATAGCTCAGGCGGAAGAGCCTGAAAAAAAGCGACCTAATATCCTCTTCCTGATCACTGATGACCAATTCAAACATCACATGAACTGGATGCCTGAAGGCAAAGGAAAAAACCTCACCCCGCACACGGATGCCCTAGCGGCCCAAGCAACCATCCTCGATCAACAATACGTCACATCGCCTGTTTGCACACCGAGTCGCTTCTCCTCCCTGACAGGCCTCTACCCGAGCCGCAGCAAGGCTGAGGCCTTTCTTAGCAGGCAAAATGAACTTGGTGGACAGACCTCCGTGGAGTGGAACACCTTCATCACTGAGGGAATGCCAACTCTGCCTAAACTACTTCAAAAGTCAGGATACCGCACTGGCATCGTCGGCAAGAATCATGTGGTTGAGGTAAAAGGCATGGAAAAGCCTAAGTGGCTTGCCAAGGCTGATGACCCAGAAATGCTGGCAGTACTCAAGCGTAACAACGAAAAACAAATCAAAGCCATTCATGAGGCTGGTTTCGACTATGGTGCCAGTCTTTATTACGACAACCCGGACTTCATCGGCGTCAAAGCTCTCGCCTCGCACAATTTAGACTGGATCGCCAAAGGTGCTCTCGACTTTTTAGACTCGGAAGATGATCGACCATTTTTCCTCTATTGTGCTGTCACGATTCCACATGGTCCAGGCGAAGAATCACGCTCTTGGAATGCCGATCCCAGAATCACTGCCGAGGGCATGCTCGACAAGCCGTTGAATGTAATGCCGGCACGCGAAACGATCCCAGCTAGACTCAGAGAAGCGGGAATCAAAGACAACTCCAGAGCAAACCTGCTTTGGCTCGATGACATGGTGGGTACACTTGTCAAGAAGCTGGAGCAAACTGGAGAGCTCGAAAACACTGTCATTCTGTATTTCAACGACCATGGTCAGAAGGCCAAAGGAACGATCTACCAAGGCGGAGTACATTCAGAAGCGTTCATCTCACGACCAGGTGGATTCCCTGTAGGCTCACGCACCAAAGTTAAAGTATCGAACATCGACTTCGCACCGACTTTGCTCGACATTGCTGGGGCCGATTATGCTGATGTCGATTTTGACGGTGTCTCCTTCCTCCCGCTCCTAGAGAATAAAACTACAGATGTTCATGATGCACTGTTCTTCGAACTAGGTTTTGTTAGAGGGATTATTAAAGGTGACTACAAGTATATTGCCCTCCGCTACCCTGCCAGCATTGAAAACATGCCATTGGCGAAGAGAAAGCGCATCCTTGAGCGCTTCAATAACAACCAAAAGCGCAGGGAAAGGCCGGTCTACACGACTGACCCTACTACCCCATTCTCCCATGTTCAGACGATCCCTGGCGGAGGAGATGCCGAGCACATGTCCATCGATAAGTACCCAGCATTCCATGACAAAGACCAACTTTACAATCTGGCCAATGATCCCAATGAGCAAAAGAACCTAGCCAAGGATCCTGAACATGCTGCCAAGCTTGCAGAAATGAAGCAGCTCCTCTCCGACCACTTGAAAAAGATGCCAGGGTCCTTTGGCGAATTTACCGCCGAATAAGCCCTGCTACTTCCAGCCCCCCACTCACCTCACAGACTACTGGACTACGTTTATGAAATACGGATATTTCGACGACTCGCAACGCGAGTACGTCATCACGCGCCCTGACACACCTAAACCATGGATCAACTATCTCGGTGTTGATTCCTTCTTCGGTATCATTTCTAACACTGGCGGTGGTTACTGCTTCTACAGAGATGCCAAGCTAAGAAGACTCACCCGCTACCGATACAATAACATTCCTCTCGATTCTAACGGTAGGTACTTTTATATCAAGGATCAAGCTAGTGGAGAATACTGGTCAGCCACCTGGCAGCCTGTCCGTAAGGAGCTTGATAAATATGAATGCCGCCATGGCCTTGGGTATACTAAAATCGCTGCCAGCTACTCCTCCATAGAGACTGAAGTGCTCTACACAGTTCCTAAGGGAGAAACACTAGAACTACATCAGGTCAAGATCACGAATAGTGGTAACACTGTACGCCAACTATCACTGTTTTCATTTGTAGAATTCTGCCTTTGGGACGCCTCAGAGGATGACCGGAACTTCCAGCGAAATCTCAATATTGGTGAAGTCGAAGTAGAGGGTTCAACCATCTATCACAAGACAGAATACAGAGAGCGACGTAATCACTACGCCTACTATCATGTCAATGAGGCTGCTACAGCCTACACGACTGACCGTTTCGCATTCACCGGCACCTATGGATCTCTTGAGAAACCAGAAGCCGTTGAAACGGGTGAACTCGACAAGCAGATTGCATCAGGCTGGTCCCCAGTGGCATCCCATCAGATTGATGTCACCCTGGAGCCGGGTGAATCCAAAACCCTCGTATTTGTCCTTGGATACGCTGAGAATGAGCCAGAAAAGAAATGGCAATCACCGGGCATCATCAACAAAGAGGTCGCCCACAGCTCTATCAAACGCTTCAGCACCCCTGAATCTGTGGAGCAAGCCATGGCCGAAATCCAGAGCGAGTGGAACAAGCTACTGGCCCCATACCTCATCAAATCAGGCGATGAACGATTGGACCGTATGGTAAACATCTGGAACCCATACCAATGCATGGTTACCTTCAACATGTCGCGCTCCGCTTCCTACTACGAATCCGGAGTAGGCCGAGGCATGGGCTTTCGCGATTCCAATCAAGATCTGTTGGGATTTGTGCATCAAGTCCCAGAGCGTGCTCGCGAACGAATCATCGATATCGCCTCCACCCAGCTCTTAGACGGAGGAGCCTACCATCAATACCAACCGCTTACCAAAAGAGGCAATGCGGATATCGGAGGTAACTTCAATGATGATCCACTCTGGCTAATCCTCGGAGTTGGCGGCTACATCAGAGAAACAGGAGATATTGAGATCCTTGATGAAAAGGTCGACTTTGAAAATGAATCCTCTCTAGCAGCTCCACTACTCGACCACCTAGACAGATCCTTCACATTCACCCTGAATAATCTCGGCCCTCATGGCTTACCTCTGATTGGTCGTGCAGACTGGAATGACTGTCTCAACCTGAACTGTTTCTCGTCAGAACCTGGCGAGTCATTCCAGACGACAGCTAATCAGGAAGGTCGCACTGCGGAATCACTTATGATTGCTGGTCTCTTTGTCTATGCGGCCAAGGAATATGCAGAAATCCTCAGAACACTAGGCAAGGAAGACAAAGCTGAGTCCGTAGATGCTGCAGCAGCCAAAATGGTAGAGACGATCGACGTACACGGCCGTGAGCCTGAATGGTTCCTTCGTGCGTATGATTATTTCGGTAACAAGGTGGGAAGTCCTGAGTGCGAAGATGGAAAGATCTACATCGAGTCACAAGGTTGGTGCGTGATGGCCGGTTGCGGACATCAGGACGGGTTTGCTAGAAAAGCCTTGGACGCCACGGAGAAACATCTGGGTACAGCTCACGGACTAGTACTTCAACATCCACCCTATGCTGACTACCACCTGAACCTTGGAGAAGTTTCCTCCTACCCTCCTGGCTACAAAGAGAACGGAGGCATCTTCTGCCACAACAACCCATGGATCATGATTGCTGAAGCCATGCTTGGTAATGGAGAGAAGGCCTACGATTACTACAAACGTATTGCCCCTGCATTCCGCGAGGATGTCAGCGAAGTACACGGCCAGGAACCTTACGTCTATGCTCAAATGATTGCTGGTAAAGCCGCCGCGCGTCACGGTGAAGCAAAGAATTCTTGGCTCACTGGAACTGCAGCCTGGAACTATGTTGCAATCACACAGCATATTCTGGGTATCCGTCCTGGTTACGAGGGGCTGATCATTGATCCTAGTCTGCCAGCCGACATGGGCAAGGTGCAAATCGAGCGTGTCTTCAGAGGATGCACCTACAAGATTACCCTTCAACCTGCTGCTAGTGGAGCCTCACCGAGTATTATAGTAGATGGCGAGGTCACACATTCTAACGTGATTACCCCTCAACCGGAAAAAACTCTCTCCGTACTGGCGACCTACTAACAGCTACCAAACAAAGTTCATTACCTGAGTGCGTAATGCGTGAGCATATACCCTCATCCTGACAATTCGGGATGAGGGTATAATTTACCCCTGGTTTGCATAATCTGCACGACCACAAAACCATAGAAACCTCTATCTAGGACACTTATAAAATATAACAAATGGGCGCATTCAGACACACAAACACTGAACAATCACACCCTCACCTACTTGATCAGTCATACAAAGCTCCGCAAAGTAGTCGGAGATCATCACTATTCTATCACGATCAGACTACTTGCATATGAAACAACAATACGGATATTTTAGCAACGATACGCGAGAGTACGTCATCACGTCTCCGACCACACCAGTCAAGTGGACGAACTACCTCGGCACCATTGATTTTGGAGGTTTGATTGATAACACTGGAGGTGCACTACTCTGCGCTGGTGACCCCAGTCTGAACAGGATTTCCAAATACATCCCGCAGCTACCTGATACGGATTTCAAAGGCACCACGCTCTATCTACGAGTCAAGTCAACAACAGGCTATGAAGTGTATTCTCCGTTCTTTGTTCCATGCTTGAACAAGATGGAAAAGTTCGAATGCCGCGTGGGACTTTCCTATCAAAAATTTGTCACTCAAGTGGCAGGTATTGAAGTAAAAGCCACCATCTTCGTCCCCACGAATTCCTGCCTGGAAGTACGTGATATCACCGTGACTAATCACAGGAATGAAGCTGTCGAAGTGGACCTAATTCCAGTCATTGAATACAGCCACTTTGAAGCGCTTAAGCAGTTTACCAATGCTGACTGGGTACCTCAGACAATGACCAGCGAGGCCATCAAAGAAGACAATGGCCTGCTTACATTGCTCCAGTACGCCTTCATGCGTCGTGATAGCAAAGTCAACTTTTTCACCTCAAACAAACCGGTTAGCTCGTTTGAATCTGACCGGAAGAACTTCCTTGGTTGTGACGGTCTTGGTACGTGGGCTAATCCAAAGGCGCTGCAAGAGGACGAGCTATCAAACTACGAAGCTCTCCGCGGTGACAACATCGGAGCGCTTCTCATCAAATTAGGCAAACTTGATCCTGAAGCATCTGAGCGGGCTGTCATTCTCACTGGACAGGCTCTTAGAGAAGAATACGCAGACTGTGTTAGAGAATTCAGATCATTGGATCGCGTACACCGTGCTTTCAAAGAACAGGCTCAATACTGGGACAAGTATTTGAGCAATTATCAATGCACAACTCCGGACCCAGAGTTTGACGCAATGGTGAACGTGCACAACCCGCGTCAATGTCAGACGACCTTCAACTGGTCACGTTACCTTTCTCTGTACCAGCTTGGTCTTGGAGCTAGAGGACTTGGGTTCAGAGACAGTTCGCAGGACATCATGGGCGTTCTCGCCAGTATTCCTCACGAAGCCAAGAACTTGCTCCGCAAACTTCTCTATACGCAGAGAGAGGACGGTTCGGCAATGCACCAGTTCTATCCTGCCAGCATGGAAGCCAATGAAGGCGATTCACGCGAAGAGGGCCATAAGACCACTTATGGTGATGACCACCTCTGGGCTGTACTCTCCGTGTGTGCTTACTTGAGAGAGACTGGTGACTATGCATTCCTCGACGAGGAAATCACTTACTATGACAAGAAGCTTCCGGTAGAAATGAGATCCAAAGGCTCTGTCATGGACCACCTAACAAGAGCTCTGGAATATACAAAGAACAACGTCGGTCAGCACGGCATCCCTCTCCTTGGATTTGCTGACTGGAACGACACTGTGAACTTACCAGGTGATGCGGAAAGCCTCATGGTAGCTTCTCTTTATGGGGCTGGTCTACTGGAGTTTATCGAACTGCAAAAGCATCTTGGAAACTTCGATCTTGTTGAGAAGTATCAGCAGGACCACGAAGATATAAAAACTGTGGTCAATGAGCAAGGATGGGACGGTGAATGGTATCGCCGATACTATACTGAAGATGGTGAACCAATCGGTTCCAAACAGAACTCTCATGGCAAGATCTACACCAATGCTCAATCTTGGCCTGTTATTGCTGGCTTCTGTACCAGAGAACGCGCACATATCGCTCTCGACTCTGTAGAAGAACATCTCAATACCAAGTATGGCATCAAACTGAGTACCCCGGGTTATGATGGCTTTGATCCAAAACTAGGCGGTGTTTCCACCTATCCTCCAGGAGCTAAGGAAAATGGCGGTATTTTCCTCCATTCCAACCCATGGGTCATGATTGCGAACACGAAAATTGGCAACGGTGATCGTGCGTACAAGTATTTCTGCCAGATTAATCCAGCCACGAAGAACGAGGACATTGATGGCTATCAAGTTGAGCCGTACTGTTTTGCTCAGAACATCCTAGGCGATGAGCACCCTCAGTTCGGGCTCGGCAGGAATAGCTGGCTGTCAGGCACCTCGTCCTGGACCTATCAAGCAGCCACTCAATACATCTTGGGAGTTCGACCTACTCATCATGGACTTGAGGTTAACCCATGCCTCCCATCAACATGGGACAAGTGCCAAGTCACACGCCATTTCCGCGGGGCAACTTATCATATCAGCATCCATAACTGCAAAAAAGATGACTCATCCAAGCAAACCATCCTTGTTGATGGTACTAAACTAGAGGGTAGCATCCTACCTTTTGCCAAAGCTGGTACTGAAGTCACAGTCCAAGTATACCTCGGCCAAGCGGTCGCTGAGGCGCTTCCAGCCTAAGTCCTACAAGACAAGTCCTCTTTGTACAAACTGAAGCCAAGTACTGTTGGCTTCAGTTTTTTTGTTTCTATAAATGACTATACAATGTGCATGCAATTTTTTGTACGCAAATTCACAAATCAACCACGCGAACTAACACCTAAGCAATGTTGCTTAGATGCATGGCACATGCGTTTATAGTAAGTGGCATTCATCATTAAGATGAATTGCTGGGAAATCGGGAGTTAGCTCAAGAATCACTATGTGAGCGCTCTTACAGATGTCTTAGCAGTAGCCATGCCAACTCTGCATTCTCACCTAAACACCATAAAATCCATGAAGCGAGACAGCTACTACTCCACTGGGCGCAACCTCTCTACACCTGAAAAAGGTTTCGCACTCGTCTCTTCCATTATGATCATGACACTCCTCTTGATAGTGTCACTTGGTGTCATTTCACTCTCAGGGCTTGAAAGCAGAAGTTCTAATCAGGATGCAGATCTAGCACGGGCAAGATCCAATGCCCGTCTGGCACTCATGACTGCTCTGGGACAATTACAGGAGTTCGTAGGCCCAGACCAGCGCACCACAGCTAGCGCTGCCATACTTGACCAGAATCCATGGACGGAGGTAGCCGAAGGAGTCAATAATCCACACTACATCGGTGTATGGAGAACGGATGGCTTGAAAGAAGATGAGCCCAATACAGGCATTATTAGAGAAAATGAAGGTATACTTACTGATGTTCGCGTAGAGGAAAATACCAAACCTGAGGAGCAATGCCTCGCTTGGCTTGTTAGTGGTAAAATTGAAAATCCAGAGGAGGAAATCCCTGGAGATGAAAATAAAGATTACCTCGTAATAGCTCGCGATAAAAATGAGGCGAGCGGTTTGAATGATGTCAAAGTGCCGCTCGTTAATATCGATACCGATAAAAACAAACAAGGCACCTATGCATTCTGGGTTTCAGACGAGAATACCAAAGCCAAGATAAACTTAGATAAGATCTATGAAGAGAAAAACCCAAACTTATCCAATCCAGGTGACGGAGGTTACACCAGACTGTATACTCCAACGGATTTCAACCTTCAGGATTTGTGGGAAAACTATGGAGACTTGTCTCAGGACAATATCGATAAAATAGTCAGCACGAAGACTATTGAGCTCGCTCTCTCTGAAGATCAAGACGCGCCCAGCACCTATCATGACATCACGTCCTACTCGTATTCACTCCTTGTAAACCAGGTTGATGGAGGTTTGCAGCAAGACCTCACAGCTTATCTTGAAAACGGCAACCAACCAGCCTTAGGCGCCAGAAAGGAAGCCATCTCTGGTCTTGAACCCATTATTAATGATATCGCCTACAGGGACAAAGTTTCGCCTAGATTTTCAGCTTTAAAATCCTGGTATGACTTGTCTGACGAAGTATCTGGTTCACTCGGTAATCGCTCCATCGATGTACAGCTTCCTGAACTAGTCAGTAGCCGTCCGCGTCTAGGAGGCGTGAGGGAGCAACAAATCACCCCAGTGATGACTGAGGCGATGGTGTACATGAGACATACTTTCAACAACCGCAAGCCGGTGACCCTCTTCTACCCCAGAGTTGTTTTATGGAATCCCTACAATGTGAAACTGAAGGCCAAAGGTTACTACGTCTATTTTCATTTCGATAAAGATATCCAAATGAAGATCCGCTACCCTGACCCGAGCTCTCCCAATTCCATCAAAACTTCCACAGCAAGGCTTAACTATAACTTTAGTTACAATAGAAACAGAAGGCCTGTTTTCTACTTGGAGCCGACAGAATTGGAACCAGGTGAGGCTCTTGTGTTCACAGCCGAGCCTTCTGGATCAATGGTTGCAGGTAAGGCCATGCCTATGCAACTCGACAACAACTTCAAAGGTAACATCTTATCGGCATCAGCTGACCCTGCCGACAAGTTCTGTTTCATGGCTGAGATGCAGCTCGACGGCCAATGGGGAAGAGCCCTCCCTAACAACGTCAGCATGAATAAGGTCAGCTACAGTTACCCTCAGGAAATTTGGTGGCACGGCAGTAATGAGACCCAATCGGCCTTACTTTATTTGGACGATGGAGGTGGCAGCCCTAAAGTGACTGATTTTGCTTCGAGTAGATACCCCGAAGTTTCAGCGATGCGCTTTGATAATTTCAGTAGGGGGAACAATGGGCGATGGGGTCCAGTCTATACACCGCCTACCCAGTACACAGATATCAGTAATGCCGTGCAAGCTGGACCTGAAACTCTGGTACACTTGGGTGGTCGTCTTCGCTGGATGAACGAGGACTTTTCCAATAGATCCTTCGGTGAAGCCCTGAATGAACCTTGGTATGCAGCTCCTCTCGCGCACTCTAACGTGAGATCACCTAACCACTTCCGCTGGCTACGTGACAACATGATGGGACAACGGTATACTCAAGTCAGCACGGGAACCAGCGGTGCAAGAGCTCACCTTTACAGCTATGGAATTCTGTCCCAGACACGTCAGGCTCCTGACTGGATAGACTCCCAAGTCATGCCGTCTCTAGCGCCGAACGGAAACTATCGCACGGCAGTATTTCAGTCAGCTGACACAGCCAATGCCTTCAGTACTTATCCCTTGTTTGAGCTACCGCACAAAGAAATCCCAATCGTTTCGCTAGCGAGCTTATCTCATGCTCAAGTTTCGAGATATTGGTGGCAACCCACCTACCCCATCGGCAACTCATTAGCTCCAGTCAATATCCCCATTGATAAAAACGCTCTCACAGCTGCTGAGGAGGAATCAGAAAAGCAGACAACACTCTCCACCCTAATCAATAACAGCAATAACTACTTCACGCAGTTAAATGAATCTTCAGGTAATGTTCTAACAACCGACCTCTCCTATGAGTTAAACCATTCACTGTGGGATCGCTTCTTCCTTTCTGGACTCCCCTACTCTCAAGGTTCAGGAGGATGGAGTGGGGACAAATGGCCGGAAGATAAGCCACTACCGAACCCACGCATGACCTTCAACCCAGATAACCCTGAGAGTGGGACGTTTGCTGAGACAGCTGACTTCAATAGGTCTGCATCAAGCTTACTGATTGATGGTGGATTCAACGTGAATTCCCTGAGTGTAAAAGCTTGGAAAGCACTTCTGATGTCCTTCCGAGACATTGAGATGCCTCAGCGTAATGGAGATAAATACGAAACAGATTACGTCTTCAGCCGTTTGTATGTGCCAGCTGATGGAGGCCCAAGTAATAGTGTCAGATTATTCAACAATGCCTACCAAAAGAGTGAACTTTGGAACGGCTATCGTGCATTGACCGACGACCAGATCACTAAATTAGCTGAGAACATTGTGCGCGAAAACAAACGTCGCGGTCCATATCTTTCTCTCGCAGATTTCGTAAACCGTCGACTTAGTTCACAAAGTAACGATATGAAAATCGCACGTTCTGGTGCAATTCAAACTGCCATCGATCACTCACCAATCAACGTACGTCTCGATAACAAGTTTAACCAGGAATACAACTTACCATCTGATGACACCGCAGCCAATGATTACGAGTATGGTGCTGAGTATTGGGGCGGCCCTACGAGGACTCCAAAGCCACAGTCCTACACCGCTTTTGTAACCAATAGACAAGGTCCACAAGAAAGCTCAGCAGTGACAGCCACCAGATCTGAGGCTACAGGTGCTCCAGGGTATCTCATGGCATCTGATGTACTTCAACAAATAGGATCCGTCATACGAGCACGCTCTGACACCTTCGTCATTCGCGCATATGGCGATGCCCGCGACTCCTCAGGACGGATCCTCAGCAAGGCCTATTGCGAAGCTGTGGTCCAGAGAACGACCATTCCCGTTAACCCTGATGAAGCTACTGATGGTCTAGATCCATTACCGCCTCAAAGTGGTAGAAAAGATTTTGGAAGGAAGTTTAAAATCGTATCCTTCCGCTGGCTACCCAATGAAGAGATTTAAGCTCACACGGTTAAAGCATTCAATTTCAAGACCATGAATATTATTTTAAAGCTCATTGCGTTAGGCTGCTTCACTTCTAGTGTGTTAGCTGCCCCCACTTCTGCAGACAGTGTTCAGCCGGAGGAGAAACCCAGGACTCTAAAACTGCAGATAGCAACGGTAGGCCCTGTCAAACTAGCCAGATTCGGCAATGTCAGGAAAAAGCCTGAAAGACCAGAGGCTAAAGCCCCTGTCGCAGCAGGTGAAGGTACGACTCAAGCCAATGCTCAGACCAAAGAAGGCCAAGAGATTAATAACGCAAAAGCGGCCGGAGGAAAAACTGAGTTTCAGGTGCTCACAGATCCATCGGATGAAATCCCGCCGAACAGAGTTTTTGTCAAAACTATGGAAGGTAAGTATGAGCAGATTGTATGTGCATACAATTCGGTGTCTCCACCTATCGAGGTTCCCTATACCAGTGATATGCTCAACCTCTATACGATGCTTCCTCCTGCTCCAGGTGACAGTGAACCAAAATACAAGCGCATGACCAGCATCCCACTACCCGAGGGAGACCGTCATCTTCTACTCACGATCACTAAGCCTCTCAAGATCAAGAAATGGATTGATCCAATAGTCTCTGCTCATGATCTCACCAACACGAAGAATGGCAGTTTGATTGTGATTAACACGAGCGACGACCAAATCATCGGCTGCAAGATCGACGACACAAAGAAGGCTTTAGCTAAAGTAAGGGGACGTATCACCCACGAACCAAACGGGAAGAAAGTAGCTCATGTTATGATGGTAAGTCAGCGTTCATTAAGAGACGAGGACACCAAAGAACTACTACCATTTATAGACGGATATTTCCGTATCAAACCTGATAGCAAGGTACTCTTTTTGGTCTACTCTGTGACTCCGAAGGAATCCAGAAAGGGAGCTAAGTACATCCGCACTACCATCGACTCTTAATACCCAGCACGACTCATGAAGCTAAATACAATCAAACAATCCCTATTGTGCGTTGCTATCAGTTCAATTTCTATGACTGTCCTGAATGGCAAAGAAATTGTTCAGAACGGTGATTTCAAGAGCAAGAGACTCGAGCACTGGCAAGTTGGTGTTACCAAGAAATATGGGCAAGAACTGGAGAGTAAAGTGAAAGGCAATGCCATTCACTTTGAGAACATAAAGGAGACATCCCCCAAGTATGTCACCCTCTCCCAGTACATCGATCTGGAGGAAAACACAGAATACACCGTCAGCTTTGATGCAAAAGTTGGCGACAAAATGACGGGCAAAGTCACCATGGCTGTCGGGCGTCCTGGCTTTGCATGCCCTCTCCAAGACAAGTCAAATTACAACCACCTCAAGCCACGCATGCTCAAGGAACTCGGCCCTGAATGGAAGCATTTCGAATTCACCTTTAAAACCATCTACAAGACGGATAACAGTGAGGTATTCGAGAAAGGTTTCAAGATGAGCAAAGCGAAGGAAAAATGGAGAACCTACGAGAAGGATCCAGGCATTGCCCCAACACAGATCATCTTCAACCTCGGTGGCATGGGTGGCAACTTCAGTCTTAAATCTGTGAAGATAGAGAAGGTCAGCAAATAAACTCGTTTACTTGTACATTTGCTCCTCAAAGGGCGGTTCGATTTCCTCGATCCGCCTTACTTTTAGGACTGGATAGACGACGCCATCCAAGCGTTCATAGTACATCTCTCCCCCTACTTTGACCCAACTATTTTTTTCAATCTGAGGAAGCTCTCCATCAAATTCGATAGAGATTGGGATCGCTTTCATGTCTGCTGCACAGCAAGTCATAAACATCCGATATAGGCGCATACGCTTGCCACTCTCGTTGCGATTAGGTTCGTCTCTGAGAATCGCCTCAGTTTCAAAGTTTAGCCCTGTGAACACGCGCTCCAGGTCCGGATCGCCTGCTGAGTAGAATAACTCCAGCAAGTTCATCTGGTAGAAGCCATCGGCTGACTTGTCCCGAGTATCATCCAGAGTCTCTCTAGTGAACGGAGGAAGATCAGCAAGATAGCGCATGGATGCAGGATCTACATCCATTGCAGACTTCTTGTCAGTGATACGTTCATCGATCTTGTGCTCAGTCCAGTTAAGGGACGCCAAAATGGGCACCAAGAGAATCAACAAGGCCACGATCGGGTTGAGATCCGTTTCCTCATGATCATGACCGCAGTCACCACCATGGCCGCAGGATGTTTCCTTGCGGCACATCAGCAAATTGAATGCCCCTAGTACACAACAGGCCAAGCCCCCAACCAAAACGGTGAAATGAAACTTGGGATCCAGATACTTCCCTAGATTGGGTCCCACATAGAAATAAAGCATCACTGCCCCCCAGAGAATCACACAGAGGGAGAAGAATATCCGCTGTAAAACCTTCCAACTCATCGGCTACCTCCTTCACTCAAGATAGATGCTTCCAGGCTACGACACCACTCAAATAGGCCATCCCATTGTGCCCAAAGCAGACATATCGCTCCGACTATGATAAACAAGGAGATTGCAAACACCGCCAAGAACTTCTTCCTCATCACGGTCTGGTAAAGGAAGAGCAGTTTTACATCCAGCATGGGGCCAAAGACCATGAAAGCCATTTTTGAGGCATAACTGAATTTACCCAGAGAAGCTGCCAAAAACGCATCAGATGTACTGCACACGCTGAGTACGAATGCTAGCACCATGAGTAGTCCCGTGCCTTTGACTGGATCTCCGGCAAAGCTATCAATCTGCTTACTGTAGTCTACCTGCATGATGTTAAACATCGAGGTAAGACAGACACCAATGGTGAAATAGACAGCCACGTCTACGAAGTCCTTCATACCACTTCGCATGGCTGCAACTATGCGGTGCTTATCAGCATGATCGTGGTGGTCGTGGCCACAGTTTTCATGATGGTCGTGACTACATTTGTCATGGGCATGATCAGAACCACAGCATGCATGCTCAGAGTGGTCGTGATGATGGTGGTTATGCCCGCCACAACACTCAGAAGATTCACCATGAGAATCTTCCTTGGAAGCTTTGGAGACCGTCTTGAGTAATGATTTTTTGAGGATCTTCTCAATCGGCACGAACATCACGATCACGCCCACCAAGACAGCAATCAGGTAACCCATGCCAATACGAGAGAGCGTCATGTAGAGAGCCTGCTGATCACTGAATGCACTCCAGGTACTCAGAATAGTCACAGGATTTACAATGGGAGCTGCAAGCATATAGGTAAACGCACAGGACACGGGAAGTCCCTTGGCGACCAAGCGGCGAATCACCGGCACCACGGCACACTCACAAACCGGTAATATTACCCCCAAGAGTCCACATACCAAAACCGCAGGAAGTCTTTTCTTCGGCAGTAATTTCTCAAGCATTCCTGATGGCATATAGACATCAATGAAGCCACTGATGAGTGTCCCTAAGAGAATGAAGGGAGCTCCCTCCATCAAGAGACTGAGGAAATAATAAGCGAAAGTACTATGTGAAAAGCTCTCCATTATAATCGGATCCTTAGTTTTCTAGACTCAATAGTCTGAAGCGTCAATCCAACCCATCAATTATCGGCATTGGATGATTTTATAAGTTGGTTTTGCCCATTTTCATCTTCAAGGACAATCCAAGCCTTGATTCCAGCCTCTTTGACCAGCTTCTCCATGATATCCGGCCGAACACACAGAGCTGTGGCCAATGCATCACTCCAGGTCGTCTTGTCTGCGATCACCGTCGCAGAGATTCGTCTCTCAAGCCCCAGACCTGTAGCAGCATCCACGATGTGTGAGTAGCGCTTCCCCTCAATCTCGATCCATTGATGAATATCCCCTGAGGTCGAAATCCCTTTATCAACGAGTAACAACTGCTGAGGCACGAGCTTGTTTTCAGCATCCAGAGTTTTCAGGCTTACCGCCCAGCCCTCTTTACCACTTGGAGCCTTGCCCAGGCAGAGATCACCGCCTGCGGCCACACTAGCCTTCTTAATGCCGCGCTGCTGAAGCAGAGATAGGATGCTGTCCGCCGTATACCCCTTGGCAATTCCTCCAAGATCAATCCTCATGTTGGGTAGGAGTTTTGTGATGGTGGACTCTTCAGAGTTCAGGACTAGTTGATTCCAGCCAGTAGCCGCCTTGGCTTTGGCTATAGCTTCAAGCTTTGGCAAGGTATGATCTCTACGTGATTTTCTCCAGTTCCATGTGTGCCAGCCTACGGTAGGGTCATAAGCCCCCTCGGTAAGCTTTGAAATGGTCAATGCTTCCGCCAAAACATCCTTCAGAATCGGGCTCAAAATGAACGGTTGATTCTCCGGCCAGTGATTCAGCTTCATCAACTCACTGGTGGCATCATAGTCGGAACAAGCAGAGTTAATCTTCTTACCTAGCTCCACAGCAGCCCGGACATCCTCCTCGTCCAAGCCTTCACCACGCACTAAAAAACGCGTCCCCATCAGAGGGAACGCGTATTCTTTGATAGACTCATCCTCACTCGCTGAGGAGGACGTCATGGAAGACAGAAACGTAATGACTAAGAAACCAAGATACGGTAGCAGACGATACATCCTGAGCTTCCAGTTCTTGATTATTGACCCAGGTCTTCCTGGTTGAACTTCTGGATGCCTGCATCCGTATTCCAGTAACGGTGCATCATTTCAGCACTCGGAGTCTTCATCGGACGGATGATACGGAAACCAACGTGCTGGGCATCGGTGTGATACCAGATACTCTTGGGAACCTGTGGGTCTTGGTACTTGAGCTCCTTATCGGATTGCTCACGTGAAGCTGAGCGAAGCTTGTCCACAGCTGTATTCCAGTTACCACCACGGAATACACGTGGATAACGTGTGGTCGGAACTACCCATGGTTCTACCGCTCCGTCTTCTATCTGCTTGTAGGCATCAGCAGTGTACTGATCGAGAGTCCACTCAGAGACGTTACCAACCATATCGTAGAGACCAAAGGCATTCGGCCTCTTGAGTTTGACTTTTTGGTAAGTAAAATCGCTGTTATCTTCAAACCAGGCATACTCGTCGGCCTTAGAGGCATCGTCACCCCAGAAGTACTTGGTAGTGCTGCCCGCCCTGCACGCATACTCCCACTCGGCTTCTGTAGGGAGGCGGTAGAAATGACCTGTCTGGGCACTCAGCCATTGGCAGAATTTATTAGCAGCATGGTTTGTCATCTCCATGGCTGGATACTCATCATCAGGAGAGAATGTGCCATTAACAAACATGTCCATGTACTGAGGTGTAGGCTGGGCCACGAGGTCAGCCAATTCGGTATCTGGCTCTACCTCCTTAAGGGTACCATCCTTCTTACGAGCATCTCCATTCTCATAGTAGGCACGATAAACAGCCCATGGAATTTCAATCTCACAAACCCACATAGGCTCGACTTGAATCTTACGCTGAGGGCCCTCATCGGGATCCCTACCTTCTTCACCTTCTGGTGAACCAATGGTGAACTCACCACCCGGGACGGCAACCATGGTGATTTTTGCATCGCCAGCTTTAGGTACGGAGAGTTCGTAGGTCTTCATCTCAGCCTCGCTGGCAGGATCCGCAGTTTTTGCGATCAGAGCGTGGATTTTCTTGGTGAGGTCCAGTCTGTCTTCATTCAGCATTTCACCAGTCAATTCAGGAGCTTTAGCACTAGCCCCCCCCACCTCAGCTGAAACCTTGTCCGTAGCGTCCTCACCATTGCCTTGTGGAGCTTCAGTTTTTTTATCCTTTGCTTGCTCGTTGGCTGTGACTCCACCGAAGAGTTCCTTTCCTTGCTCAGTAAGCTTATATTGGGAATGTTCCTCACCGCAGCCTGTAAGAAGGACTGCAAGCGCTGTTCCACTAGCTAGTTTACTCGTAAATTTCATGTGTAATTAATATATGCGGAATGTGTGAATGGTCAATTTAGCTGTCAGTACTGCTCCTGCAACAGCAATCTGTCATCACTTTTCCTCATTACTGTGTAGGCCAATCCTCATTATTCATCTTATCCGTCCATTCGTCAGTATTCCAAAGTTTGTGCATCGTATTCAGATCCGGCGTTTTCATTGGCCTGACAACTCTAAAGCCAACATGCTGACCATGAGTAAAATACCAGACACTTTTGGGATTTTGAGGATCCAGCCATTTGAGCTCCTCGGTACTGGAGAATTGTCTCGAAGATGAACGTATTTCAGAGAGTTTACTTTTCCAGCTGCCACCACGGAAGACCCTAGGATATCTGGTTTCTGGCTCTACCCAGTTGAATCCTGTCGTAACCGGCGTCCTGTAAGCATCAGGCTTGTATTGATCGAGAGTCCATTCGGCAACATTTCCCAGCATGTCATAAAGACCAAAGGCATTCGGCTTCTTCAGCTTCACTTTTTGATATGTGAAATCTGCATTATCCTCATACCACGCATACTCTGCTACTTGTGCGGGGTCATCGCCCCATGGATAAGCAGTCGTACTGCCAGCTCGGCAGGCATACTCCCATTCGGCCTCTGTGGGTAAACGATAGTAATGCCCCGTCTGAGCACTCAGCCATTGGCAGAATTTATTGGCAGCATGATTAGTCATGTTCATGGCCGGATATTCATCCTCGCTCGAAAAGCTTCCGCTGACGAACATATCTTTTACTTGAGGAGTGGGTTGACTGATCAGTGAGGTCAATGGTGTATCAGGCTCAATCTCTTTGAGAGTGCCATCGTCCTTACGGGCTTCACCATTCGTGTAATACGAGCGATAGACAGCCCAAGGGATTTCAATTTCGCAAACCCACATCGGCTCAATGGACAAGTTTCTTTGTGGCCCCTCATCCTCTTTTCTACCTTTTTCCCCCTCAGGTGAGCCCATGGTAAACTCGCCACCAGGTATGGCGACCATTTTCAAAGTATAGCCATTCGCGAGAGGCACAGCCTCTTCATAGGTCTTCATCTCAGATTCCGACTTGGGATCAGGATTCCTGATGATGAGATCATAAACCTGCTTAGTAATATCCAAGCGATGTTTAGCTCGTAGGTTCGCAGGCATATTCTCTTGCGGAGGTACAGCTTCACCATCGACATTAGTGACCTGATATTTCTCTAAACCAAAAAGAAGTCTCCCCTCTTTGTTAAGCGTGTAACTATCCAGAGAATCATTACATGCCACGTCAAGAATTGGAAACAACAGTAAGCTAAAAAATTTGAAGGCAATGCGCATATTTCCCACAATACCTTCCATCATTCGTATTCTTTTCATTACCTTCGAATACCTACAGAAGAAGAAAGCTGACCACTAGATTCTGACAAAAGCTGACACACAGCACGTATGTATACTTGTCCAAAGCGAGTCTTCGCTGATATTCAGACTTAACCGAGTCTTCCTCTGAATCAGAATAATGCACCTCTATCTCCAAAGATTATTTTTACTCATAGCTGTCTCCCATAGTGCTTTATATGGTCAGCCCAATTATGAGCTACAACCGAGCAACTATAGCAAGGCCCAAGAATCCAATACCATCAGCCGGCTGCAAGCTGCAATGGATGAGCAACGAAGAACCTTGCCAGGTAGTAGCCCAAAAGAGCTTCTCAAGTCTCTTCTGGATGAATTGGGCATTCCCACCTCATCACAGACGCTGGTATTTTCCAAAACAAGTTTGCAGCGTGACCTGATTACCCCAAAGAACCCTCGGGCTATCTACTTTAACAGGGATTTTTATGTAGGTTATGTACCTGGTGGTCTGATTGAAGTAGTCGCCTGTGATGATCCCACGGGGATGATGTTTTACAGTCTCAACCCGAACGAAGCGCCCGAACAAAGAAAATTCGTACGCTCCAGCGAATGTCTGCTGTGTCACGCAAACTCCAGAACCAAGGAGATCCCTGGTCTACTGGTGCGTTCCGTCTACCCCGATAAAGAAGGCCAGCCCATTCTCTCTTGGGGAGACCATCTCACTACACCATCGAGCCCGGTCTCCGAGCGCTGGGGTGGATGGTATGTCACTGGGAAACACGGCTCAGCCAAGCACCTCGGCAACAAATGGGTCAAAGAAGGAAACCGATTTAACAACTCTCATGGAAGCAATCTAGAAGACCTAACAGAATACATCAAAACAGACAACTATTTGGCACCTGGAAGTGACATCACTGCGCTGATGGTCATGGAGCATCAAATCGAATTTCACAATACATGCTACGCTGCAAAGACAAATTTCGAGCGACAAGTGTATCTGCACAAGGCTCTGTACGATGGTAAGGTTGACTACACTAGTGAAGCCCTCTCCAAAGCGATTCACTCCTACGCAGAGGGTATACTCAAGGTTATGTTATTCGCAGATGAGGCTCTAGTTCCTGTCGATGGAATCCAAGGCTCAAAAGAGTTCGAGAGAGATTTCATCGCAGCTGGTATGGAGTATGATGGTCACAGCTTACGCGAACTCAGAATGCAACGGCGCATGTTCAAGTACCGTTGCAGCTATATGATTTTTAGTAAAAGTTTCGAGTATCTCCCCACACCAATCAAACAAAAGGTGCTTGAGGATCTACATACGATTCTCACTTCTGATAATAATCGCCCAAGCTTACCCGAACTCAGCTCACGAGAAAAGCAACGTGCCCATGCCATTCTGCTGAACCACCATGAAGCATATAAAAAAGTCGCTACGTCCAGGTAATGACCTGCTACTCAATTGGGATAGACTTAAAATCTTTGGTTAGATTCATGATCGATTCCTCTACCCCGAGTCTCTCGATGCTCGATGCCCCTACGAATCCCACAGTATCTGTGTGCTGATTGATATAGGCTGCATCCTCAGGAGTACAAATAGGGCCGCCATGTGATAAAAAGATGATGTCTTCCCGGACGTTCTTTGCGGCATCAATAATATCCTGAGTCCTCTTCGCGGCATCTTCCATCGAGCATACGGCATTGGTCACTCCGATTGACCCGCCAACGGTGGTGCCTACGTGAGCAATGATGGAATCTGCACCAGCTTTCGCCATCGCGGAAGCCTGTTCAGGGGTCGTCACGTAAACCGAAGTAAACAAATCCATCTTGCGAGCCAAGGCCACCATCTCGACTTCTTTTTCCACACCCATTCCCGTTTCTTCCAAAACTCGACCGAAATGACCGTCCACTAGAGTATGCGTAGGAAAATTGTTCACTCCCGAAAAGCCCATTTCCTTCACCTTGAGAAGCCAATGCCACATTCTACGCCTAGGGTCCGTGGCGTTAACCCCACAAAGAACCGGGATTTCTTCCACGACTGGAAGCACTTCATATTCGCCAATCTCCATGGCTATCGCATTCGCATCTCCATAGGACATCATGCCAGCTGTGGAACCGTGCCCAGCCATACGAAAACGACCCGAGTTATAAATAATCAGAAAGTCCGCTCCACCTTTTTCGATAAACTTGGCACTGATCCCCGTACCAGCACCCGCGGCAATGATCGATTGGCCTGATGTTAAAGTAGCTTGAAGTCGCTCGATGACTTCCTCTCTCGTGTAGGGGTTCCCCTTTCCTGTCCATGGATTCGGCATAGTGACTTGTAATTGGTATCTTAAGTAACGATCTACAGCTGGATTTCACGTATCTCCAGAGAAATGCCCTCATTTGTGCCCACCTCTACCATTTAAAGATCCACATTGGCTCAACTCCTGTGCTAGAGTTTTAATAATGAATCCCTCTAATCAAAAGGAATGCAGCCTCTCGGAAACACACATTTTCGGCCAAGATACCACCCTTCAGTGCGTTCGTGCACATGACCATGACTCCAGAGACTGGATCATCCAACAACCTGTGTGCAATGCTCTGCAGCAGTTCCAAATGGAGCATGCCGGTATTATGCATGCCAGATCTCCATACGAGGTTGTTAGAATGCGACAAAAGGGAGCTTTCTTTATGGTTACTACGCAAGGCCGTGGCCGTATTCTAACCGATAAAGGGTGGCACCTTACTTCGCCCGGTGAAGCGTGCCTGCTGCCAGCCTACACCACAAATGCCTTTCACTGTATCGAGGGAATACCATGGGACTTTTGCTGGGTACGCTATGAACATCCGGAGGGCCAAATCCCACTGATTAATTCTACCCAGCCAGTTGTAGCCCCTTTTGAAAGCGATCAATTCTTTTCGGCCATGCAGGGTATGCTGACTGAGGCCACCACCCGCAATCGTTTCGCGATTACCCAACAATGGGTTCGCTTGATTCATATCTATGTCAGCGAGTTCATTGCTCCCTACCGTAGTGATGACCGTCTATGGAGGCTATGGAGCGCAGTTGAAGATCGCTTGGACAAAGATTGGGACTTACCACTGATGGCGAAAGAAGCCTGCATGAGTGGCGAGCACTTGAGACGCTTGTGCCACTCCCAACATGGGCGTAGCCCTATACAGCAATTACGCTGGTTACGCATGCAGAGAGCAGCAGCCTTGTTAGTAACATCAGATCATAAAATCGAATCAATCGCTTACGATGTAGGCTACAAAAACCCGATCGTCTTCAGCACGGCTTTTAAGAGAGAATTCGGTGTCCAGCCCTCTACATTCAGGGCGGATCAGGCAGGGATCAGACGCACACTCGGCTAGAACCCATATTCCATCAGAAAGATCCCCAACTAACTCACACCAATCCACATCTGCTTGCAGCTGAGAAAGAATGAGAGAGTTTGAGTCTGTATTCAGCAACACATGAACTTCACTACTCCATCACTCCATAAATTGATACGCATTGGCTTTTACAGTTTCTGCACTCTGCTCTTCTCGGTTCTCTTTACGCTATCCGTACACAGTCAATCAGCAGGCAAAGATCTTGAAGCCAATGAGGGTGGTAAGAGGGCCACCAAAAGACTGGAGGTTCTCTTCTTAGGACCAGTCCCAAGTGGACACCATCCAGTTACACGCTTTCAAATTATTCGCAAAGCACTTGGCCCCAAAGGCATCAACTTCACCTATACGGAAGATCTCAATGCACTTAACCAAAAGAACCTAGCCCTTTATGATGCTCTTCTCATTTACGGGAACAACGACTTTCTCGCCAAGGAACAAGAGTTAGCCCTATTAGATTATTCTAAAAATGGTGGTGGCTGTGTCTTCCTTCACTCAGCATGCGGCTGTTTTCCAAACTCTGACGCCTACATCAAACTACTTGGAGCCCAGTTTAAATCCCATGGAAGAGGCGTCTTCGAACCCAGGATCGTCGATCATGATCATGAGGTCATGAAGGGCTTCGAGAGTTACAAGGTATGGGACGAAAGCTATGTTCATCAGAAGATCAATCCGGACAAGCATGTCTTGATGAAGCGCGAGGACGAACCGTGGACCTGGGTCAGAACCAATGGCAAAGGTCGGATATTTTACACGGCAAGCGGTCATGACGAACGCTGCTGGAATCACGAAGGTTACCAGGACTTAGTCTATCGCGGTATTGTATGGGCTGTAGGCGAAGAAAAAAGCAAAGCTTTCAAAGCTGTCAGTCTGCCAAAGCTAGAATACCAAAAGACTGAAGTCAGCATCATCCATGCGAAGAGCTGGGGCGAACCACTTGACCGTAAAGTCCCCCACACTCATCTTCAAAAAGCACTCAGTGTCACTGAATCCATGCAGTTAACCCAGGTTCCCGCAGACATGGATCTCCAACTATTTGCCAGCGAGCCAGACATCATCAACCCGATTGCTATCAATTGGGATGAAAAAGGACGGATGTGGGTTGTTGAAGCCTATGATTACCCGAATAGCTTTATCTCTAACAAACCTGGAAAGGACCGTATTCGTATCGCCGAGGATACAGACGGAGACGGACAAGCCGACAAGTTCTCTACCTTTGCAGAAGGTTTGTCCATCGCCACTTCAGTACTGCCCATCAAAGGTGGATGCATTACAACGGATCTCGACGAAATGGTCGCATTGACCGATACCAATGGAGACGGCAAAGCAGACAAACGCAGAGTCATCTTCAAAGGCATCCAGCTCTGGGACACGCACGCCTGTGTATCCAACTTGCGCTACGGCCTCAATGGCTGGATCTATGCCACCTGCGGTTATTCCGGCATGAAAACAAAGGTCGGAGGCAAAGACATCCATTTCAGACAAGGAGTCTTCCGCTTCAAGGAGGACGGCTCAGATTTCGAGTTCCTGCAGGGAACGACAAACAATACTTGGGGGCTTTCTATGACTGCAGAAGGTGAGCTTGTGGGTTCTACCGCCAACAACAACCCATCCTTCTATGTCGATGTCCCGAATCGATTTTACAATAATCTAAAGCAGCCCAGAACACCGCGTGCTGACAGTCAAAACAGAATCTACCCTATCACCTTCGATTTCCTCCAAGTTGACGTCAAAAACGGCTTCACAGCCGCAGCTGGTCACACCATTTACAATGGGAGCCTGTTCCCAGAGAGTTGGAAAAACAAACGCGCACTCATTTGTGAACCGACTGGTAAACTCGTGTCATCCCCTCAATTTGAGCGCCACGGCGCGGGATTTAAGATTTCAAACACCTACCAGAATATTTACGCATCCGCTGATTCTTGGTCAGCACCAGTAGCGGCAGAAGTAGGCCCAGACGGCGCCGTGTATATCGCGGACTGGTACAATGCCATCGTGCAGCACAACGTCTATGGAGATGAACAAACGAAAGGTAAAGGCAACGCCTATCTCACTCCAGAAAGAGACCGTAGTCATGGCCGCATCTACCGAATCTCTCCAATAAGCTCAAAGCCTATCGCCACTCCCTCACTTCAGACAAAGAAGCAATGTGTCGAAGCTTTGAATCACCCAGACTTCTTCTGGAGAGTAACAGCTCAACGACTTCTGTTAGGCGGAGATTTCAGCGAGGTAAAGAATCTGCTCATTGCGAAGCTCCGCAATGATGACCAAGCCTGCTTACACAGCATCCACATTTTAGGGCAACGACTATCTGAAAATGAAATCGAACAAATTCTCTCGCCTTGTCTTCGTTATGAAACACCAGGAATCAAGTCCGCGGTGCTCACCTATTTACCGAAAACCCTCGCTACCTCACTAAAGCTGATCCAAGATCTGTCTGAGTATACAGCGCCAGAAAAGAAAGCCGCACTTCTCTACCTCGCCAGCGTTCCAAAATCAGATGACATCCTCAAGCAACTGAAGCCTTTGAAATCGGAACTATTATCTGACCCCACACTCAAGCAGGCCGTACTCGTCACCTTCGTGGCCCATGGGGAATCCGCTCATAAAGCAACCGTAGTTAAGAAAAAACTCCCCCCGTCTGCCAGCGCCATGCGTGGAGCCAAAGTCTATGAGAAAGCTACCTGTATCGCTTGCCATCAACCCAATGGTGATGGCGTGCCGGGTGCCTTTCCTCCGCTCAACGGCTCCGAATGGCTCTCCAGAAATCACGAGGACAGTATCAAGGTCGTACTCAAAGGTCTCAATGGTCCAATCAAAGTAAAAGGCAAGGAGTTCAATGGTGGAATGCCAGCTCAAGAATCCCTGAGCGATCAAGAAATCGCCGATGTTCTCAGCTATGTGCGCAATAGCTGGGACAACCAGCTCGGAGATATTGCGGTCAGTGAAGTCACCCGCATTCGCAAGGAGCTGGCAGGACGTAAAGATCCATTCACCGCTAAAGACTTCTCGGGTAGTGCGCAAAAAGCGAAGCACTCCTATGAGTTGGACCAAAGTCTCCAAGACCAAATCGGCAAGAAAGACGCCAAGCGTATTGGTTCAGCAGCAGGCCAAGCCGACAACCTTTCGACCAACAAGGGAGAGAAGACGACAGAGATCAAACATGATTCCTATCTTGATCTTCCTAACAATCTAATCAGCGACTTGGCCAAGTCAGCTGTACTAGGCTCTCTATCCGTAGAAATAGAACTCACTGTCAAAGAGAATAAACCTTGGGCCGAGGCATGGAGCTTCGGAACAAGTGATCATGGTGAGGATAAATCCAATGGAGCCTCCAAGTCGGATTACATCACTCTGATCCCGATGAATGCACAGAACAAACGAGTTCGACTCGCTGCCCGTGGTAAAGGTAAAGAGCTCTTTATCGATGGTAAGTCGCCACTGACTCCAGGAAAAAAACACCGAGTGATTGCCACCTTTACCGCAAGTGAAATGAGCCTGTACGTTGATCAAGCACTCGTAGGTACAAGCCCATTACCGGATGGGCTCGACCTCACAAAATTCACAAACAACAACAACTGGATTGGCAGATCACAGTTCAATGACCCGATGTTCTCGGGCGCTATCCATTCCCTGAAGCTCTATGATACTTGCCTGAGCCCCCAACAGATTGAGAGTAGAAAGTAGTTACTCTTTTATAACTGACTCCTTGGTGCCATCCCCAAGTCGGGTCACGATGACATCCCCCTCTTTCATCTTGGAAATACTTTTGATGATCTTACCGTCTTTGTCCGTGGTTACAGAAAACCCGCGGGCAAAGGCACTCTCTGGCCCAAGTGTCCTGAGGAGGTCCGCCTTTCTTTGCAGCTTATCAGACATGCGCTGTAGGGTAGATTGCAGTACATTCTCCAGAGCTGACTTTTTGCTCTGTAGATATTCCTCACGGCGTTCGATTACTCTCTCGGGATGCACATTGGCATGCCTGAGCCTCACCTCGCGGACACGTAATTCCTGCTCACTCACTTGATCCTCCACGGCGAGTTCCAAATCTCTGCCCAGCTGAGCCACACGCTGCATGGGCTCCAGTAAGAGTCTATCTACTGAACGAGACAAGGCCCCGCGACGCATAGAAGCGATGGTCGTATCAAAATGTCTGATCTCACTTTCAACCCTACGGTTCATCAGCGTAGATAAGTTACTCAGTCTATCCCTGAGTTCGTCACCATCGGGAACCACAATTTCTGCAGCAGCACTTGGTGTTGGCGCGCGCATATCCGCTAAAAAATCAGCAATCGTAAAATCAATCTCATGTCCCACCGCGCTGACAATCGGCAAACTACAAGCAGCAATGGCACGAGCTACGACCTCTTCATTGAAATTCCACAGGTCCTCAAGCGATCCGCCACCACGCCCCACAATGAGCACATCCACCTGAGGCAAACCGTTTTCCTCCCATTCGCTCCATTCATCAATCGCCTTGGCAATCCCCATCTCGGCCCCTTTACCCTGCACCTGGACTGGATAAAGGACAGGTTGAACCCACGGCGCTCTACGCTCTAACACATGCAGCATATCCTGCAGTGCTGCTCCTGTACCAGAAGTAATGAGCCCTACTCTCATGGGGAAAGGTGGCAGAGACTTCTTCTTATCCTGATCAAACAGTCCCTCGGCATCAAGCTTGCGCTTCAAGGCTTCGAACTTTGCCTGCAGTTCCCCCTCGCCTGCATTTTCCACAGAGCGCACAATCAACTGTACGCTGCCCCTGGCTTCGTAGACCGACACCTCACCAAACAACTTCACCTGCATGCCGTTTTCTGGCTGAACTTTGGACTTCACGGCATTGCCTCGGAACATCACACAGCTCATCTGGGCATTTTCATCCTTCAGAGTGAAGTAGATGTGGCCGCTCGCCTGTCTGCGTAAGTTTGAGACTTCACCTTCCACCCATACCTCACCAAGCTCGATCTCCAGAAGATTACGCATCTTCCGAACGAGCCTGGTCACTGTCAAAGTCTTCTCATCAGCCATTGACTGAGTCTGTAGCCACCTCGTCAGAAGCTCAATTTCAATTATCCAGAATCTTTACGTCGGAGAACATGCCTCCCATAGTCACCTTCATCATGCGCATGAAATCCTGCATATAGGCCTGATGAGAGCTCTCACGGCGAATTGCCGCGTAGAGTTCACTTAGTAATCCGTTCTTGGTGATCTTGCGTTCACAGATATAACCCTCGTCCAGATACTTGGCCACTGCCCAGCGTGGTAGGACAGATACCCCTCGTTTGCTGGCCACTAACTGCAGAATTGCGACGGTCAGTTCAGTACGTCTGGTGTCTCTTGGCTGTACACCTCCTGGGCGCAGTACCTTACGGTAAACATCCATACGTTCCTCCGGAATAGGATAGGTTATCAAGGTCTCCATCTCAAAATCACGCGCCGTCAGATACTCCTTTTTCGCCAAGGGATGATCGTTAGCCAGCAAGCAAGGCATTTCAAACTGGAACAAGGGATAAAAGTCGGTCTCCTTGCGGCGGGACTTCTGTGAAATGATTACCAAATCCGCCCTCCCCTCATCGAGCAGACCGCCCGGATCAGCATGGAATCCTGAGATCAGATCCATCTCCACCTCGGGCCACGCCCTGCGAAACATATCCATGGCCGGCATAAGCCAGTCGAAACATGAATGACATTCCACCGCGATGCGTAATTGTCCGGCCACACCTTGCTGAATCTTGCTCAAGTCCCGTTCGGCATCTGTCACGAGTCTTCTGACGTCGTAAGACAGTCCTAACAAGCGCTCTCCTAATCGCGTCCATTGGATCGGTGAGGTTTTACGGATGAATAGTTCTCCCCCATACTCCTCTTCCAGAGCTTTTACCTGATGCGACAAAGCACTCTGGCTGAGACACAAGCGCTCTGACGCCCGAGTCACACTTCCCGTTTCCGCAATAGCCATGAGGGTATCAAAATGACGAATCTCCAAGATGCTCATGAATGCAAGCTATCCAGCCCCATCATTATTTCAACTAATAATGTCACCGCATAACTTTCATTATACTCATGTTGATCCATCCCCCATCATCATGGCCGTTATGAAATCACTCACCACACATATCGGCGGTTACCCAAGGATCGGTGCCCAGCGAGAACTCAAATGGGCATTGGAGAAATACTGGTCCTCCAAGATTACCCGCGATGAACTTGAGCAAACAGCTTCCGAGCTACGTCAACGTCACTGGCAGGAGCAGCAAGGTGCCGGACTAAGCTTCGTCACCACCAATGACTTTTCCTTCTATGACCAGGTGCTAGATACAGCTTGCGTCTTTGGAATCGTGCCTGAAAGATTCGGCCTCTCAAATACCGCGGTCTCACTAGACGACTACTTCAGTTTAGCTAGAGGCAACAAAGACCATGCCGCACTTGCTCTCACAAAATGGTTCAATACCAATTACCACTACCTGGTACCAGAGATCTCTGAAAAAATAGACTTCACGCTCAATCCGGATCACATCCTGATTCCAATAAGAGAGGCGATCGAACTAGGCCACAATCCCAAGCCAGTTCTCATTGGACCAGTCACACTACTGAGCCTATCCAGACCAGCCCGTGGAAGCCAGATCAACCCGTTGAGCCGACTACCGGAGCTGTTGCCTCACTATGCAAAATTGCTCCAAGAGATCAAAGCTGAGGGTGTGGAATGGATTCAAATCGATGAACCAATTCTCAGCTGTGACCTCTCACCAGAGCAACACAAGGCTCTAGCTTCTGCTTACGACTATCTGAGCAACACGGGGACACGTCCAAACATTCTCCTCGCTAGCTATTACGGCAAAATCGCGAACAACCTGAACCGCACTCTCACTTTACCAGTGGAGGGATTCCACATTGATGCGGTATCAGCCCCAGAGGATATTTGCACTGCTGCCCGCTATCTGCCTGAAGGCAAGGTTCTCTCTATCGGAATCGTGGATGCACAGAACATCTGGATCAATGATCTCAATCAGAGCCGAGCTACGATAGAACAAGTAGCCTCACGCGTGCCCAAAGAACTAATCTGGATTGGAACCTCATGCTCGCTACAGCATGTTCCCCATCAGCTTGATTCTGAGAACCATCTTGATGCTAACATCCTCAATTGGCTGGCCTTCGCAAAAGAGAAACTCAATGAAGTATCCCTACTTTCACGGCTTTTCAATGATGATCATGAGGAATCAAGGTTTGCTCACAATGCAACGCTCATCGAGAGCAGAAAGACAGCGGCCGGCTCCTATGTAGATTCAGTCCGTCAGCGAGTGTCCACAGAACTGCCAAAAATCACTCTAAAGCGTACTGCCTTCGAGACACGTCAGAAGTCACAGCGCGAACAGCTTAAGCTCCCCTTACTCCCCACCACCACGATTGGCTCCTTCCCGCAGACTTCTGAAATCCGCCAAGCGCGAGCTAAGTTCCGAAAAGGTGGATTATCACACGCTCAGTATCAAAGCTTCCTCCAACAAAAGACCAAGGAATGTATCGAACATCAAGAAAAGCTCGGGCTGGATGTCCTCGTCCATGGCGAATTTGAGCGTAATGATATGGTCGAGTACTTTGCGGAAGGTTTGGAGGGCTTTGCGGTCACTGAGTTTGGCTGGGTACAATCCTATGGATCACGCTGCACCAAGCCACCTATTATCTGGGGTGATGTTCATCGCCCCAAAGCAATTACCTTGGATTGGATCAGATATGCGCAATCCCTGACCAACAAGCCAGTCAAAGGCATGTTGACGGGCACCACAACGATCCTGCAATGGTCTTTCATCCGCACGGATATACCTCGCATTGAAGTGTCTCAGCAGATTGCACTCGCACTCAGGGATGAAGTTCTTGATCTGGAAGCCTCTGGTACTAAGATCATCCAACTTGATGAAGCCGCCCTCCGTGAAGGACTTCCGCTCAGGAAAGACGAACAAGCAGCCTACTTGGAGGAATCATGCCATTCATTCCTGATTTCAACATCGGGAGTGGAAGACTCGACACAGATCCACACGCATATGTGTTACTCGCAGTTTGATGCGATTTTTGACACCATCATCGATCTTGATGCGGATGTCATCTCCATCGAAACGACGAGGAACCGCATGGCTCTACTCGACGTCTTCCAACAGAAAAACTATCCGAACGAGATTGGTCCAGGAGTCTGGGACATCCACTCACCTCGTGTGCCTTCTGTAGAAGAAATCTCCGACCTCATTCAGAGAGCCCTCCAGCATATCCCGGCGGAGCGTTTGTGGATCAATCCGGACTGCGGACTGAAAACAAGAGCCTGGCCTGAGACGATAGCCTCTTTGAAACATCTCGTTCAAGCCACCCTCTCCGCACGAGCTAACTTAAGCGAAAAATTTGTGTCTCACTAGAGACACATCAAAGCTGGCACGTCTTTTCGGGGGGAGAGGCGTGCCAGTCATTTTGTGCTGCACAGAGTATTTGCAATCATGAGGCAATGCGCCGACTATGCAGCATGATGAGAGCCATCCAATTTTCACCGTCTCCTAACACAGAGCTCCCCTATTGCGCAGATTTCATTGAGCTCCCCAGACCTCAAGCATCTGGTTATGACATTCTCGTCTCTATCGAGGCGGTGGCTATGAATCCGGTAGATACCAAAGTGAGGCCTAGCGGAACCGATGAGGCAAAGACCCTCGGTTACGATGCGGCTGGGGCCGTCATAGAAACCGGAGAATTAGTAGACTCTCTATCAGTCGGCGACAAAGTCTACTATGCAGGCGACGTTACCCGCCCAGGTTCAAATGCGGAACTTCAGCTCATCGATTCCCGGATCGTGGCCAAACGACCTGAATCACTAAGTGCAGCAGAGGCTGCTGCACTTCCTTTGACTGCCTTGACGGCCTGGGAGTCTCTATACGAGCGGATGGGAATCGATCCCGATGGCAATCAAGCCGGCAAGAGCATATTCATTATCGGAGGTGCTGGCGGAGTCGGCTCCATCGCTATCCAGCTAGCCAAACTAGCAGGGCTAACGGTCATAACTACGTCATCTAGACAAGAGTCATCCGATTGGTGCCAAGAAATGGGGGCCGATCACATCATCAATCACCGCGAAGACATCCAGTCACAACTCAGCGAATTGGGCTTCCCTGCCGTCAACTACGTAGCCAATTACTTCGATACTGACGCTTACTGGGAACTCACTGGGGAAATTATCGCCCCGCAGGGACATATTGCGCTTATCGTGGAGCCATCAGGGCCGCTCTACATAGGAGACCCCCTGAAAAGGAAATCTGCCAGCATTCACTGGGAATTCATGTTCACCCGTTCCATGTTCACGACTGAGGACATCCAAAAGCAGCAGCAAATTCTTAGTAAAGTAGCGAAACTGGTCGATACGGGAAAAATCCGCACCACCCTGAATCAAGTACTCTCCCCGATTTCACCAGAAAACCTGATGAAGGCGCATCAGTTGCAGGAGTCCTCATCCAGCATCGGAAAAACAGCCCTTCAGGACTGGCAATGAAAGACATCTGACAGGATAGCGTCAGTTTCGGAAAAACTAGCTCTGTCAACATAGGGACATTACTCAACATACACTTGCCCAAGCCCAACAGCACTGCTTACATCCCCTCGTCCATTTGAGGCAGGAGCCTCGATCTATATTTATCCACCTAAAACAGAAAATCGTCATGGCCGACAAAGAAAACACCGACCCGCAAAAGATGGAGAAAATCGTCTCTCTCTGTAAGAGCAAAGGCTTTATTTACCAATCAGGTGAACTCTATGGCGGTTTGAACGGTTGCTGGGATTACGGTCCGCTTGGTACCGAACTCAAGCGAAACCTCAAAGAATACTGGTGGCGCAAGAACGTGCAAGAGCGCGACGACATTTTGGGCATGGATGGATCCATTCTCACTCACCAGGCTGTCCTTACAGCTTCAGGTCACGTCGGTGGCTTCTCCGATCCTATGTGCGATTGCTTGCTCTCCAAAGCTCGCCTCCGTGCCGACCAGATCGATCCTCAGTCTGGTACAGCCTATCATTACACAGGTGCCAGCCACGAGGAATCCGGCTGGTCTGTCGAGCGCCCCTTCTCTGTACTCCTTACGGATCCAAACCAGGATGAGAACAAGGCCCGCAAGACAGCCAAGGAATATTATTCCCAGTTCCTTTCCGACAAACAGATTTCACCAAAAAAATTGAGCCTGCAGGGCGAAACTTCTTCAGAGGAAAAAGACACTACCCGCTACAATCCGGCAAACGGCTCTCTCTTGACCGAGCCACGTGAATTCAACCTCATGTTCCAGACCAAGATGGGTGCCTCTTCCGATGACAGCGATCCGAATGCCGTTGCCTACCTTCGTCCGGAAACAGCACAAACCATTTTCGTGCAGTACAAGAACGTGCTCGATTCATCACGAGTCAAGCTGCCGTTCGGTATCGCCCAGATCGGTAAAGCTTTCCGTAACGAGATCAACCCTCGTAACTTTACTTTCCGTTCCCGTGAGTTCGAGCAAATGGAGATCGAGTACTTTTGTCATCCAGACGACGGTCTTCGCCTCACTGACGAATGGCTGGAGAAGCGCCTCTGCTTCTACGAGGAAATCGGTATTCCACGCGAGAAACTTCACATTCTCGATGTTCCAGACGGTGAGCGTGCGTTCTACTCAGAGAAGACTTACGACATCGAGTACGAATTCCCATTCGGCATTCAAGAATTAGAAGGTGTCGCCTACCGTACCAACTACGACCTCGGTGTTCATCAGGAGCATTCCAAGAAAACTCTCGAGTACTTCGACGAGGAAACCAAGGAACGTTTCGTACCTCACGTCGTCGAACCATCCGCAGGCTGCGACCGTACAGCCCTCGCTCTCATCTGCGAGGCCTACGATGTAGAAGACCTCACCAAGGATGGCGGCAAGAAGGACGAGCGTACTGTCATGCGCTTCAAGCCATGCATCGCTCCAATCAAGGCAGCCATTCTTCCTCTGCTGAAGAACAAGCCGGAACTTGTAGAAAAGGCCAAGGAAGTGAAAAACCTTCTTCAGCCTTTCATGAATGTATTCTACGACGAAGCTGCAGCTATCGGGCGCCGCTACCGCCGTCAGGATGAGATCGGTACTCCATTCTGTATAGCCATCGACTTCCAGACCCTCGGTGAAGCAGATGAAGACGGCAACGACCTGACTGACACCGTAACGATTCGTCACCGTGATTCCATGGAGCAAGAGCGCATCGCCATCAAGGACCTCCTCCCATGGCTACTTGAGCGCATTCGCTAATTCGCCATCATACATTGAAAGCTAATTCCAGGCTCCTCAGACACTGAGGAGCCTTTTTTTATGAGAATCTCTGACAAGATCTGTTAATGCGGCCCGTTTTTTGATCATATATGGAGTAAGATTACCCCATTTACATCGCGCATTTACCATGAAGCTCACTACTCAAATCTTAGCAGCACTGGCTCTCACCAGTTTGTTTTCACTGGCTGCCGACAGACCCAACTTCCTCTGGATTGTTTCTGAAGACAATTCCAAGCACCACACCAAGCACTTCGATCCGACAGGAGTCGCCATGCCCAACCTGGAGCAACTCGCCAAGGAAGGAGTCACCTTTGATAACGCGTGCTCCAATGGAGCAGTCTGCTCAGTAGCCCGTTCCACCCTAGTGACCGGCTGTTACGCTCCCAAACTGGGTGCTCAATTCCACCGCAGGCAGAAGCTCGTCCCGATGCCAGATGGGCTCAAGGCATTCCCGGCCTATCTCAATGAAGCAGGCTACTACACAGCAAACAAAACCAAGACCGACTACAACCTCCAGGTAGATATGAAGGAAACTTGGAACGGCAAGGACGGATGGAAAGGCAGAGCCGAAGGCCAGCCGTTTTTCCTTCAGCAGAACTTCGCTGGTACACACGAAGGTAGCAGCCACTTCCCGCTGAATGCGATGAAGAAAAAGCCTCTCCAGGACCTCATCTCAAACATCACCCTACCCCCACATCACCCTGACACCACACTATTCCGTTACAGCTATGCTTCGTATCAAGATAGATTACGTAAGTTTGACGAGCAACTTGGCAATCTGATCAACAAGCTCAAGAAAGATGGACTCTATGAAGACACGATCATCTTTTATTTCGGCGACCACGGAGGTGTCCTTCCACGAAGCAAGGGCTATGCATACGAGACTGGTCTTGCAGCACCACTGGTTGTTAGAGTCCCTGAAAAATGGCAACATCTGATCCCCTTTAAACCAGGAACCCGTACAGATGCCATTGTTAATTTTTACGACTTTGGTCCATCAATCATTCATGCCGCAGGCATCCCGCTCAGCGATCAATTCGATGGCAAGCCCTTCCTAGGTAAAGACATCAGCGCCGAAGAACTGAGTAAACGTGTAGCCTACGGTTATGCGGACCGTTTCGATGAAAAGTACGATCTCGTCCGCACTTACCGCAAAGGTGACCTGAAATACATGCGCAATTTCCAACCATTCAATCCAGATGCGCTCCACAATTTCTACCGTTACAAGCAGCTCGCTTATCTAGAACTTAGAGAGCTTCACAAAGCAGGTAAGCTGAATGCCCAGCAGGAGTTATTCTTCTCTAGAAAGCCAGCCGAAGCTCTGTACGACCTGAAGAATGACCCTTACGAACTCAACAACCTTGCAGGTGATCCCAAATACCAGGAGACGCTGAAAGAAATGAGATCCACCCTAACAGAGCACCTCAAGGAGATGAACGATCTGAGTTTCTACCCAGAAAGCGAACTCATCAATAAGGCCTTTGGTAACCCTACCGCTTTTGGTAAAAAACACAGCAAAGAGATCGCCGCTCTGATCGACTTAGCCAATCTGGAAGTTGTCAATTTCGATGAAGCAAAGTCAAAGATTGAGTCAGCACTGATCTCAGAAGATGTTTGGACACGCTACTGGGCTTGCATCGTTGCTACGAGTTTCTACGAGAAATCCAAACCGCTGGAAGTAACGCTTAGCACGATTGCTGATTCAGACGCAAACATCTTGGTTCGAGTCAGAGCAGCTGAAGCACTAGCCCACCTCGGCAACTCAAAAGCCAAAGATGTCATGGAAAAAGCGATTTATGCCAGCACTGACCCTGTAGAGCTCAACCTCATTCTGAACTCAGCCGCCATGCTCTATGAGCTTGATCCAACGACCTACACCTTTGACATCGATAAGAGCAAGTTGAAGACCAACTCAAGTCTGGTGAAGGAACGCATCATCTATCTCAACAAGCGCGACTAAGACTTTATAGACATCACTAATGTAAAACGCCCCAGTCATTGACCGGGGCGTTTTTGTTTTATCCTAGAAAAGTTTGCTCCCTGTTATTTACCCACAGGTCTGCACTCATGCTTAAGCCAGCTCACCTCGTCCTCATTGAGGAGCGGTGATAGCTTCTCGACCACTTGGGCATTGTAGTCATTCAGCCATTCAATATGGCAGTCATCCATATAAGCGGTATCTACGAGATCCACATTGATCGGGCAGAAGGTAAGGTTCTCGAATTTGAAGAACTTGCCGAATGGAGTATCCGCACTCTTTACCGTGTGCACCATGTTCTCGATACGGATGCCATACTCGCCTGAGCGGTAGATGCCAGGCTCAATGGTAGAGAGCATGCCTTCATACATGCGCTCGGTAGTGAGACCTGAGAAATTCTGGGGGCCTTCGTGCACTTCCAGACCATAGCCTACGCCGTGTCCAGTACCATGTCTGTAGAGACGGTGGTGCTGCCACATCGGGCGGCGACAGATGCCATCAAGTTGAGCACAAGTTGCATCCTCTGGGAATTCAGCAGTGATCAGTTCGATCAAGCACTTCAGGACGAGAGTGTAGTCTATCTTCTGTTCCTGAGTGGGCGTACCCATTGGAATCACACGAGTGGTATCACTGGTGCCATTTTCAAAGTTACCACCACTATCGATGAGGAAAATACCATCCAGGGTCACCTCTACGTCTGAATTTTCGTCTACGCTGTAGTGATTGAGAGCCCCATGAGCTTTATAGCCCATGATGCTGTCAAAGCTCACATGACGGAATCCAGAGATCGCTTGGCGACATTCCAGCAATTTCTTGCTGGCGGATAGTTCAGTCACCTTACGGCCTGCTTGCAACTCGCTATACATCCAGAAGTAGAAGCGCACCATGGCAGCTCCATCCTCGATCATGACCTTGCGGGTATTCTCCATCTCCACCTCGTTCTTGACCCCTTTCAGATCGGTAGCGAGAGCGCGTTCCTTAATAAGGAAACAATGAGAACCAGCCTTATAGAGATTGTGGTTGGTATAGCGTGGCACCATTAGCAGACGAGTGTCTTTATCCAGCTCTTCCAAGACTGAAGCAACCTCCCCATAGCCCCGTATAGTGAAGCCTGCCGCAGTAAATTTTCTCTTAGCCTCATCACTGAGCTTTCCTTCATCTATAAAGAAAATCGCCTCGTCAGCAGAGACCAACGTATAGCAATACGGAGTCGGGTGGTTCTCCATATCTGTGCCACGGAAGTTCAGAAGCCAGTTGGACTCATCCGTTCTACCAAGGAGATAAACCTGAACGCCTTTTTTCTGCATGAGCGCACGAAGATCTTTGAGTTTCTCTTCGGTGCTCTGGCCAGTGAGTTCTTCTGCGACCAAATCCAATTTTCCACATGGCTCAGCAGGACGATCTGTCCAAATCTCGTCAACAGGATCTAGCTCTGTATTGGCCGAAATATCAGCTACTTTCAGAGAGCTAACCCAGCTTGAAGCATCCGCTTCGGAAATATCATTTCCAGAGAAGCTCACGACATCTCCAGCCTTCAGCTCAGACTTCAACCAATCAATGATACTGTCCACCCCTGGATCACTAGCTCTAAACAATTTAATTTCAGAACCAGCTAAAGCCTCTTCCGCAGCCTCGTAGTAACGGCTATCAGTCCACAAGCCGGCCTTCTCTGCAGTAACGACTACCGTTCCATTTGAGCCTTTGAGTCCACTCAACCACTGCCTGCTGAGCCAGCGCGGAGCCTGATACTCGTTATTGTGCGGATCAGCATTCGGTATGATTGCCGCATTCACACTGTTTTTTTCCATCCATGCCCTGAGGGACGCAAGCTTCTCTGCTGTAGTCATACCCTCAGCCTGTAAAGCATTGCTAGTTATGACGCCATCGCAAATTCATTTTGTGCTCGTTCTAGAGCCATTATCACAAATTCAGCATCATTCTGAGGCTTGTTCGAATACCGAATAGCGTTCCATGAAATCCTGCAGGTCTTTCTCATTGGTGTAAGACTTCTGGACGTCCTCTCTGAGAAGTTCAGCATGGCGCCTCAATTCAGCTTGATACGCTGCCATTGTATCTACCTCTTTGAGACGAGCCAAGATATCGATCAGGCTCAAACTGACCGACTCCACTCCCCTAGCATTCTGCCTAATCTGGTGAAATGCAGCATCAAGTAATCCTGCATAGGTATAAGTCTTGGTCGCGACCCTCAGCACCCCGTTCTTGTCGTGCAACAATCCACCTGGTAACCCACGCTCCACAATCTTCGTGATCACACCGCCCAGTTTATTGATACAGTTGATCGCCGTAAATGGATCATTCACTCCCGGTGACAAGGCTCTTACGGCTATCTCAACCAATTGATCGATCACAAACTCTACATCTTGGTCATCCGTCCTTTCCGGACCTTGCATAATTTCACGTCGAACGAGATCTCTACCAGCATCGAACTGACTAGATTCACACCAAATCACGCCGAGCTTTTCACCCGGCAGCAAGTAATCACCAGGTTTGAAATCGATTTTCACCATAGCCTCATTTTCAGAGGCCCAATCCAAAATATCCTCTAGTCCAATGGCCTGAATGTAGCCACCATCCTCACTCCTCACCTCTCTGAATTCGCCTGGCACCTCGCCCATCACCCCTGCGGACAAAGCATCCCTACGACTCTCTGGCAGTGCGCTCAGAGGGAAGAGTATATTGATCGTCTCATTCAATCTATCCGTAACATCCTGAATGATTCTAGGAGCTTGGATAAAGGTGAACACATGATGAACGAAGGCTATCAAGAGCCCAAAACTCAACACCCCAAAAACTCCACCTGTGGTTACTGACAGTTGAGGGGTCCACCCCGAGTCTCCTCCCCTAACAGTAGCTGCAACCATCAAGCAGTAGATAAAGGTGCCTATGTAGCCACCCAAAACCCACTTTGTCTGAGGGTGACGCATGAAATTCCTTATCAAGCGAGGTCCGAACTGGCTGGAGGCTGAAGACAAAACAACCATGGTGATCGAAAATACAACACCTGCTACCGTAATAGCAGACGCGGCTACCGTCGTTAATATAGCTCTCGCACCAGCAGGATCAGTCAGCTCCCACCCCAGCTCATGGTAGTAGTAAACATCCACTCGCTGCATCACATAGCCCAGTAGCAGTGCAACAAGAACCATCAGTGAAGGCACAAACCAAAAGCTATGCCTCAGCTGATTGATGAAGTGGGCAATCTTTACGTACATAGTGGCAGGCTAACACACTTTATTATCAGATTCAGCCCCCAACTAATTGATTTTTACTTAGAAACATTTGCTCTCTCAAAAAGATTTCTTTGAAAAATCTCAAAAAGTACTCATGCTAAGATCATGTGTATGCTTACGCTCGTCTCTAACAGACTACCAGTCCGTATCAAAGAAAATGGAGAAGCTGAACGTACCACCGGAGGGCTAGCCTCAGCCTTGGCTGGTGCCGACTTGGACGGCGACTATACCTGGATAGGCTGGAGTGGCGGCAGCAAGGAGGACATTTCCGACCTCAAGAATTACGAAAGCACCTTACAAAAAGTTGGAGTAAGTCCGGTTTTACTCAGTCAGGAAGATATCGATGGCTATTATGAAGGCTATGCCAATTCCACCCTCTGGCCTCTCCTGCACTACATGACTGGTAGAGCCCGGTTCAACACAGACTGGATGCCTGTCTACCGCAGAGTCAACCAGACGTTTGCCGAAACCATTGCCAAACACAGCTCCAAGAACGGTCAGGTCTGGATTCATGACTACCACCTCTTCTTACTCCCCAAAATGCTCCGTAAGCTCAGGCCAGATCTCAAGATCGGTTTCTTTTTGCATACCCCCTTCCCTTCCAGCGAAATTTTCAGAGCCCTGCCAGAACGTGATGAAATTCTCTCAGGTCTCTTGGGCTGTGATTTGATAGGCTTTCACACTTTTGGCTACCTGCGCCACTTTCGTTCCTCCCTGCTGAGAATCCTGGGACTTGAGGGAGACGCCGAGAGTTTATGGCAGGGAAACCGCGAGGTCCGTTTTGGCGTGTACCCGATTGGCCACAACCGTGCTGGCTTTCACACGGCCATGAAGAGCAAACAGTACGAGGAGGCTCTCGACTTGCACAACCAACACCTCAATGGCGGCAAACTCATCCTCAGTGTCGAACGCCTGGACTACACCAAAGGTGTTCCCCAAAAACTAGCAGCGATCAGGCACTACCTGAAGAACAACCCCGAGATGCGCTCCAAGGTGAATTTCGTGATCATAGCCGTACCCTCACGCAAAGGTGTCCATGAATACGATGTTCTGACTGAAAAGGTTCAGCGTGAAGTCGGAGCAATCAACGGCGAGTTCGGCGAGGTCGGTCATTCACCGATTCAATTCCTGCATCGGGGATTTCCCATGGAGGAACTTGCCGCACTCTATGCCCTGGCTGACGTCTGCCTTGTGACCCCAATCGTCGACGGGATGAATCTCGTAGCCAAGGAATACATCGACTGTAAGCGAGCCAAGTATGGAGCACGCCCGGGGGCGCTTATATTAAGCGAATTTGCCGGTGCAGCCCAAGAGATGTCTCATGCTGTCTTGGTCAATCCACACAACACGGTGGGTGTCGCCGAAGCGATGGAGCATGCTCTCGCCATGTCTGATGATGAGATGTGCTCCCGTGTACGAGCCATGCAGGACCGCCTGGAGCGTAACGACGCAGGAGCTTGGGCTAAACGTTTTCTGGGAGACCTAGCCACTGATCCCAGAGAGGAGACAAACGGAATCGCTGCGGCCAACCTCAAGGGTGTAAGAATGGATATTCTTGAACACATCAATGCTGGCAAGAAAGCCGCCATATTCATGGACTATGATGGCACTCTGAGAGAATTCACCGATCGACCTCAAGATGCTATTCCTGACGAGGCGCTATGTTCCTTACTCGATCAGTTGGGCAATCATCCAAACTTGGAAATAGCCATTATCAGTGGACGCCCGTTGGAGTTCCTCGAACAACATCTAGGACACCTGAATGTCAGTCTAGTCGCTGAGCACGGCTATCGATGGAAGCTCGTTGACCAGGGGGAATGGCAAATGGTCGACTCCCGGGTCGACACTTCCTGGAAAGAAGTTGTACTACCCCATCTGGAAGCTGCAGTAACCTTGACCCCGGGTTCCGAAATCGAAAACAAAAAGTCATCAATCGTGTGGCACTACCGGCAAGCCGATCCAGAATTTGGCTTATGGAGAGCCAAGGGACTCCTCTCAGAGCTCACCTCGATCACCGCCAGCCTTCCGGTCAGTGTGCATCACGGTCAAAAGATCGTAGAAATTGCCAGCCAGTTCGTCAATAAAGGCGCTGCAGTGGATCACCTATTAGAACATTGGAAACCTGAAGTCGCGCTCGCTTGTGGAGACGACCAGACTGATGAAACTATGTTTTCCCTCCATCCGAAGGAGATTGATCACTTCCACACGATCAAAGTGGGTACTGGGGCTACACGGGCAGAGCACCGCACCGACATCAAAGGCCTGAGAAAATTGCTAGAAAATTTATCCAAAAGCCTCTAACATAGATAATCCCACCTCTTTTTTACTATGGATCTATCCTCTGACTACCACCATGGCATCATCGGCAATGGGCGCACATGTGCCATTATTGATGCCGACTCATCAATCGTCTTTTCCTGCATGCCTGATTTCGACTCAGGCACCATCTTTGCCAAGATGCTGGATGAGAAAAAAGGCGGTCACTTCACCATTCGTATGCAGTCAGGCAAAATAGTCTCTCAAGAATATGAGAAAAACACGGGGATTCTTAAGACTGTTTTCAAAGGAAAATCTGGATCGTTCGAACTGATTGATTTCATGCCTCGCTATTCCTGGGACGGCCGTTCCGGGACCAAGAAAGAAGTATCGGCAGATATCGTGCGTGTGCTCAAGCCGTTGAGCGGAAATCCCGAAATCATCGTCGACTATAATCCACAACTTGAATATGCCCGCTTCAACACGAAATCCTTCAAGTTCGGGCGTAATCGAATCAAAACTACTACCGGAGGCACCTGTCCCAGTGGCAAAACCATTTATGAGTCTTGTTACCTCTATTCCAGCATTGCCTCTGACAAGATCCTCAAGAAAGAGGCTTTTAAGCTAACAGAGCAGAAATTCCTACTTCTCAGTTATCATGACAAAGTCATCTCTCCTGATGAAGAACGCGTGGAACTCATGCTACAGCGAACCCGCTCCTACTGGTTACTTTGGTCTGCACGAACTCACCGCTGCGATCAATATAGTGAGGAAATCCTTCGCAGTGCCATTACCCTGAAAATGCTTCAATTCTCCCCAACGGGAGCCGTGGTAGCCGCGGCCACCACCTCGCTACCTGAAACCATCGGGGAAGAGAGAAATTGGGATTACCGTTTCTGCTGGATTCGAGACGGTTCCATGACCGTCGACGTACTCAATCGCATCGGGCATCCGTCCATGGCCGGAAGCTTCATCCACTGGGTCATGGAGACCGTTCCCACGAAAGACGATGCACTGCAGATTATGTATGGTATCCGAGGTGAGAAAACCCTGACGGAGGAAGCACTCGGCCACCTCGAAGGCTATCAAGGCTCGTCCCCCGTAAGAATAGGTAATGCTGCTTATCACCAACAACAGCATGATATCTACGGCATTCTCATGGATCTCATCTACAAGGAGCTCATTCAACATGACTTGGGAGATAGGCATCCGGCCCCCGAAACTTTGGATCAGCTGTGGACCCGGGTACGCTCTATCGTCAAAACAGTTGGTGAGTTCTGGAAAGATCCGGATCGTGGCATATGGGAAATTCGAGGAGAGGCTAAACACTTCGTCTTCTCCAAAGTGCTCTGTTGGGTTGCTGTCGACCGTGCGATCAAGATTGGCAACATGCTCAAGAAGTATGACTGGGCGAAGCAACATGAGGCGCTGCGTGATGAAATCCATAACGATATCTGCACCAAGGGCTGGAGTAAGAAAAAGAAAGCCTTTACCCAGGTATACGGCAGTGACGACCTGGACTCAGCAAACCTCCTGATGGCGGACTACGGCTTCATTGATCCAATGGACAAGCGCTTTATATCCACGGTGGAGCAGAGTGAAAAAGAACTTTGCCGCGGCGGCCTGATGTATCGCTACAAGAACCAGGATGACTTCGGCGAACCCTCCAGCGCCTTTACCGTCTGCTCATTCTGGATGGTCAAGGCACTCGCCCGCACAGGAAAACGCGCCCAGGCCCAGCGAAGATTCCGCCAGTTGCTGAAATTTGCCAACCCGAAAGGACTCTACGGTGAGGATCTGGATTTTAAAACCAAACGGCATCTGGGCAACTTCCCTCAAGCTTACTCTCACCTGGCTCTGATTGATTGCGCCCTCGAGCTCTCCGAAGACTGCCACGACTACTTAATTGAAGAATAAAAACGGGGTGAAGCTTAACGCTCCACCCCGCTGTAAACGTTCGTCAGATTAACCTCAATTACTTGATGAGATCTGGCCAGTCTTCTGTGTGGAAGAACTCGCCTTCTGGCTTATCGATACGCTCGTAAGTGTGTGCACCGAAGAAGTCACGTTGCGCCTGAAGAAGGTTCGCAGGAAGACGCTCTGCACGATAAGCATCATAGTAGCTCAGGGAACCACCGAAAGATGGTACTGGGATACCGTTGAGTGCAGCGATGGAGACCACTTCACGCCAGTCTTGCTGACCCTTGTTCAGGATTTCAGTGAAGAATGGAGCAAGCATGAGGTTCACGAGGTTTGGATTCTCTTCGTATGCCTCGGTGATGCGGTTGAGGAAGCGAGCACGGATAATGCAGCCACCACGCCAGATACGAGCGATCGCACCAAGGTCGAGGCTCCAGCCCTTGTCCTTGCCAACCTTGGCAATGAGGTCAAGACCCTGAGCGTAGGAAACGATCTTAGAAGCGTAGAGCGCGTTGCGCACCTTCTTCACGAGATCTTCCTTGCTGAGACCCTTGAGCTCGAAGCTCCAGTTGTTTGGACCTTCGAAGATCTGGGAAGCAGCCTTACGCTGGTCGCGCATGGAGGAGATGATACGTGCCTCTACAGAACCTGCAATGGTGGAGAATGGAACAGCCTGCTCAACGGAGCCCATCACGGTCCAGCGGCCTGTACCCTTCTGGCCAGCCTTGTCGACGATGAGGTCTACAATGTCTTTGCCTGTCTCAGGATCCTTCTGCTTGAAGATGTTTGCTGTGATCTCGATGAGGAAGGACTCAAGGTCACCCTCATTCCACTCAGCAAAGATGTCTGCGAGTTCCTCGTTGGAGAAGCCAGCAGCTTTGAAAATGTTGTAGGCTTCGCAGATAAGCTGCATGTCACCGTACTCGATACCATTGTGAACCATCTTTACGAAGTGACCTGCGCCACCTTCTCCGATGTGAGTCACACAAGGAACACCGTCTACCTTGGCAGAGATGCTCTCAAAAATAGGCTTCATCACTTCCCAAGTGGAAGTTGGGCCGCCTGGCATGATGGATGGGCCCTTAAGGGCGCCTTCTTCACCACCGGATACACCAGCACCGATGAAGCGAAGCCCCTTCTCGGAGAGCCACGCGTCACGACGCTCTGTGTCGGTCCAAAGGCTGTTACCACCGTCGATCACGATGTCACCTTCTTCGAGGTATGGAAGGAGTGATTCGATCACCTTGTCCACTGGACCACCAGCTTGCACCATGATCATCACCTTACGTGGGCGCTCAAGGCTTTGTACAAATTCTTCCAGTGTCTCACAACCTACGAGCTTCTTGCCTGGATTGTCGGCAATGAACTTCTCCATGGTGGAGGTGGTACGGTTGTAGACAGATACTGTGAATCCTCTGCTCTCAACGTTGAGAACGAGGTTTTGTCCCATGACTGCAAGGCCGATCAGGCCGAAATCGCTTTTACTCATAATTTTTTACCTTTTGGTCGGTGAAAATTGCCGCGGCATTATTCTCACATCGGCATGTTAAGCAACCCGAACCTGAAATTATGCCATGATTTGCGTCAAAAAACTTATTTTTAAAACATACTTCCACGCCGCATGCCAATATGCAAAGTATCTCCAAGCGTGAATTTACCGAACTCCATCACCCTATTCCGACTCATCCTGACAGCCATTTTCATTGCCGTGGCCTCCTTTGATGCGCCTTGGGCATACACCGTTGCCCTCGTGAGTTTCATTATCGCCGCCATCTCCGATTGGCTCGACGGCTATTTGGCACGAAAGATGAACTTGGTCACAGCCCTTGGCAAGCTTCTCGACCCACTGGCCGACAAGGTCTTGGTAGCGGCTGGTTTCGTTTACCTTTCCAAAATGAATTTCTGCCCGGTCTGGGTGACCTGCCTCATTATTGCCCGTGAGTTCATGGTGACAGGCCTACGCCAGATTGCGGTGGAGAAAGGCGTGGTCATTGCGGCGGACCGTCTCGGCAAATGGAAGACCACCTTCCAACTGGTTTTCATTATAGGCACCCTGACCCATCTTGCCTTTAAGACACTGAATCCTGAAAATCCGCTTGTCTATTTCTTCCAGTTCCTTTCCAGTCCCGCCACTTATGTGATCCCTGCTACCCTCTGGATAGCTGTGGCTCTGACACTCATTTCCGGCTATAATTACATCTACAAGAATCGTAGCCTTCTGAAAAACAACTAAATCAACTCTGCCACGTATGAGCACTCTCATCAAAAATACACACATCATCTCCCCGGAGGTCGAAATCGAGAACGGCGCCATTCTTATCGAGAACGGAGTCATCAAGGCTGTATTCAAAGCAGGCGATTCACTGCCTGACGCCGATACCGTTTATGATGCTGAAGGTAATTATTCCTTCCCAGGCTTCATCGATATCCACGCTCACGGTGCAGATACCAAAGACGTGTGTGATAACGACGTAGAGAGCATCCGCCACATCGCCAAGAAGAAGCTTGAGGAAGGTGTCACTACCTGGCTCCCAACTACCCTCACCCAGCCACAGGCCAAGCTCCTTGAGATCGCTGGCAAGTGCGCTGAGTACATGGCTAAGCAAGAGTTCGCCAAGACTCCAGGTCTTCACGTTGAGGGTCCATTCATCAATGTTTCCAAGGCAGGAGCTCAGAACCCTGAGTTCGTCCGCAAGCCCAACCTCGACGAGCTACTCGAAATCCATGAGATCGCCCCGGCTCGCCTCTTCTCCATCGCACCTTGCGTAGAGAACGCCTGTGAAGTGATCGCTGGCGCCAAGGCCAAAGGCATCCATTCTTCTGCAGCCCACACGGAAGCCACCTACGCTCAGGTCATGGACGCTAAGGACGCTGGTCTAACCCACCTCACCCACTACGGCAATGCTATGACTGGCCTTCACCACCGTGAAATCGGCATGGTCGGCGCCGGACTGATCGATGATGATCTGAAGATCGAACTCATCTGTGACGGCATCCACCTTGCCCCGGACTTCCTCAAGACAATCTTCAAGCTCAAGCCAATCGAGCAGCTCATCATGATCACCGACTCCATGGCTGGTTCCTGGATCGAAAACGGCGAGTGCCAGCTCGGCGGTCTCGACGTGATCGTAGAGAACAACGTGGCACGCCTCAAGGAAGGTGGTGCTCTAGCAGGCTCCGCTCTTCGCTACGATCAAGGTGTAGGCCTCGTCGCTGACCTCATCGATCTCCCACTGACAGAGATCGTCAAGGCCACTTCTTGGAACCAGGCTCAGTCTCTCGGACTTGAGAACCACGGCAAGATCGAGCCAGGCTTCACTGGTGACATCGCCATCCTCGACAAGAGCTTCCACTCCGTCGCCACCTTCGTCGACGGTGAGCAGCGTTTCTAAGAGCCTATTAGGCCATAGACAAATTTACACAAAAACCTCAGGGCGACCGTCCTGAGGTTTTTTTATTTTAATTATGCACCAACAATGCCCTCACAGAAGTTTCGCCAATTCACCCAGAGCTACTAATTCATACTAACAGTAGCTATAAACAAAGAACCGCCTTCTATTAATAAAGAAGACGGTCCTGAAAACATACCGATACTATGTATATAGATAAATGAATACCGCAGTAGTATCCCTTAAAACTCGGGGTTTATTTAAGCCCTACGTCTTCTCAAGAGCAGACCTAGAGCACAAATAGAGACCAAAGCGCTTGTGCTTGGCTCAGGAATTGCAGAAGTAACAATGACAGTTCCTCCATTGTTGATGAAATTGAGTCCGAGCGCATCCAGATCAGTTCCTGTGTAGGTTCCGACAGCGATACTATTACCATCAGCAACAAGTGAACCCGATCCGAAAGTCAGCACCTGGTCGACAATCAGTTCTGAGGTCCCGTTGATGTTCAGAGTTCCGCCGAATATCACGTCCGAATCAAAGTCTAACACCATACTATCATTCACATTCATGATACCAGTGTATCCAGCTGTTTGAGTGAATGCCACGGCACGGCTAGCGCCGTCACTACCAGTCTCGTAGTGGATGTCCAGACCACCACTACCACTCAATACCGAGTCGATAGTGAGTCGAACACCTGAGTTCGCCATGTCTATCACTGAACTAGAGTTCACTATGAATCTTGTCGCCTCTAGGGTAGCAGAACTGGAACTGTTCGCTCCTAATGAAAGACGGCCGCCATTAAGAATGAAATCACCATTAACAGTCGCAGTGGTATTATTGCTGTTCTTCATCAATGCTCGTGTCCCTGTGACTACCTCAAGACTATCGCCACCGAATGTGGAAGATGCACCGCTTGCTGAAATTCGGAATCTGTCAGTTCCACCCAAAGCACTAACATAATGATTGCCGGAACTTGGAGCACCTTCTGGGCTTCCCCACATAGCTGCATTCCAGTCGATATTATCTACCGTTTGTGTGATGACTGCGCCATTCACCTGGCTTACACCTACCATCACGATGAGACTAGCTAGTGTCAGAGGGTTGTATTTTATGTTTTTCATTTTGTGTGTTTTTTTCAGATTTATTTATAAATCATCGCATTTTTGTTCATCAATGAGCGCACATCTCCTTCTGATATCGCCCCTTGAAATATGTATAATTCATCGATCGAAAACATCGTGTCACTGACATCACCGATACCGGACTCTGTAGCGTGAGAAAGCCCTGCACCGATAACCAAGGGCGCAATTGGGTAAGTATCTATTGGAGCGAGCCCATTATCGGCTAGTTTCGATGTGTTCTGCATCTTGACCCTGACCCGCTCGCCATCGACATACATTCTAACATTCGGGTTCTTTGTATCTATATCGCCGCCCTCATAGACAGCGGCTATATGATGCCATTTGCCATCATTTACCTTTGACTCCTTAGCATAGTACCTAAGCCCGCCGAAACTGAATGCAGGACATATGCCATATCTACCTGTAGCGCTTAATGCTAAGGTACATTTTAGATTCGCTTTTTCGTTAAATTTAAGCTGCGTCCCCCACCCACAAATGCTGATCTTCTTTTGATGATTTTCAAGGACCTTGACCCAACACACAATGCTGCGAGGCTCCGATCCCCGGATACCTTTCCAGTTAGTTTCTAGAAAGCCGGCATCACGTCCTACCTCGAGGCTGGAACCATAAACACCAGTTCTGAATTCCCCATCTGCATCACCTCCCGAAGTCACTCTAGCTTCTATATCCTGTGCATTGGGGATGTTACCAGCTACGCCCAGGTTCTTATCAAATGACCATTTGTAATGCGGTAGTGACTGAGGCATTTCATCAGGGTATTCCCCCTCAGAAAGCGGCCTCGAATCAAGTTTACCAACACTGGTGATCACTAAAGCTTCACCTGCGTGGATCTGCTTTACCTCTCTGGACCCCCTCTTGCTAGTAACCTGGACCTCACCAGTAAAGACATGTACCTCATCAAAATCATCAGGGTCGGAATACACACCAAACCCAGTACCTAGATCCAAGGCGGTAACCTCCTCCGTATCGACAGAGAACCCTTTGACGCCTGCTGGTACAGTAAATCGAGCCCGGCCACGATTCAGATAGACGATATTATCATCGCGCAATGTAAGATCAATCGGCGCATAGGCTATCGATTTTACACCTGAAGCAAACTGCATCTCCACCACCCCCTGCTTGAGGACGAGTCTTGACCCCTTTTTCAGAACCGCACTGCCACTGTCAGCTTCATCTCCATCATGGCTCACCTCATATACCGCTCCAGGGGAGACATTAAAATTCGCTACCAGCCCACGGTCATCATTCACTCTGTCGATAAACCACAGGATTCCGGAGCCTAGGATAGCAAACAAAACAGCGATGCTCGCAGCAACGGATAAGGCTTTGAATCTTTGCCTCTTCACCAGTCGGTCTATTGGTATCACACGACTACCTACGGATGTCTCTACCATATCATAATGCAACTCCAGTACATTATGAAGACGCACATGTTGAAGATAAGAGTCTCTCACAGCCTGATCGCTCGCCAACACACCTTCCAGTGCCGCTAGCTCATCGGCCCTCAAGTCACTATCAAACATACGCTGCACCAATACCTCAATTTCCCGCTCAGTCATTGTGCACCTCCGTTCACCATTTTTGACTCAATGCATTGTCTGAGAACATTGCGTATTCTGTACAGAGAAACGCGAACAGAAGCTGCAGTCCTACCGACACTATCCGCATAACTTTCCAAGCCCTGATGGGAATCATACCTGTGCTTCACCAAATCTTTATCGCTATCAGTCAGGCGACCCAAGCAATCCTTCAGAGCATCAAGCCTGTGATCCTCCGATTCCCCCGAACCTGCCAACTCTTCAGAAAAGGAATCTAACAACTCTAGACTCAGGAACTTTTTTCCCTCCTTTTCGAGCCTTCTACGCCAGTTAAAAACCTCATACCTGGCAACAGAGAATGCCCAAGCTTTAAAATTGGTACCTGACTTATAAGATCCTCGCTTCTCCCACAGGACCAGGTTCACATCCTGAAGCACATCCGAAACATTCGATGAACCAGGCATCAACGAGACAATATAAGCCCTAATCAAGACTTGGTATCTCGTAAGCAGAGAAATGAATTCTCCAGTATTATCTGTTGAAGATGACCTCATTATTTTACTTCTACTTCTTATACGTTGAGCACTCCCGGAACGTTATTTTGAAAATTAAGAAATAAATGGGACGCCACATATTGCCCTGAGACATCAAGCATCATCCAAGGAGGTCTTGAACGTTCAGTCGACACAACAAAGGAAAGGCCTCAACCCTGGATTGGATTGAGGCCTTATTGGCTCCGGCACTTGGATTCGAACCAAGGACCTAGTGATTAACAGTCACCCGCTCTACCGCTGAGCTATGCCGGATTTTCTTGTTGTCTCTGAGTGGCTAACCCCTCGCGACGGGCGGGAACATGCTCAGATTTCCGGATAATGGCAAGGAAAAAAGGGTATAAAAATGCATCTTTTTTACGGCGCCGTCATCACCACAGCATTCGCCGCTGCGTAATGCTTTGCATGCGTGAGACTTATTTTAATAACAGTGATATTATGCTTTTCCGAAAAAGTTTTGCCGGCACCGCTCAAAACGATGCCAGGCTCACCACTAGCGGCACGAATAATTTCCATATCGAGCCAACTTAGCTCTTTTCCGATGCCTGTACCGAATGCTTTTGCCACGGCTTCCTTCACTGCGAAGCGTGCCGCGTAGTGCAAATACGGTCTTTTTTGGGATTCGCAGTAGGCCCGCTCCCCCTCCGTGAAGATACGATGGGTGAACTTGTCTCCGAATTCATCGATCGAGGAGGCAATTCTCTCCACCTCCACGACATCGATACCAATTCCAAAAAGGTGCATATGGATTAGCCGCGGTATTGGTTCATCAGTTCACGCATTTCCGCCACAGCCTGCTTAAGACCTACGCGCACTGAACGAGCAATGATGGAGTGTCCGATATTGAATTCCACAAGGTGCGGAACATCGTAGAGATCCTTGATATTGTCGTAGTTGATCCCGTGACCAGCATTCACCTGAAGGCCCAATTCATGGCCTTTGATGGAGGCTAGTTTGAGGCGCTCGATCTCAGGCAGTCTATCCTCACCAAATGCATTGGCAAAGCAACCTGTGTGAAGCTCGATCATTTCCGCACCGATTTTAGCGGAAGCCTCAACTTGATCCACCTCGGGATCGATGAACATGCTGATTTTAATGCCAGCAGCCTGAAGCTCCTGAACGGTGAGTTTGAGTTCATCGAATAGGCCGGCGACATCAAGCCCCCCCTCCGTGGTTACTTCTTCCCTAGTCTCAGGAACGAGACAGACATACTCAGGCTTAAGCTTGAGAGCGATGTCGATCATCTCACGGGTATTTCCCATTTCAAAATTGAGTGGCAGGTCACAGACGTCACGTACCGCATAGGCATCGGCCTCCTGCATGTGTCTACGGTCTCCCCTTACGTGAATAGTAATCGAGTCCGCACCGCCAGCTTTGGCATCCTCAGCAGCATCTACTGGGCTAGGTTCAGCGTTCGGGGAATCTGGCAACAAGGCGTAACGCGCCTGACGAAGTGTCGCCACGTGGTCAATATTAACTCCAAGAAGTAAGCTCATTTCCAGAACTTATGCCCTAGCACTTGCTGAGTGTCAAAACCCACCACAGAAATTCTGCCTGCCTTTCCAACACCCAACAATACCCCAGACCACGACAGCCAGTATTGTTCCACTGATCAGATCCCAAGCGTAGTGCTGGCGAAGTGCGATGGTGGACCAGAATATGGCCAACACCCAGAGCCATGTCAGCACTTTCACCACTACCGGATAACGTTTCGAAGCACTGATCGCGATGCCCGCAATGATGGATAAAGAGGCGTGTAATGAAGGGAATGCATTCCTGGGACGATCCAGAAATGCCAGCCACTCATAGACTACGGGCGTATCCATACCCTCTAAAACATCTCTGGATACACCGCTTGGGAAGAACAAGAAAACCATGTGGGAAACCAAGGTTACCCAACCAATGGTCAGCAGATAGCGCAGATAGACTGGCCTTTCTACACCGAGACCCGTCCAGCCCAGCAAGGGATACAAAGAGAGATAAACCCAGACTGAGTAAAAATTGACTGCAATGGCTTGATCAAAAGCCGTCGGCTGGACCCAGATGACCTCACGAATCGTGACCTGCTGGAGTAAGGCATATGGGGCAATGATCCAAATGACCAACAAAGCTCCCGAATACACTCTTCGTAATATGGTGTACCGAGTCTCCATCACTAGTCTTTCTATCAGGATTTTGGTGAGAGCTTAAGTAAATTTTTCAAAGCACCAAAGATCATGCCCAGTCCCCCTACGACAAAGAGCATCGGGAACCACGCGCTATAGCCCGCTGCTTTACTATCGTGATCCAAGATAGCTTCATCAGGCTTCTGTGGATTCACGTAACACTCTTGTTTGGTATCAAGGGGATATTCATCGATAAGCGCCTGCACGTTTTCCTTGTCCCCTGTCCACTTCTGGCCCCGAGGCTTGTACTTTTCCCCGATGTAATCCTTACCCTCAAACTCATAGGTATAGGCAACTGCCCACTGAAACTCGATGCCTAGACTGTCCACAGACCTCTCCACGGCCTCTGAACGGATCACATAACAAGGTGCTTTACTCCAATGTCTGGTGTCACTGGCATGCTGGAAACTACGTACCATCAGCCAGGTGAACAAGCCTCCGATCAGAACCAAAAAAAGACCAATGCACATCAAATAGATAGCACCAGCCTTGTTTTTACCTTTCGCTTTTTGAGTTGCGGCCATCCCGTGAGCTCCGTGGTCGTAACTTGCTAGAAAGAAAAGCCTAAGAGGAGTTAATCCTCTTCGTCCACCTCAGGTGCCGTAGGAAGCTTATCCACCTCCTCAAGGAGATTGATAACATCCACACCTCTCTGGGCAGAGCTGTCTTCACGGAATGTGAGTACTGGCGTGCAGCGCAGAGTGACCCGCTTCGCTACACGAGACTGAATGGGGCCCTTGCTGGCATTCAATTTATCAAGAACCGGCTGAGCTGATCCGCCCAACACACTCACGAAGACTTTCCCCTCTCTCAGGTCATCAGTGATCTCAACATCACTAATGGTAACTAACACATTTTTAAATTCGAAATCACGCTGCACCACGGTGCTGATTTCTCGTTTCATCAATTCGTTGATTCGATCTAGACGCTGAGACATAATGTTCGTTCAGTTTAAGACTAAAAATGCTGTGACGGCAGATGATACTACCAGTCACAGCATTTGCAAAATGGTTGTGACTACAATTAGAGAGTCTGTTCGATTTTCTCGAGGTTGTAGCACTCGATGATGTCGCCTTCTTCGTAATCGTTGAAGTCGCCGAGACGGATACCACACTCGATACCTGTCTTGACCTCCTGCACTTCATCCTGGAAGCGGCGGAGAGTAGACATCTTGCCATCGAATACTGGTGTACCATCGCGAAGTACGCGGGCGTGCGCCTTGCGGGTAACCTTACCGTCTTTGATAAGACAGCCGGCAGCCTTGCCTTTGTTCACCTTGAAGACCTGCTTCACTTCAGCGTGACCAATGATGGTCTCACGAAGTTCTGGTTCAAGGAGACCAAGCATTGCATCCTTAACGGTATCAATCAGTTCATAGACGATGGAGTAGAGCTTAATCTCTACACCTTCACGCTTGGCAGCCTGAACCGCCTTACCTTCTACCTTGGTATTGAAGCCGATTACGGTGGCATCAGCAGAGCTGGCAAGAAGGATGTCTGATTCTGTAATAGCCCCTGCAGCTGCGTGGATGAACTTCGCCTCGACCTTGTCGGACTCGATTTCATCAATCGCGCCTGTGATGGCGCCAACAGAGCCCTGAACATCAGTCTTAAGAATCAACTGTAGCTTAGCCTTCTGCTCACCACCTTTAGCGAGAGCCAGGATATCCTCCATACGGCTCTTTGCTGGAGTAGCAAGACGTTGCTGGCGACGCTCAGATTGACGCTCATCAGAGAGCTTTTTAGCTGCGCGCTCGTTCTCCATTTCAACGAGTTCATCACCAACGTTTGGCAATTCACTGAAGCCTAGAATTTCAACTGGCATACCAGGGCCCGCCTCTTTAATGCGCTTACCCTTGTCATCCAGCATGGATTTGATCTTGCCTGAGAATGGTCCGCAAATGAATGCCGTTCCATTCTTCAGTGTGCCTGTCTGTACAATCACAGACGCAGTAGGACCTTTGCCTGCTTGGATGCTGGCCTCGATGATGGACGCACGTGCGTTCGCTTTCGGGTTAGCACGAAGCTCAAGAACTTCAGCCTGAAGACCCATCAATTCGATAAGCTCATCCATACCTTGACCTGTATGCGCGGAAACCTCCACACATTCAGTGTCGCCACCAAACTCAGTTGGTGTCAGGTCGTGCTCCATGAGCTGGGTCTTAGCCCTCATCGGATCAGCCCCTTCACGGTCACACTTGTTGATTGCTACGATAATGGTCTTACCTGCAGCCTTGGCGTGATTGATAGCCTCCACTGTCTGCGGCATGATGCCATCATCAGCAGCAACTACCAGAACGACGATGTCGGTAATATCCGCACCACGCGCACGCATCTGTGAGAAGATGGCGTGGCCTGGAGTATCCAGGAAAGTAATAGGACGGCCTTCATTGTCAGTCACACTGTAGGCGCCGATGTGCTGGGTAATCCCCCCAGCCTCACCTTTGGCTACGCGAGCCTCACGGATGTAGTCCAGTAGAGAGGTCTTACCATGGTCAACGTGACCCATGAAAGTGATAATCGGAGCACGAAGCTCGAGCTTATCCTCCGGAGTATCTTCCTCAGGCTCTGGCTCTTCGAATACTTCTTCCACCTTGTGAACACCAGCACCCTTCTCACGCTTTTCACGCTCAAAGGAGAATCCGTGGGTTTCACAAAGTTTCTCGGCCACTTCAGGCTCGATGGCCTGATGTGGAGCCACGAAAACTTCGAGTTTGATGAGGTCTGCCATCAATTGGAAGGCCTTGAGTCCCATCAGTTCGGCCAGTTCACTGACGACGATTGGCGGTTTGAGGAAGATAACCTTGTCACTGCTGGGTTCAGCCTTTTGCTCTGCAGCTTTGGTTGGCTTCTTCTCTGCACTTGGCTTCGGCGTAGCAAATTCAGGATCGTCCTTGGATTCGCTCAGCTTGGAAATACTTGGCAACAGCTCTTTGGCAGAAGCTTTTCCCTTTTTAATTTGGGAAGTCTTCTTCTTTCCGTCTTCTTGGAAAATATCTAACGCCTCAGCCTTCTTATCGCTGAGCGTTTTATTTTTAGCCGCTTCATCGCGCTGCCTTTCGCGACGGGATTTCTTCTTGGAAGAACCGTCGTCGAGCAGGTCGAGAACCTCTTTTTTCTTTTTATTGCTGTCTTTCTGATCAGCCATTGAGCTGTATAGTCTTATGTTTATTTTACCGAAAACGATGTGTGTTATTTAGGCAAATCGTTTTCTCTTTGGTTTAGGCATTAGCGTCTTGCTTAGCCTGAACCTTGTTCAGAATATCTTGGGCTTCCTCATCAGATACGCCCACTGCCTGAGCAATGTATTCCGCTGGCATTTGAAGGATCATCTCGGCATTGATACCGCCGGCACGGAAAAGCTTGTCGGCAGTTTCTTCGTCGAGGCCGACTTCATCAGCCAATGAGTGAGAAGCATCGGAAATCTTGGCTTCAAACTGCTCGTGCTTGCTCTCATCCTTGCGGACCTGGACATCCCAACCGAGGAGACGTGAGGTAAGACGGGCATTCTGACCTCGGCGACCAATGGCCTTGCTCAGTTCTTCTTCATCCACAGTGACGTGGACCACCTTGTTCTCTTCGTCAAGAGTGACGGAACGAAGGTTTGCTGGCTTGAGGGCATCATGCACAAACTTGGACGGATCATCGCTCCAGCGGATAATATCCACCTTCTCATTATTAAGTTCACGTACAATGTTCTTCACTCGTGCTCCACGGAGACCTACACAGGCACCGACAGGATCCACGTTTTCATCAGCACTCCAGACAGCGACCTTGGTACGGTACCCGGCTTCACGTGCAATACCGCGGATTTCCACAGTACGGTCGGAGATTTCACTGACTTCAGCCTCGAAGAGACGGCGAACGAAGTTTGGATGGCTACGGGAGAGAATGATCTCAGGTCCGCGCTGGTCGTTTTCCACAGCTACTACGTAGGCGCGGATACGATCACCGATATTGTATTCCTCGGTCACTACACGCTCACGAGAAGACATCTTGCCCTCGAACTTACCAAGATCGATCCAGACATCGCTCTTTTCGAAGCGACGTACGGTACCACTGACGATATCGCCAGCACGATCCTTGAATTCCTCGTAAATCATTTCCTTCTCAGCCTGACGCAAACGCTGCATCATTGTCTGCTTGGCTGTCTGCACGGCGATACGTCCGAAGTTTTTCGGAGTCACGTTGAACTCGATGGTTTCACCTGGCTCGATCTCTGCCTTGCTCTTTCTGGCTAGAGAAAGTGGAACTTCGTTCCATTTATCCCTGTACTCTTCGTCTTCCACTACAGTGAGAGTAGCGTAGATTGTCGTATCAGCCTTCTTAGTGTCCACAGACGCACGAAGCACCTCGATCTTATCAGCACCAGCTACCATCTTTCGGTAGGCGGAGAGAAAGGCATACTGGAGCGCGGCAACCACCTTGTCTCGGTCGATGCCCTTTTCTTTCTCGTAATAGTCAATGAGTGCGACGATGTCGTTTGTCATAGGTCTGAAAATCTCTGAAAATGTTACTATGTAATCGACTCATCCAGATACACAAAAGAGTGGGTCAAAAAACCCACCCCTTCCTTGCGGCCAGAGTTGTCTTGCGGACTCATTAACACAATCCAGCAGCTATGCAAGTACAATCTCCCCTTGCTCAGCCACTTCTAGACCCGTTTCGTCGTCGCTTCATAGTAACCAAAACAAATAAACCCCTCCTGAAAATTAAGACTTATTTACAAAGAATTGGATTTCAGTCGACTAGACAACTCACAAGATTACACCCGGAGAAAAAGATGAAAAAATCTCAAAAAGTTTCTTGCGTTCACCCCAAATTCGACCTACCTCTCTGCCCGCCGCGAGGCACCTAATCACCAACGAATGCGCAGATAGCTCAGTTGGTAGAGCAGTTGGCTTTTAACCAATTGGTCCTGGGTTCGAGTCCCAGTCTGCGTACTTCCCCTAATCAAAGAAACCTGCAAGACTTCAGTCATGCAGGTTTTTTGTTTCCTCCCACCAAAAACTTGATGGGACATCAAGCCACCGTCCGCCAGCGACCATTCTATACCGAAGCTTCAGCTTCCTCACTTACCGGGTCGTCAGACTCATACTCAACAACCTCACCTTTAAAGTTCTCAAGGATCTTACTGAAAAGCTTCTCCGCTGGTTCACCATCCTCTTTTTTGAACTGACCATAGATCATGCCATCCACCTTGGTCTTTTTAGATCCACCAGCATCGTCATAATAGATAACAGCGACCCCCTTGGTATCCCACTTGCGCTTATCAATACGCTTCATGGCTGTGAATGGAATCTCCTTACCACCCGGAGCGAAATACGCCTCATCAGTCACACGCATTGTACGCGAAAGCGTCCTGAGGAAGAAAAAGAGGACCACAACAAAGAGAGCAACACTTCCATAGGAGAAATAGAACTGCTCATTGACCGTATCCAAATCATAAGGCTCCTCCTTAGGCTCAGCATCCCACTCCATACGCTTGGTATAATCACGCCACAATTCCTTTGGACCAGAACTGGCGCCACCATCTTTCAACTTCTCGTAGCCCTGGATCAACTCCTCCGGCCACTCCATACCCAATGCCGTATCTGGCACAGGACATAGCTCACCTTTAGCTGATTTGGCAACAACCCCGCTCTCACCCTGCTCGAAAGGAACTTCTTCACCCTTGGCAAATTCTGCCCAGGATTCAGCGGTATACTCCCCTTCAGAAGCCATTTGAGGAGCCTGCTCCGTGAACAGCCTGTTCATGAAAAAATGCAGATTCTTCTCTTTATAACCTGTCGTTCCATCTTGATAGAACAAGACAGCGAAAACAGCCAACATGGCTAGTATGAGAATCGCTCGAATTTTAATCCAGCTGGAGGCCTTACACACTATCTCTTTCGTCTCAATTTCCGACATCTTACCAATTTGGGTTTACTAGTAGCTGCTTAAAACTACTCAAACCAGCCACACAGAAAAAAAGCAATCAATATCGCTCGCAACTTTTAACTATCATAATAAACTAAGCTCTGATGAGCCGCGAAGACATTAAAAGACTCACCACCATGGCATCCTGCGGTGGATGAGCCTCCAAACTAGATCCAGCGTCACTCTCGCAGGTTCTGCGTGGATTGCCGCAATATCCAGACCCGAACTTACTCGTAGGCTCATCTACAGCCGACGATGCAGGCGTCTATCGCCTGAATGACGAAACCTCTCTAGTTCAGACCCTAGATTTCTTCACCCCCATCGTGGACGACCCCTACCTGTTCGGCCGAATCGCAGCCACCAACTCCCTATCAGACGTATACGCCATGGGTGGACGCCCCATCACCGCCATGGCCATCGCCGGCATGCCGGATGATCTACTCAGCAATGAAGACATTGCAGAGGTCTTTCGCGGAGGAGCTGACATGGTGGCAGAAGCACAGTGCTCACTGGTAGGCGGCCACACCATCAAAAATCCGCAACCCATCTACGGACTCTCGGTGACAGGCCTCGTACACACGGAGAACTTCCTAGCCAATGCCCACTGCAAACCTGGTGATACCCTCATACTCACCAAGCCACTCGGCACAGGAATCATCAGCACAGCCGTCAAGAGAGGCATCTGCCCAGACGAACTACAGGAACTCGCCATTCAGGCCATGACAACACTTAACCGATCGGGAGCCACCCTTGCCGACAAGAAGCTGGTCAACGGCTGCACTGACATCACCGGTTTCGGCTTCCTGGGCCACCTGGCAGAAATGATGAAGGGCTCCAATACCAGCGCTGAAATCGACACCAACTCAGTCCCAGCCCTATCCCCACTGGTCATGAAGTTCATCGAAGAGGATTGCGTGCCGGGTGGCAGCAAGAAAAACCTCCTCAATATTGCTCCCTCGGTAAACTTCGGGGACAACATCTCAGAAGCCGTCAAACTCCTCATGGCTGACGCCCAGACATCTGGCGGCCTACTGCTCTCCGTCCCTCCTGAAAATGAGGCCGAGACTCTAGATATTTTGGCTAATTCTGAGGCTCTCTGCGTCAGTATCGTAGGCCAAGTCACCAATAAACAAGCGCATGATATCTTCTGCAGCTAGCGGATGTCACCGATTTTGCTGGAATTTACTGTTGCAATCTGCCTTTCTTTCCCCTTAATTCCCCGCCCCGCGAGTCCGTCAATCGGTCGTAGGTCCTCTATGCCTTGTATTTTCAATGCAAGGCAGTCACTCGCTAGAGGGAAACCCGACTAATTCTAAGACACCATGTCAGAAGAAACGACAAATACAGAAGAAACAGTAGAAGATAAGAAGGCTGTGATGCTCGATCGCTTTGAGCTCCCAAACCGCCTTGTTAAGAACGAAGATACGGAAACAGATACCTTTGCCCAGTTCGTCGCCGAGCCATTCGAGCGTGGATTTGGTCACACCATTGGTAACTCACTCCGCCGCGTTCTCCTTTCCTCACTTGAAGGCGCAGCTATCACATCCGTGCGTATCGCCGGTTGTCAGCACGAATTCTCCAGCCTTCCAGGCGTAGTTGAGGACGTTACAGACATCATCCTCAACCTCAAGAAGGTTAAGTTCAAGCACTACGACAAAGAGCCACGTGTTCTCACTCTCAAAGTTGAGAAGGAAGGCGTTGTTACCGCTGGTGACATCCAGGACGACAACATCTACGAAGTAGTCAACAAGGATCAGGTAATCTGTACTCTCGACCGCAAGACCAAGTTTGATTGCGAATTCGAAGTTAAGGTAGGCCGTGGATTCAACACTGGTGACGAGAACAAGCGCCCAGACATGCCGATCGGCGTGATCGCGATTGACTCCATCTTCTCACCTGTAACTCGCGTCAAGTACGCTGTTGGTCAGACTCGTGTGGGTCAGATGACTGACTTCGACAAGCTCGAGCTCGACATCTGGACAGACGGACGCACCTCCCCAGCAGACGCACTTCTTCAGGCTTCCGCAATCCTTCGCCACCACCTCGACGTATTCGTCAACTACGACGACGATGCCGTTGAATTCGAGTCTGCACCTGCAGAACAGAGCGAAGAGAACGCAGCACTTAAGAAGCTTCTCAACATGAGCGTGAACGAGATCGAACTCTCAGTTCGTGCCGCTAACTGCCTCAACAACGCGAACATCACCACCGTTGGTCAGCTCGCGATGAAGACAGAAGCAGAGATGCTTAAGTACCGTAACTTCGGTAAGAAATCTCTTAACGAGATCAAAGACAAGCTCACTGAGCTCGGCCTCAGCCTCGGCATGTCTCTTGATCCATCCCTCCTCACCGGACCAGTGCCTACCGTTAAGGCTCCACGTCTCGGTATCGAGGAAGAAGCACCGGTGGGTCTTGCTGACCTTATCGCGCAAAACCTCAACGACGAATAATCTAGAAAGGATACATTACGATGAGACATCGAAACAAGACCGTAAAATTGCAGCGTGACGCAGCACACCGCCGTTCACTCCTTGCCAACCTTACTTGCAGCCTTATCGAGCACGGTAAGATCCGCACAACACTTGCCAAAGCCAAAGCTCTCCGCCCTGTTGCTGAGAAAATGGTAACACTTGGTAAGCGCGGTGACCTCCACGCTCGCCGTCAGGCAGTTGCATTCCTTCGTCAGAAAGACGTTGTGAAGACTCTCTTTGAAGAGATCGCTCCAGCTGCTGCTGACCGCCAGGGTGGTTACTGCCGTATCACCAAGCTTGGTGCTCGCCAGTCCGACTCTGCTCCTATGGCAATCATCGAGTGGGTTGACACTCCAGCTGCTGCCGCTGTTTCCAGCGAAGAAGCTGCTGATGCATAATTAACCACTGGTTAACTTTAAATTCTCTCAAGCGCGTCCTTTTCAGGGCGCGCTTTTTTGTGTCTCTTACACGTCGGATGAACACTCTCACTCACGCCCTACTCCCAGCCATCGTTGCAGGTTTATGCAATAAAAGCTATGCGGCTCCAGTGAAGAGAAAGAAGCTATTCACCGGTAGAGAAATCCTTTTAATCGCTTTATTGGGTGCTGCCCCAGACATCCTCAACCCGCACATCACGCTCGCGGCACGCTACACGAGTTGGTCTCACAGCATCGCAGTACTCCTCCCACTTTCTATGCTATTGGTCCTATGCTCAGGCTTGTTTAGAAAGCTACGCCCCAGACTGATCCCGTGGCTACTAGGAGCCTATGCACTACACCTTGCCTGCGACGCTATCACCGGGGGCATCGCATGGGCTTACCCATTCAGCAGCCACATCATCGGGAAAACTTACATCAGCTTTATCTACTGGATCCCTATCGACTTAACCCTCAGTATCGTAGCTTACTTTCTATTCCGAGCACTCCCTAACTATATGGAAAGTAGAGAGCGCCATGTAAAACACTAGGCTTTCGTAGCCGTATAGATGGAGGCAATACCTCCACTGAGTGGCTCACAGTGCGCTTCTAGAAAACCCTGACCCTCTATCAGCTTGCACATCTCATCTCCACTTGGAAATGAGCCAATCGAACCTGCCAAATAACTGTAAGCCCCTTCTTCACTAGTCAGCAACCCTGCAATCTTTGGCAAAACATTGTTCAAGTAGAACTCATAGGGCTTGCGCAGCAGGCCGCCTGGAAGAGAAAAATCAAGCACCAGCAGATGACCACCAGGCTTGATAACGCGGCACATTTCCTGCAGTGCACCCGGATAACTGGACATGTTTCGCAATCCAAAGGCAACTGTTAACACATCACACTCATTGCCCCCGAATGGCATATTCATGGCATCCACGACCATCGTCTGAGCCACTCCACGCTTGGCTGCATGAGCCAGCATCTCAGGACAGAAATCAGAGCCTACCACTTCCGCATCAGGACACACACGCTGCAGCTCAAGAGCCAGATCACCTGTACCTGTAGCTACATCAAGAATTTTCTCCGGTGCCCATTCGATCACAATCTGCCCCACTCTCTTTCTCCAGAGAATGTCTGTGCCCATACTAAGCACGTGATTCGTCACTACGTAGCGATCAGCGATCTTGCTGAAAGCGTTTTTTACAAAATCAGGATCCTGCATCTATTTTTATCCAGGTAAAATGTCTCTGTAGATTCCCGGGTCACTGTTAGGTATTTCAGTAGCCCCACAAACTTTTTCATAGAACTCACGCGGCCCCACACCACCGATGACGCCATAGACATAACCACTTTCACGCAGGGCCTCCATGCACATAAACAACAAGGCCTTGCCAATCCCTGTCCCTCTGGCCGCTTCACCAACTCCTGTTGGACCATAGAAGCCTTTTGCTGTCGTCTCTATGCAGGCAAACCCCAGAATCTCCTTATCCTTGGTGGCGATAAAACAAGCCACAGGCTGACGTGAGAACGCAATTTTCACCTCACTCACCCATTTAGGCGAGAAATGCCGGCCAACCCATTCGGCTACAATGTGCCTCTCATAAGCACGAGCTCTGCGGAGAGTAATCCCCTGTTGCTCGACTTTCTCGTATATCTCACGAGAATCAGGCAACTCGTATAGGTTCACCAACATGTCTATCATGACCTCTTATGTAGAGAAGTTCAGCGGTATTGCCAATTTATAAACCTAAAAGATCCATGAACGGCCAGCTCTCGATTTCAGTCTGACCTCGAATCACGTCTGTAATCACCTCAACGCCGCACATGTCTTCTACAATACCTTTGTTCGTGATGGTCGCGGTATCCAGTTCATCAATAAGATTGTTAAACACCAAGCCCGCAGGCTCGATACCACGGGACCTCATCGCCTCAACAGTGAGCAGAGTATGATTCAGCGCACCAAGTTTGTTTCCCACCACGATGATCACAGGATGGCCAATCTCCTTGGCCATCTCAGCCACGGAAAACTCCATACCATGAATCGGAACCAGCCAACCCCCTACACCCTCGGTGATCACTACCTCGTGCTTGTCCGCAAGAGCCTTGTGGCCAGCTGAAATAACCTCTTTATCAATCGGGCTGTTCTCAAACATGGCGGCCACATGCGGCGCAGCCGGCGTTTTTAACCAGATAGGGTTAGCCTGATCAGCTGTAAGCACCTCACCACTAGCGTCCACCATCTCCAGCGCATCATTGCGATCACCACAACAAATCGGCTTGTAGCCCACAGCATCAACACGCTCCTGTCTGAGAGCCCTGATAATCAGTGAGCTAACGTAGGTTTTTCCTGCGTCCGTATCTGTCCCGGTGATAAATAGTCCCTTGCTCATAGTGCAGCCCTGCCATGCCTCATCGTGGGCTTATTTGCAAGCCCAGTTGGCAAAGATACTCCCAAGCGGAGACACTCCCTACTTGTTCTTCTGCTCAATAGCAGAAGGACCACTGTTGAAATCAACATCGTTGAGCTCAACTTTTATCAGAAACCAGATCGCTATCGCTAGGATCAATGCTGTGATCTTCGCTATCCAGTGTTTCTTGAACATCTTCATCATCTTGACTTTCCTCCGGTAAGAATATCGCCTCAAGCATTTCACGGAACTCCTCTTCAGACAAATTCCTCTCGAGATCGCCATTAATGGCTACAGAAATCGCCCCAGTCTCCTCACTGACAACTACGGCTACAGCATCAGTTTCTTCGGTCAGACCAACAGCCGCCCTGTGCCTCAACCCCAATGTGCGGTCATTCATCTCTTTTTGACTCACTGGGAATACACAACCAGCCGCAGCCATACGCCCCTGGGACAAAATCATTCCGCCATCATGCAAGGCAGTTTTCGGGAAAAACACTGTCAGAGCAAGCTCTGGCGAAAACTCTGCATCTAGAATCACGCCGGTATCCTGGTGCTCTTTGAGACTAATCTCACGCTCCAAGGCGAAGAGCGCGCCGATCCTCTTCTTGGAAAGCTGAATGACGGCCGAAGCAAATACGCCGGTGAACTCCAGCCGCTGAGTTTTAGAGAATGAAAACAGACGGCTACTACCTAGCTTGGCCAATGCCGTCCTAAGCTCAGGCTGGAAGATAATCACCAAGGCAAAGGCAATCCAGAGTGTAGAGTGGATCAAAATCCAGCCGATCACTCTCAATTCCAGAATGAAAGCAAGCGAGGTAACAACCGCGAGAATCATGATGATACCCACCAAAATGCGGGCTCCTCGCGTGGCCCGGAAAGCACGATAGATTTGGTAGATTCCCACCCAGAGAATGAGAATCTCTATCCCGTCTTTCCAGTGATTGAGAATAAAGTCCATAATGGATTAATCCGGCTCCTCAGATGATTTAAAGGCATCTGACTCCCATTATCTAACGATAAGATTACTGAATTGAAAAGACTTATCTCAAGCTTACCTGTAAGCATAAAAAACGCCTTCTCCAGATTACAGGAGAAGGCGTCATTAAATCTGGGAAAGAACTCAATTATTCACCAGCCTTGTCACCTTCTGCAGGCTTAGCTGGAGCATTCTTGTTGAGTGTCTCAAGGAGCTGAGCAGTGATGTCGAACTTGTCTTTAACGAAGACGAAAGTTTCTACCTGGTTGGCACTGCGTGCAGACTTATCAAGAACGAGGTCGAAATCATTCTCACGGGCGTGAGCTTCTACTTTCTCTCTGATCTCACCGAGAATGGAGCGCATTTCAGCAACAATGTTCTCATTGAGAGCCTTATTGCGTCGAGCAAGCCACTGGCGGCGCTCGTTGTCGGCAGCATTACCTTCGCTGACTCGCATCTGAATTTCACGCTCAAGCTCAACACGCTTCTTGTCGCTGACTGTAGGATCCTGCTTCTGCTTGCTGAGGTTCTCGATCTTGGCCTGAAGATCTCTGATCTTCTTGAGACGCTCGCCGTTCTCTTGCTGAATGCGCGCTTGGTCCACCTTTACCTTTTCTTGAGTTGTTTGGGTTAAGTGGTACTCGTTGAAAAGCTTCTGCATGTCCACAGTTGCAATTTTAAGATTCTGAGCTGCCGCTGAACCGATGCTAATGGCGAAAGCCGCTACGATGCAGATGGATTTGAGGATGTTTTTCATAAGAATTTTCTCTGTCTATATTGAGATCAACGAATCCAAGTTGCATAGAATTCCCTAGCTCGTCAACGACCATCCCTTATCTTTTTTACTTTATAGTTTGGGCATTCGAGAGCATTCTCGCGGGACCATCTCTTATGAAAAGAGCCTGCACCATTGAGGAACTCCACGATTCTCTGCCACTTACAGAGCATAAAACCGTTCTCGTACCCACCATGGGAGCCCTGCATGAGGGCCATTTCAGCTTGATACGCAAAGCACGCGAGATCGCCGGCCCGCATGGCCGTGTTGCGGTATCCATCTTTGTGAACCCCATTCAGTTTGATCGTGAAAGCGACTTAGCATCCTACCCTTGTACCCTGGATAAAGACTTGGAAGCTTGTCAGAAACTCGGAGTCGATATTGTTTTCACACCAGAAGCCGAATCCGTCTATCACCCGGATAGATCTATCACCATCCATGAGACCTCTCTATCCAAACTCCTCTGTGGAGCTACCCGAGAAGGTCACTTCGATGGTGTCTGCACCGTCGTGGCCAAGCTTTTCAATCTCTTTCGCCCCACCGATGCGGTCTTTGGCAAGAAAGACTATCAACAGCTAGCAATCATTCATCGATTGGTGCGCGATCTCAATATTCCCGTCACGATCCATGGAGCTGAGACAGTCAGAGAAGAAGATGGACTAGCACTCTCCTCTCGCAATGTACGCCTCACCCAGTTGAACCGAGAGCAGGCACCGATTATACGCGAAGCACTTGTTGCAGCGCGCAATGCGGTGGATGCCGGAGAGAAAAGTGCCGATGTCGTGAAGAGCATCGCACTCAATACGATAAACGCGGTGAGCACTATTCCACGCATTGACTATTTGGAATGTGTCGATGCCGAGACTTTGGAGGCAGTCGAGTCTATCGACAAACTCACCCTGCTAGCGACGGCTGTCTTCTTCGGCGATGTCAGACTTATCGACAATATCGAGCTTGAGCCTCAAGGCTAACAATACCAGTATCCCTACATGACTTCAGACTTCCTCGTCATTGGTACAGGCATTGCCGGTCTCAGCTTTGCCCTGAAAGCGGCGAAACACGGCAGTGTCACGGTCATTACCAAAGGCCAACTCATTGAATCCAACACGGCGTGGGCTCAGGGAGGAATCTCTGCCGTGCTAGAGCCTTCACTGCGGGAAGATGGAGACACCTTTGAAAAGCACATCGCTGACACCCTGGACGCCGGTGCCGGCCTTTGCAAAGAGGACGTGGTCAGAACCATAGTAGAAGAAGGAACTGAGACCATTCACGACCTTGTGAACCACGGCGTTCACTTTGATCACGACGACCAAGAGCCGTCTCAGTTTGCTTTGGGCAAAGAAGGTGGACACACCAAGCGTCGAGTACTTCACTCCAAAGACACTACTGGCTACGCGATTGTTTCCGCACTCATTGAGCAAGCCAAAGAGGATCCTAATATCACCCTTCTAGAGGAGCATTTTGCCATCGACCTCATCACAACGGGCAAGCTTGGCGTGGTCACTGAAGACAGAGTGTTAGGAGCATACGTCTTGGATGAAGCATCAGGCGACGTTCACATTTTCCGCTCAGACCGTATCGTGCTAGCCACTGGGGGCTGTGGTAAAGTTTACCTTTACACCACCAACCCAGACAGCGCCACAGGCGACGGTGTAGCCATGGCTTGGCGCGCTGGAGCGACCATCTCCAACATGGAGTTTGTACAGTTCCATCCAACTTGCTTTTACAACCCCGCCGCGACTGGAGCCAAAGCTCGCTCATTCCTAGTCTCAGAAGCGGTTCGTGGTGAAGGCGCAAAACTCATCAATGACAAGGGAGAAGATTTCACTTTGGAACATGACCCACGTGGCTCGCTCGCTCCACGTGATATTGTCGCCCGTGCCATCGACCATGAGATCAAGAAAACCGGTGCTAACTGCGTGTATCTAGATGTCACCCATAAGCCTAAGGGCTTCATGCAGGAGCGCTTTCCTCACATTTATAACACGCTCAAGGGATTTGGCCTCGATTGCGAGAAAGATCCCATCCCTGTTGTTCCTGCTGCCCACTATCAGTGCGGAGGCGTGGTAACCGATGTCAATGGCCGCACCACTATCCGCGGTTTGTACGCGATCGGCGAGGTGGCTTGTACAGGTCTTCACGGAGCCAACCGATTGGCCTCCAACTCACTTCTGGAAGGCAATGCGGTAGCACGCCGGGCCGTTGACGCCATGATCAAGAGCTATCCACTGGAAAAAGAAGCTCCACAACCTCCAAGCATCCCAAAATGGGAACATGGAGACACCACTCCTCCTCACGAACAAGTTCTCATTTCTCACAACTGGGATGAGATCCGGCGTCTGATGTGGAACTACGTTTCCATCGTACGTACAGACAACCGTCTGCAGCGAGCCTCACGCCGCCTACGTAACCTGCGTAAGGAAGTCCGCGAGTTCTACTGGGGACACCGGGTCAACTCAGACATCCTCGAATTGCGCAACCTGGTAACCGTGAGTGCGCTTGTTGTCGACTGTGCTATCAGACGCAAAGAATCCCGGGGCATCCACTACACTTTGGATTACCCCGAGAGAGATGATCATTACCTCCACGACACGGAGCTCAGGAGGTTTTAATCTTCCTTACTTTTTAGTGACTTTCTTTAAAGCCTGCACCCTCTCGGTGTAGGCTTCGTAGTATCTGCCGGAATAATGTGGCAACTGCTTCTTCTCTTCCGCCGCGGCGTGCTGAGCCAGAAGTTGCTTCTCAAAGCTAGGCCTCAGTACTTCGCTGCGCCCCACGATCACCCTCACTTTCTTCTCCGGCTCAGGGCTCACCTTCATGGGAAGAATTCTTTCCACCTCGTTCTCCGGCAGCACCCAGAACACCCGTAGTCCATCATGGCCAAAATAGCTATTCCACCAGGTCTTCACCATGCCGTCCGCCTCATGTTGATTGAGCCCCTGAGCCATGAGACCATCTCTCATTTCCCGGTAGATAATCTGGTTAGACTCAGGTGAGAGGTCCATTTCAGTCCAGCCATTACTCTGGCTGATCTCTGTGTGGCTATTCATCTCAAGCCCCTCTGCGAAGACTTTGTAGCGTACTTTTCCAGCAACTCGTTCATACGCCAGTGCAAAGGGGATATTTTGACTCCCTTTGAAGTCCATAGACAAGGTCTCCGCCGAATCCACTGAGAGCGTCAAAGGCAGTGTGAAATTACCAAGCCCTCGATAAAACAGGTACTGCTCATAGACTTCGCCTACCTTGACGATATTCGAGTGAGGTACCTGAGGATAGATCCAGTTCGGTGTCTCTCCCGTACGGAAATACTTGGAGCTGTCCACCTCATTACGCGGAATAATCTCAGTATCCCAATGAATGAAACCCTTGTACTCCTCCTCAAAATCCCAAGCTTTGTATCCGCCCATAGGAAAAGCCATGGGAGCACTAGGATTGATTGCGGGAAACGCCACAGGAGCGACCTTGCCTCTTTCCTCTGGACGAAGTTTCACCATCTTAGGAGGCGTATCTCCTGATGTTCGTGGAGGAAACCATTGACTGACCGTCCCTCCATTGAAGCCAACGTGAACAGAGACCTTCTCACGTTTGTCCCCGTAAAAATAGATTACAGGAGTTTCCATTTTCACCCTGACATTCCTCACCGGCCTCATCAAGCCCTTGAAAGCGCGAGGATTTAGATTCTGATGCCCTCCCACAAAATAGGGAAGGTATTCCTCCTCCACCTGGAGCCCTGCTAGCATGACCCCATCACTTCCACTGACTGTGGTGAAAGTCCCCCACTCATGTAGTTCATGTGCTTGTGACTGACCCGCGATGGCGGTGAAGCAAACCGACAACATACACTTCGATATCGTTTTCATAACCCTGACATGATGACATTAAACCCTGAATGCGTGCTAGTTCGATCTGCCCAGTTTACCGACTCTTTACATTTCAGTCGTGGCTAAATTACAGACTCGATCTCCACCGATTTACACTCTAACTTCATTCGGTATGTCTGGAAAACGATCGCTCACGAATATCCACCTTGAAAAACTGTTTTCTAACAATTCCGTGGAGAGCTTGGACAAACAGCTCGAACCCAAGTTTGAACCGAAGCCAATCCCATTTCTCCCTCTGGCCAAAGTAAACGCCCACAGAACCGAGAAGCTGTGGAAACAAATCGGTCAAGAAGCGAGCCCCGACCTATTGGACACCTGGACTGCCGAGAAGCTGGAAAGTTTTCAGGGCAACATTGAGAACTGTATTGGATCCACCAAAATCCCCTTGGGCATCGCCGGGCCCTTGCGGGTAAACGGTCTGTTTGCCCAAGGCGACTACCCCATACCTCTGGCCACTTCAGAAGCCGCGCTCGTAGCGAGTTATCATCGCGGTTGCACCTTGCTTTCCTTATCCGGTGGAGCTACAGCCATGATGCTCTATCAGGCCGTCAACCGGGCTCCGGCCTATGCCTTTGAGTCCATGCGAGGCGCTGGACTCTTCGTCGCCTGGGCCATGGAGCACTTCGAAACTTTCCAGCAAATCGCCTCCACAACCACCAGTCACGGCAAACTCGTCGACGTGGGCACTACACTGGAGGGTAACCATGTCTATCTGAACTTTGAGTTCACCACTGGTGATGCTTCCGGCCAGAACATGGTAACCATCGCCACCCAAGCCATTTGCGATTACATTCAGGCACATTCCCCTGTAGCACCGCTTCAATGCTATGTAGAGGGCAATCTCTCCGGAGACAAGAAAGCCAGTGCCCAAGCCTACACTTCGGTTAGAGGACGCAAAGTGACCGCGGAAGCCATCATTCCTGCGGAAATCCTCCAGAAAGTCGTCCATGCGACTCCGCGTCAAATGATTGATTACTGGCGCATGTCGGCGATTGGCGGAGTGCTCAGCGGAACGATCGGTGTACAAGGCCACTTCGCCAACGGTCTCGCGGCTCTCTACATAGCCACCGGGCAAGACGCCGCCTGCGTGGCGGAATCCGCCACAGGGATCACACGCTTCGAGCAGGCGGATGATGGCGCCCTCTACGCCAGTGTTACCCTACCCAATATCATGCTCGGCACCGTCGGCGGAGGTACTGGCCTTCCCTCACAAAAGGCAGCTCTTGAGCTGATGGGCTTATATGGAACAGATAAAAGCAATGCCTTATCCGAAGTTACCGCTTCTCTCGTTCTGGCAGGTGAGCTTTCAATCATCGCAGCACTGGCCACCGGAGATTTCACCAGAGCCCACAACAAACTCGCCCGCTAAACATCGTTCAAATCGATACTCCACAAAAACGAAGTGATTTCCCTGATGTTCATTCCTTAGTTAAGCTCCGGCAAAATCATCACCAACGTGACAACAGTACCTCCAGAAAAACCTGGCTTCCTGAGGAAGTGGTCCATCTATCAAAAGGAACGTTTCCCGGTCCTGCAGCATGGGCTCCTTATAATCGCCTTCTCGTCCTCAGCGGTAGCCTACTCAGCTATGCTGTGCAAAGACCCCACTCCTGCTTGGCAGGCTTTTCTGGTAGCCTTCATCACCTGCTTCATCTTTTTCCTACAACTCAGGATTGCCGATGAATTCAAGGATATCGAGGAAGATACTAGATACCGGCCATACCGCCCAGTGCCTCGAGGTTTAATCTCTCTGAGGGAGCTTGGCTGGCTGTTTGCCCTGGGAGCCAGCATCCAGCTAGGCCTGGCCTTGCTCTACTTTCCGCCTCTCGTATTCGTACTTCTGATAGGCTGGGTTTACTTGTCATTGATGAGTGTCGAGTTCTTCGCACGCGACTGGTTGAAAGCCCGCCCTATCACCTACTTGTGGACTCACATGCTCATCATGCCCATTGTAGATTTCTATGCTACCGCCTGCCATTGGTATCCATCGGGCAACAAGCCTTACCTGGGCCTGGCCTTCTTTCTAGCGGCGAGTTTCTTCAACGGAATCGTCATCGAGATCGGGCGTAAACTCCGCCAGCCAATAGATGAGGAAGCTGGAGTCCCGACCTATTCCAAGCTTTGGGGCAAGAAAGCAGCCTGCCTTGTCTGGCTTGGCTCACTGACATGCACCTTGTTATTCGCGATACTGGCAGCAAATCTCATCAATTGGATTCTCCCGCTTGCCATCAGCCTAGGTATTCTGCTATTGGTGTCCTTGGTTGCCTCAGTGCGCTTCAACCGCTCAGACCGCAGCGGTAAAGTGTTCGAGACAATCTCAGGACTCTGGACCCTAGCCCTATACCTCAATTTAGGACTCCTCCCCTTTTGGTCATTACAACCATGATCATTACACAACAAAACGCAAAGGCTCATCTTGGGCGCCTGGGAGGAAAAGCAGCTTCTCTCGCTGAACTGGCAGAGACAGACATTCTCATTCCGGACTGGTTCGCTGTCACCACTGACTATCAACCGGATTTCGATGCTGCCCTGCCTCAAGCCATCGGTGAACTGGATGCCGACTTCTTTGCGGTTAGATCCTCCGCCGCGTGCGAGGATGGCAAAGCTCACTCATTTGCCGGGCAGTTTGAATCCTATCTCTATGTCCCCATTGAGAAGGTGCCTCAGCGGATCAAAGATGTTCAAAGTTCCCACCAGTCTGAGCACCTTAAAAGCTATCAGGAGAACCAGAACAGCGAAAAAGCCACCGCCCCTACGGCTCTGGTGCAGATCATGCTGACACCTGATGTGAGTGGCGTTGCTTTCAGTGTGGATCCGGTTACTGGGAATAGACAAAGAGCAGTGGTGTCCGCCCTCTGGGGAACTGGCAGCGCTCTCGTCTCCGGTGACGCTGATGCTGACCAATGGAAGGTAGACCCTGATGATATCATCATCGAATCCAAGATTGCCCACAAAAGCATCCTCCACATTCCCTCCCCATCCTCTTCGACAGGATACACCACAATAGAGGTCCCCAGCGACCAACAGGACATCCCCTGCCTGAGCGAAGCGCAAATCAGAGATGTGGCTGAGCTGGCCCGTAAATGTGCTGCTCATTTCGGTTGCCCTCAGGACATCGAATGGGCGTACAGCAAAGGCAAACTCTACCTTCTTCAGAGCAGACCTATCACTACGCTTAATCTTCTCCCTGACCCCACAGACCCTCTGACTATTTGGGATAACAGTAACATCGCAGAATCCTATTCAGGCATCACAAGCCCTCTCACTTTCAGCTTTGCCAAGCGCATCTACGAACACGTTTACCGGGAGTTCTGTGGATTACTCAATGTACCCAAGCGTAAGATCAGAGACAATGACGACGTCTTTCCTCAGATGCTTGGACACATCAATGGAAGGGTCTATTACAACTTGATCAGCTGGTACCGTGTACTAGCCATGTTACCGGGCTTCAAAATCAACCGCTCATTCATGGAGCAGATGATGGGCGTGAAAGAGCCTATGCCCGAGGAAATCGTCGAGAGAATCGCCAGCGCTAACAAAACCAACCGCCTTCGAGACGGGGTCGATCTAGCTGGCACAATGATGGGGCTGGGCTTGAGACACTTCGGTCTCAAGAGGCAGATTAACAAATTCTACAAGCGCCTCAATTCAGCTCTCGACATTGACTCCAAGTCTCTCACAAGTATGAGCTTGAGCGAACTTAGTGAGCACTACCGCACCTTAGAGAACCAGCTGCTCAAGCATTGGGATGCCCCGCTCGTAAACGATTTCTTCGCTATGATCTACTATGGCGTCCTGCGCAAGAAATGCGAAAAGTGGCTCGATGATGCCTCTCTACAGAACGAACTCTTGCTAGATTCTGGGGATATTATCAGCGCAGAGCCACCACGACGCATTACTGAGATGGCTCAGTTGGCTAAGAAAGACAAGGACGTCTGCCGACTCCTGGCAAACCCTGAGCACTCGGCCAGAGAGAAGCTCAAGGCCATGGAGAAGATGCCAGCTTTGCACGAAATGTACGAGCAGTACGTGAAAGATTTTGGAGACCGCTGCCTGGAAGAGCTCAAGCTCGAATCACCAACTGTCGAGGACAGCCCCAACTCATTGCTCAACTCCATCGGCATGCTAGCCATGAATCCCTCTCGTCATACGCCACCGGTGACCAGAGGCCCGAGCAAGATTGAGCAACTCTCTTGGCTCAAGAAAGTCCGCTTCAACTGGATACTCAAGCAAACCCGTAACCGTGTACGCGACCGGGAAAACTTGCGCTTCGAGCGCACCCGCCTATTCGGCAGAGTGCGCAAGATCATGGTGGAAATCGGCAAGCGTCTCCACGCAGACTACCTCATCGATCAACCCGAGGATGTTTTCCTGCTCAAACTTGACGACATCCTTGGTGTCACGGACGGCAGCACTGACGCCCATTCCCTGAGAGATATTGTCGAGGCCAGACGCTCCTCACTGGAGAAAGCCATCGCTGGCCCTGTTCCACCGGATCGCTTTGAAACGCGCGGACCTGCTCATCGATACAGGGAATTCAAAACGACTCTCAAGGAACCCGATCTCAGCGCTACGGATCTGGAAGGCACCCCTGCCTGCCCAGGCAGCGTGAAAGGCAGGGTAAGAGTGGTTACCAATCCCCGGAATGCCACCTTGTTGCCCGGGGAGATTCTCGTCGCCCAACAGACGGATCCAGGCTGGGTCGTCTTGTTCCCACCAGCGGCAGGTTTATTGGTAGAGAGAGGCAGTTTGCTCTCCCATTCAGCCATTGTTGCCAGAGAGCTCAATCTTCCCTGTATCGTCTCCATTCCCCATGTCACCAAAGTCCTGAAGACAGGAGACATGGTAGAAATGAACGGACGAACCGGAGCCATTCGCATCATCAAAATGGAGGAAACGCTCAAGAAAGAGGAATAATTCACTCTTTGACCTCCTCTTACTTTTTAGTTAACGTAACTCGCAGATGACTCGCAAACTGGCATCACTAAGCTTCATTCTCGTCCTGATCTCCATCATGGCGCTGAAGCACCCTGCCTTTGCGTATTGCCTCTGCGAGCACAAGATTATCACGCTCCATGAGTGCAGCAATATGGCGAAGGCCAGTTCGGAGGAGCCTCCAAGCTGCCCTCATTGCGCTGCGAAAGAGCGTCAGGAAAAAGCCAAGGAGAACTGCACACTGGAGATCTCCTTTGATGCTGGAGACTTCTTCTGGCAGGACGGTACAGATACCCCCCATCCACCAAGTGCAGCAGATGCCCCTCCATTGGTTTATATTGATCTGAAACTTCCTCGACCAAGCGGAAGTGATCACGGTGTCTTGGCGCGTCAGAACGCACCACCACCTCGCCCGCCATTGCGAGCTTATACCGGTATTTACCGGCTTTGATTTCTAGAAAGTAATTGTCCCGCAATTTGCTGCGGAACAGGCTCGCGCCTCATTTGGCACGGGCGTTCATGTTAACTTTAGTCTTCAGAACTAATGTTTTCTTCCATTTTAAAGTTACTTTCACACTTATGTCATTAGACACCTTAAAAAAGGACACCAGTCACCATAGTGATTCGCCCAAGCGTAGCTATGCCTGGATGCTCCCACTATGCCTACTCATTGGCTTCCTACTCGTTATCCTGATACTCTTTGGTAAGACCTTCCTTCCAGCCACTGAGGTGCAAACAGCACCCGTGATCACACTGAGGCAGGCGCAAGATGCACAATCCTCCAACCAGCCTGTAACCACTGGATCCACCAAGGGTGAACTGCTCTTTCAAGCCACCGGCTGGATAGAGCCAGATCCCTACACTACCTATGTTCCTACCCTGACCAATGGTATCGTAGACAAAGTACTCGTGCTCGAGGGTGAGTCCGTCAAAAAGGGCCAGCTATTAGCTACTTTAATCCAAGAAGACGCCGAACTCGACCTCAAACAGGCTGAGAAGAAGGTAACAGCCATGCAGGCACGTATTCACGCTCACTGTGCCGCCAAAGACATCATCGATGAAGAAATTGTCGCCGCTCAGCAAAAAGCGGCAGCTCTAGCGGAAGAGCTCAAGAGCCTGAATGATCGCTACGACCGATTGACCAGACTCACTTCTGGTGCCATTCCCGAGCAGGACAAGATCCAGGCCAAGTTCCTGGTCACACGCCAACAGGCTCTCATAAAAGAAGCCAAGGCTGAAGTCCCACAACTAAAGGCTAAGCTAGTACAGATCGATCTTGAGAGAGAAACCATGGAGCGCAACTTGGAGGAAGCTGGCATTGAGAAAGATCGCGCCCAGCTGGCATTTGACCGCACCAAGATCCACTCCCCAATGGATGGCATCGTTCTAAGGCTCCATGCGGCACCGGGTAAAAAGCGCTACATCAACATGGATGATCCCCATTCAGCAGAAATAGTCGAACTCTATGATCCAAACATGCTGCAAGCACGTATCGATGTGCCGCTGACAGAAGCCGCCGCGCTTTCCGTCGGTCAGGCGGTAACCCTGACGAGCGAACTGCTCCCGGACAAGGAATTCTCCGGAGTGGTCACACGAATCACAGGTGAAGCGGATATTCAGCGCAATACACTTCAAGCCAAAGTTTCGATAAACAATCCGGACCCAAGGTTACGTCCAGGCATGCTGGTACGTGGTAAATTCTTCTCAAGCGGCCAGCAAAGCACAGTGGCCAGTGACTCAAGACCCTCAGGGAGATTGGCTCTCTATGTTCCCGAGGCAGCACTTTTTGAGATGAGTGGGAACTCAGCCAAGGTCTGGGTGGCAAGTGAGAGTGACACTGTAGAAATGCGTGATCTCACCCTGACTCAAGTGACCAGGGAAAACCACAGACAAGTCACTGAAGGGCTTCGCTCAGGGGAACAGGTTATCCTACCTCCTTTCGATAACATCACTCCAGGAGACCGCATCATCCCCACTCCAACCAAACTCTCTAGCAAATGATCTCCATAAACAACCTCACCAAATCATTCACCAAAGGTAAAGTGACCATCACCCCCCTGAAGGAGCTTTCCCTCAATGTCGAGACGGGTGAATTCCTCGCCCTGATGGGGCCATCAGGCTCTGGAAAGACCACCTTGCTGAACATGATCGCGGGAATTGATTCACCCAGCTCTGGTTCGCTAGAGGTCTCAGGCAGAGACATAGCCAAACTATCGCGTTCAGCCCTGACCAAGTGGCGATCCGAGCATGTGGGCTATATTTTCCAGCTCTATCATTTGGTCCCTGTACTGACTGCCTTTGAAAATATCGAACTCCCTCTCCTTCTCACGAAGATGAGCAAAGCCGAGCGCAAAGAGAAAGTCCTCGCCGCGCTGGAGCTCGTTGGTTTACAGGACAGAGCGAATCACCGCCCTACCGAGCTATCCGGAGGACAGGAACAACGTGTCGCGATCGCCCGCGCCATAGTGCATGACCCCGACTTGCTGGTAGCTGACGAGCCGACCGGAGATCTTGATCGCGAATCAGCTGACTCGATCCTCGGACTCCTTCGCGCTCTAGCAGCGGATCATAGTAAGACCATCATCATGGTAACCCATGATCCGAAGGCTGCTGCAGCGGCTCACCGCACTCTTCATCTCGAAAAAGGCCAACTGGTCGATGAGCCTGAACCAATCGAAAAAGTCCGATGAAGTTTTTTCTATTAGCACTGAAGAACGTTACCCGGCATCGGATCAGGTCTCTCCTCACCGTGCTCGGGGTAGCAGCTGGTATGTTTCTTTTCACCTCGGTTGAAACCATGCAGTTCTCGCTGGCTCAAGCCACGGAAGAAACCGCGGATGACACCACGCTGGTCGTCTATCGCGAGAACCGTTTCTGCCCGTCCACATCACGTTTACCTGAGCACTACCTTCCTGTCATTGAGAGAATTGAGGGCGTCACCAGTGTCATCCCTATCCAGATCGCCGTCAATAACTGCGGTGCCTCTTTGGATGTGATCACCTTCCGTGGCATCCCTCCAGAACGACTGAAAAAGTATAACCCGGAACTCCAGATCATCTCAGGATCCTATGATAATTTCCTGAAGCGATCCGATGCAGCGCTGGTAGGCGAGCAATTCGCCAAACGACGAGGCCTTTCCCCCGGACAGAACTTCGAAGCCGTCGGTGTCAATGTCTACGTGGCTGGCATCATCAGCTCTCAATCACCGCAGGATAACAACGTGGCCTACGTCCACTTACCCTTCCTCCAGCAAGCCTCAAAGATCGGCCTGGGTATCGTCACGCAATTCAATGTCAAAGTGAGCTCTGCCAGCAAGCTGGATGCAATCGCCAAACAAATCGATGACACCTTTAGCTCCGATCAGCAACCGACTAACACTCGTCCAGAAAAAGCCTTCTTTGCTGATACCGCCAAGCAAATGATCCAGCTCATCGGCTTCACTCGCTGGCTTGGTCTGGGAGCCGTACTCGCCGTACTCCTTCTCGTCGCCAATGCTGTGCTTCTCATTGTGCGTGGCAGAGTCAAAGAGACGGCCATTTTACAAACCATTGGCTACTCACGTTTCGCCATAGCCCAAGTTGTTTCCTATGAAGGCATCTTGCTCGGCTTAATCGGCGGTTTGATTGGAGTCCTCGGCTCAGTGGCCTTCTTCTACTTACAGGCATTCACACTTGGCAATGAAGGTCTCACTCTCGCCATCACGCCGGACCTAGCTGTTACCTTGAAAGGTCTGATCGTAGCTTTGCTTCTTAGTCTCGTAGCCTCCATCTACCCAGCCTGGAAAGCCACTTCCAAACCTTTAGCCGAGAGCCTCAAACACTAACATCATGCTTCCATTCACTTACGCACTTAGAAACCTCTTCAGGGACCCTTCCCGTCTGGCCCAGACTGTAGGAGGTGCTGCATTGGTGGTTTTGCTGATGGTGTCTGCGGCAGCGCTAAACCACGGCATGACTCAGGTACTCTCAGCCTCAGGATCTCCCAATAATGTAATCATCATGGGTGCTGGCTCAGAGGAATCCATCGAACGCTCGGAAGTCCATCTGGAGGCAGAAGCTGCGGCAGCCACCGGCATTGACAATACAGCGACTATTCTTGGAACACCTGCCGTCTCCGGTGAGATCACCTACCAAGCTCCCATCAGGACAGAATCAGGGAAAGAGGAACCCGCCCTGCTGCGTGGAGTGCTTCCCAAAGCCCTGCTCGTCCACACGACAGTAAGACTGCTCGAAGGCACCTTTCCAAATTCCGGAGAAGTCATGGTGGGGAAACTTGCACACAGGAAGCTTGGCATTCCGGAGAACGAAATTGCCGTTGGCAAGACCCTCTATTTTGGCAACGTTGCCCATAAGATCAGTGGGATCTTTTCAGCCCCAGGCACCGTGCTGGAATCTGAAATCTGGTTCGATCGCAATGACCTCTCCACCCTAACGCAGCGTGATACCCTATCCGCGATTTACGCACGATTGGACAGCCCGGAGGACTTCGACAATGCTCATGTATTCACACTCCTCAGAAACGACTTAGAGCTCTCAGCTCTGCGCGAGGATGACTACTATTCGAAACTCGAAAGCTTCTACGCCCCTATTAAGATCATGATCTGGCTAACTGTTTCCTTGGTTGCAGCCGGAGCTATCTTTGGAGGTTTGAATACACTCTATGCGGCTTTCGGCTCTCGTACACGCGAAATGGCCACACTCCAGTCCATTGGCTATACGCGCAAAGCTCTGTTAGTTTCACTCCTACAGGAATCTTTGTTAGCCACCATGACGGGCACCTTGATCGCCCTGCTCATCGCTTCACTATTTCTCGAAGGGATCACCGTGCCATTTTCAGTAGGTACGTTTACCCTAACGCTTTCCCCCTCTGTCCTCATCACGGGCTTAACGACTGGGCTTTTGCTCGGCACACTGGGAGCGCTTCCCCCAGCGATACGAACCCTTGCCCCCAAACTCAACAAAGCACTAAGATCTTAAACAACAGATAAACCATGAAGAAAACAATAACAGCAAGCATCACTGGACTCAGCCTTCTTTTCCTCGCCAGCTGTGGCGACAAGCCCGCTGAACAGAACTCAGCTCAAAGCGAACAACCGCAAGCCTCACCTCTGGAAAATATCGTGCTGAAAGACGAGCCTACAACCGCCATCTCTATCGCTGAAGCAAAGCAAAAGCCAACCCCAGGCAAAGAGGTGACCATTAAAGCTAAGGTCATCGGACGCTCCGCTCCCATCGTAGACGGGCTTGCGGTCATACTCGTCGGAGATCCAGAGAAGCTGACCTCATGTGATCTCATGCCTGACGACCACTGCACCACTCCATGGGATGTATGCTGCGATGATCCTGATGAAATCAAAAACCATACTGCAACCATTCAAGTACTCGATAAAGACGGCAAGCTGGTCAAGAATAGCCTCAGAGGTATCGGTGGTCTCAAAGAGCTGAGCTACCTCACCATTTCTGGGGTTATCGACGAGAAATCCAGTAAGGATAATCTCGTGATCAACGCCTCAGGCATCTACATCAAGCCATAGTCACTTACTCAACAGGCCTTCCGCAACGCTTGCGGAAGGCTTACCCAAACCACACCTCACTCATCTACCATGTCCTGCTGCTCAAAGCCAAAGAAGGAGGAAAAGCCCAGCTGCTGCTCATCCGGTGGCAAGAAGAAGATTGACTGGATCTTCTGGATTTCCTTGGCCGTCATCGTGATCGCCTACCCGCTTCACTTCTTCATGCATGGCAAGATGGAGACAAAGCTCGGCATCTTCACCCACGGCGTCTTTGAACTGATCAACCAGATGTGGTGGGGGGTACTCTTTGGAATCGCTGCACTCGGCTTTATCGGCAAAGTCCCGCGTGAGCTCATCCAGAATTTTCTAGGACAAGGCGGCACGCTGCGCGGCATAGCCAGAGCCTGTGGTGCAGGCCTTCTGCTAGACCTCTGTAATCATGGCATCCTAATGGTCGGAGCCAAGCTCTACGAGCGAGGAGCCTCATTGGGGCAGGTCTTCGCCTTTCTCATTGCCAGCCCCTGGAACTCACTCTCACTGACCCTGATCCTCTGGTCCTTGGTCGGCCTAAAATGGACCCTTCTATTCATTCTTGGCTCAGCGGTAATTGCGATCATTGCAGGCTATCTAACGGATAAGATCATTAGCAATTCATCCTTACCCAAGAACCCTAACACCCTGCCCCACGATCCAGATTTCAAACTCAGAAAAGAGATCAAAGAACGATGGAAGCAGACCAAATTCACCAAGCAGTTTTTCTTCTCCGCACTCAAAGACGGCGTACTTGAATCCAAGATGATCATTCGCTGGCTTTTCCTAGGTACAATCATGGCCGCGGGCCTTCGCGCCTTTATCCAGCCGGAAACATTTTCCGATTGGTTCGGCCCCTCTGTACTCGGATTAGTCTTCACCCTCATTGGCGCCACTGTCATCGAGGTGTGCTCTGAAGGCTCCTTACCGATCGGCACCGACCTACTCAACCGCGCAGGCGCACCTGGTAACGCCTTTGCCTTTCTGATGGCTGGAGCCTCCACCGACTACACCGAAATCATGGTGCTGCGTGAAACCACCAAGTCCCTCAAGCTTACATTCTTGCTACCCATACTTACACTTCCCCAGATCATTCTCATCGCCCTGATGATGAATGCTATCCAATAAAAGACTGAACCTTTTCAGCTACCAGACGATTCTTTGAAATGATATAGACACTTCCCTATGAAGTGTTCATCTATCATCCCCATCGTCGTATCATTGCTTACACCTGCTCTGCTTGGCCAAGTCGCGGAGGTCGAACTGGATGTTTCCACACCTGCAATTTCCAAATCTATCCGAGGCTCCATCTATCCCCTGATCTGGCAGGCCACGATTGACAAAGAAAACATCACCATCCCCCTATCCGAAGTCTCAGCCTACGGCGTGCAGGAATACGCGGTGGGCACCACCACCTATGTGCGGGAACTTACCATTACTCTCAAGTCCAGGAGCGTGATTCGCGCCTACTACCTCACCAACAGGCTCAAGGATGAGTTTGACCAGAGCAGGACAGTCGAAATCCTCACGCGGGCTCACAAGCGTCTCAGTGGCCAATAGGTCAATCCCGTCTACAAGATCATGCCGGAGACTACCCACAAGCAGGTACTCGAGTACCGAGTCGAAAACAAAGCTTCTGTGGACACCCTTTACCAAAGTCTACACAAGACCTACATAAAGTACCTCATCAAAGACCTCGTCCCCAGCCAGCGCCAAGATGCCATCGCCTCTATCAAGATCGAAACTGGCAAGGAAGATGAAGAAGTAGAACTAGAAGGAGCCGAGTAAGTGATTACCCCTGTAGGCTCAGGCTGTCTGAGCCTTAGTCCAAGTACCTATGAGAACAAAATTTCTGTTCCTAGCTGACCATTAAACCCTGTTCTACTCAGCCATGTATCAACCTACATAAAATGCAGCAGCCAATCGGTTCACTTCAATGGTAGGTTCACTCTCTTGTCTGACTGTACTCGCCCCCCACTGTGACCGCAGAGACAAACTCTCCAATCCCCAACCTCTTCCTGCGCACCTCAGTTCTGCAGAATTAAAGTCACCTGACAATAAGGCGAATGGATCCCTGGAGCCATTCGCCTCATCCTAACAAATTCTTCTAATAGCGCCACTCCGCGCCGATTGAGAACGTGCGTTGGCGCTCGGGGCGATTGGTATAAGCTATTTCGTCGAAGAGGTTATCGATGCGGGCGTTCAGAGAGATTCCGCTGTCGAACCTGTATTGTGCGCTGAGGTCAAAGATCAGCCTCTCACCGACTGCCTGATAGGTGTTCTTCGTGTCGGCATTATCGATACGTTCGAAGATGTGGCTCTGGTAGCGTCCGCCTATGGCAGTTTCGAGATTTTCGCTCCAGCGATAGCGCAAGCTAGCGTTAGCACGCCACTTGGGCACACCGGGGTATTCGTTGCCCTCGACAGTCGGGTTTGTGTCATAGCGCTCGATCTCGCTATGCATCCAGCCTGCACCAAATGAAGCCTCAAGCCTAGGGATGAGGAAGTCACGGCGGAGCACGAAGGCTTCGAGTCCGTAAGTTTTGACTTCGTCAATGTTGTTGTACGAAGGTGGCTGGCGCGGAGGTGGCGGCAATCCTGGACCGGATGGACCGGAAGGATCGACAAACTGCTGGAGTATGGCGTCCTCCGTCGTGTTCTGGAAGAAGGTCAGACGGACGCGGCCTTTCTCTAGATTGCGTATCCAGGAGAGCTCGATGCTATCGCTGACTTCAGGCTGCAAGTCAGGGTTGCTGAGAATGAGCGTGCCGTCCACGTCTTCTTCCAGGCGATAAAGCTCCTGCACGAGCGGGAAGCGGTAAGTATGGGCCAGGTTGAGACTGAGGCGGTCCTCCGAATTAATCTCATACTCCAGCGTAAACTTCGGGGAGAGGCCAGTTTCCTCGCGATCCTCGTAACGGTCGCGTTCGATCGAAGTAACCGGGGGGCCAGGAGGTAGGCTAGTTACCGTATAGTCAGCGAAGCCATCGCTACTGACCCAGCGCTCAGCACGAAGTCCGGCGATCGCTTTCCAGTTGTCCGCAATTTGCCATCCGAGTGTAGCAAACAAAGCGTGGACGTCGGTTTGCCCACCAGTACGCTGGTCGAAGCTGCCGTCACCGTTGAGGTTGAGGTTTTCAAGCACGCCCCGTGTCCATTCGTAGCCGACATAGCCATCGAGAGTTTCGTGGCCGAAGATCTCTGACTTGGAGAAAGTCGCTTTACCGTTAAGCCAATAGGCATCAGGTGTTTCAGTGATCCGATTGGCGTTTTCATTGACGCTTTCGAGAATCTGAAAGGCACTTAAGGTGAGGTCGTATGTCCAGTCACGGGGAAGATCTCCACTAAGGCCGAGGCCATTGAGCCACTCCGACTCGCGGCGGGTTTCACTGCCGGCTAGACCTGGGTTGATACGGAAAGGGCGCCCCTCGAATACGGCGTTTCCTGAGTTCACAGGCTGGCCGGTGTTAGCATGAGTAAGGTAACTTTCCGGATCATCAGCCACAGACTTGCGCTCTGAGTAGCGGCTCGTCCAGCGCAGTGTGGCGGTTTCAAAATAGTGCTCCAGATCAAGCGCCACTGTCCCCACGGTGGTTTGGCGAGTTCCCTGAGAACCATAGACAAGGCGTTCTTCGCCCTCGGGGTTTTTGTCTAGATAAGCGCCGGTTACCGGAGTCGGCGGACCTCCCGGTTCTGGACCAAAATTCGTAGTGGTGAAAAAGCGCTGAGGGTTACCCTCCTCCTCGAGGTAGCTGCCTGAGATACCAAATCCCCAGTCACCTATCCGCTCACTAACACGGAAATTGGTACGGTAGCCCTCGTACACATCGTCGGTTCCGTAGAGGTCGAAATCATGCCAGAAGTAGCGAATGCCAGCCTCTACCGCCCTCTGGTCGACCGGGAGAGTGCGGTAGTGAATGACACCTGCCGAGGCGTAACCACCGTAGGCTGCGGAAAAAGGACCATACTGTAATTCCACAGAATCAATTGTCTGTGGATCTACGAGATTGAGACGGGGCGCCCCCGCCGCACCCGCCCTAAGTGGGTTGGAGATAGGAAAGCCGTCGACCAGTACCCAGAGCCTACCGTTGGCCAGTGCGCTTTGATCGCGCACTGCGATAAGCGACTCGTCCGAGCCGATAGCCGGCTTGTTCACATTGACATTGGGGAAGTAGCGCAGCAGATCAGCCGCATCAGTCGGCTCCCATACCGCGAAATCATCGCGGTAGAGCTCAGGCCTGGTGCCTGGCGCATCCACTGGATTTGAATTGGCCGTGATGACGGACTCTTCCAATTGGTAGATCGGATCTTTGGGTAGATCTTCATCTGCATGGAGCCCACCTGTTACAGCAAGCAGAGGTAAAAGTTTGAGGTGTAGGGTCTGTTTCATCAGTGATGTCTTCACAAGATTTGAGGCATAGGGAGTACCCCTCGTTATGGGTTATTTCGTCAAGTGCATTCGTTCTTGGCATCTCCTAACAAAAAGCTTCCAACCCCGTCATACACTACGATTAAAATGAAAGAATGTTCCACCGAACCACCTCATCTATTTATGATCACAATGTGGAAACACAAATAAAACTTGTCTCAAATCACCCGATATCAATGTTGTGATAACAGTCGATATCAATTCGGATTTTAACTGCTTAATTTTACGTGAAATGTGGCACTATTAATACTCGGCCCGATACACGATATATATTCTGTCTTTCAGCTCCTTAGCTTTGTACCCGGGCATCTCTGGTAAATTCTTTCCCTCAAACAGTATCAAATACCTATTTCCATTGTGGACGAAGCTTACAGCATCAGGATCTTCAATGGAGCCGACCAGCTTTTGAAAAAATGTTTTTCCATTAAGTTGTGCACACTCTGAAAACATATCTGTCGTAAACATATAGTCACCGGGCCCCATTATCGGATTATCATCCACCAGATTATCATTGATAGGTATGGATATACTATCCACACACTCCAGCCAGCAGTCTGCATCCAGGGAGTCAGGATTACGACTACATGCACATAGCAACAAGGCAGATACAAACAATAACAGTTTCATGATTTCAATTAGCCATCCAATATTTTGGGCATTGGATTCGGTTCAGGTGTCACGGTGTTGTGTCACAATTAGAGTTTCTGAACCCTTTATTTACAAGGAACCCCTATTTAATCAAGGTTTTCGGGGTAATTGGAGGCGGAGGCGGGATTCGAACCCGCGAATGTCGGTTTTGCAAACCGATGCCTTAGACCACTTGGCCACTCCGCCTTGGATGTTTTGGCTCCACCGTTTGGTGGTGCGGGGAGTTCCTACCCGCTCTCTCGCTGGCTGTCAACAGAACAAAGCGAGAAATTCCTCAACTTTGCCTATTTTTCTCCCAGTTCATCAGTGATTGCGGCCTCTATCGCCTTGAGCATCAACTTGATTTCATCCTCATTGATGGCCAAGGGTGGCATGACAACAATCGTGTCCAAAATCGCTCTGGTGAGGAGTCCGTGCTTTCTGGCGGCGACACAGACCTTTTCCCCCACTCGTTCAGCAGGCTCAAATGGTAAACCGTCCTGCTGGCGCAGCTCGATGCCGGCCACCAAGCCGCATTGGCGGACATCCCACACCCAGGCGCTGCCTTGCTTCAGCTCCTGCAAGGCCTCCTGCAGCAGGCTGATCTTAGGCTGCAGGATCTCGAGGGTTCTTTCCTGCTCGAACACTTCCAGGCTGGCCAAGGCCGCCGCACAGCCAAGCTGACTCGCCGTGTAGCTGTGACCATAATAGAATGCGCGCTCTGCACCTCCGAGGAAGCCTTCATAGATCGATTCCCGAACCATCGTGGCAGCCATCGGGAGATAACCTCCGGTCAGCCCCTTAGCCAGGCAGAGGAAATCGGGCACCACGCCGTCGTGCTGGCAGGCGAACATTTTCCCAGTCCGCCCAAAGCCAGTCATGACCTCATCCAGGATGAGGAAAATCCCCTGCTCTTCTGTAAAATCTCTGAGTTCACGCAGCATACTCTCGGGCCAGACATGGATCTGATTCACCCCCTGCACCATGGGCTCAATGACCACACCCGCGACTCTCTCCAGCCCCTCGAGGGCTTTCAATTCTTCCACACTAGTGACGAATCTGACGGGGAAACCGAACTTGCGAAATCGCGAGAAAAAGGCATCCACCCCACCCAGGCTGGCAGCCCCCATGGTATCTCCATGATAGCAATTGATGAAGGCCACGAATTCGGTGCGTTCTTCTTCCTGGTTCTGCAGCCGGTACTGGATCGCCATTTTGAGAGCGCACTCGATGGCGGTGGAGCCGTCATCGCTGAAGAAGGTCCGTTTGAGCTCGGTCCCTTCAAAAAAGCCTGCCAGCTTGCGGGCTAGCTCTCCCGCCTTAGGATGGGCAAAGCCAAGGTAGGACGTATGAGCCACCTGATCAAGCTGCTGCTTGATCGCAGTATTAATCGCCGGATGGTTGTGGCCATGGACATTGGTCCAGATAGAAGCATTTCCATCAATGTAGCGATTCCCCTCAGTATCTTCTAACCATACCCCCTCACCTCTGACCAACATGAGAGGTTCATGCTCGGCAGCAGTCCATTCGGATTGCCGGGTAAATGGGTGCCAACAAAACTCCTTGTCGTCACTGATAGCCTGCCTGCTCATCTCATCCATACAATGCAGGCATAAATCACTCACCTGCGATCATCAACACCAATACGTCCCAACTGGTATAGCTATTGGGCTATTCAAATTTCACTAAATTCTCCACTAATTTACGTATTTTGACGATTAAGTTGAAATATTTACCATTTTGATTCAGTTTAATGACCATTACCAAAAACATCATGGAAGAAACACGCAGAAACTTCATTAAAAAGACTGGTACGGTGGCCGCATTGAGCGCTCTCCCTGTAGCCTCCTACGCGCAGTCCTCCGCAAAATCTGAAATCAAAGTCGCACTGATCGGCTGTGGTGGCCGTGGTACTGGCGCTGCCTCTCAAACCCTGAATGTAGAAGGCACAAAACTTGTCGCGATCGCAGACGCCTTCGGCGATAACCTCAAGACCTGCCTTGACCGCCTCAAAAACCAATACAAAGAGAAGGTCGACATTCCTAAAGAGCGTCAATTTGTTGGATTCGATGCCTATAAGGGTGCGATTGATGCAGCGGACGTTGTTATCCTAACAACACCTCCAGGCTTCCGCCCTATCCACTTCGATTACGCAGTCGCCAAAGGTAAGCACGTCTTCATGGAGAAGCCAGTGGCTACCGATGCAGCTGGCGTACGCTCCGTTCTTGAGAATGCCAAGAAAGCGGACGAGAAAAATCTTAAAGTCGTTGTCGGTCTCCAGCGTCACTACGATGAGCGCTACATCGAGACAGTGAAGCGCGTCCACGGTGGCGAGATCGGTGACATTGTATCCGCCCAGTGCTACTGGAACTCCGCCGGTGTTTGGGTACGCCCACGCACTGACAAGATGACTGAAATGGAATACCAGATGCGTAACTGGTACTACTTCAACTGGCTCTGCGGTGACCACATCGTAGAACAGCACGTTCACAACATCGATGTCATCAACTGGTTCATGGGTGACCAGTATCCTGAAGTTGCTCAGGGCATGGGTGGTCGTCAGGTGCGCGTGGGCAAGGATTTCGGTGAGATTTTCGACCACCACTTCGTAGAGTTCACCTACGGTAATGGTGCAATCATGAACTCCCAATGCCGCCACACCAGAGGCGCTATGAACCGTGTAACTGAATACGTGGCAGGTACCAAAGGTAGTGCTGGCCCAGGTATCATTCGCGACCACAAGGGTAAGGTTCTCTGGCGCTACAAAGGCCGCCCAGCCAACCCATACCAAGTCGAGCACAATGAGCTCTACCGCCACATCCGTGAGGACAAGCCACTGAACAATGCCTACTACGGTGCCAAGTCTACCATGACAGGTATCATGGGCCGCATGGCCACCTACTGTGGCAAAGAGCTCAAGTGGGACGAAGCTCTCAACTCCGAAATCAGCATCATCCCGAAAGAGTTCACCTGGGAATCCGATCCAGGACCTAAGCCTGGTCCAGACGGGGTCTACCCATGTGCGATTCCTGGTAAAACCAAGGTCATCTAACACCCTTTTCCAAACTGATTTAGTAAGTGCACCCGATCACCGGGTGCACTTTTTTGTTTCTTGTGTTACCTTTTGCAGCTTTGTCCTAGACGCCCACTAGGTTTCTGCGCAGTGTACCCTGCATGAAAGTTCATGCTGTCGTCATCGCTTTTTGTCTGTCTGCCTCCCTCAAGCTTGCTGCAGATCCCGCAAATCCTGTCGAGGAACGCTGGGTCTTGGCCGATGACAAATCAACTGTCCTGAAAACCCTGACACCCGGCACAGATGACTACTTCTTCTATCATGCACTCTATCAGCAGCATCAGGGAAACCGTGAAGCTTACTTGAAGCATATCCATGCATGGGAGGAAAAACTCAAGAAGAACAAAGAATCAACACCAGAACGTCTACGTCAGCTTGAGAACCGGCAGGCCCTGCTTAACTTTGAGTCAAACAATGAGTCTCTTAAGAGAGAAGGGCAACGACATCTGACAAACTATCTCGACCTCACTCTCCATCACGACAAACCTCTCTCAAGAGAAGAAATCCAACTCCCCAGCAGTGTTGATGCGGATAAAATCAGCGCCGAAGCCTTTGAGAAAAACCTAGTTGGACATCTTCCATCTCAGCGGCTGAGACAAATGACAACAACCAAACTCCGCGCCATGGTGGTCAGCGAGCGGGCTTGGGACCAAGAGACCAGAAAGACACTACTAGGCAAGGTCAAGCGCGCCGATATTCCTGGCATGGAAACACTCTTGCAGGCCAATTTTTCAGACGAACGCAATGGATTGAAGTTCGAGGATGTCGCCTGCCATAGGAATCTGACAGCACCCCAGCTGGATGCTCTCTCGAAGCAATTCCCGCAGCTACTACAGAACAAAACCTTCTTGAAGATACGCCTTGAGCGACTCAGAGGGACACCCAGCCAAGAGCTGGATATGCGACGCAATCCTGAAAAGCTGATCGTATGGCTGGAAAAGGTGGATGAGTTCACCCAGACTCTCCCACCACACTTCAACACGCTGAAAGCAGAGACTCTGCACCACCTCTTGCGCTGCAAAGCAGATGCTGATGAGTATCCGCTAGATCTTTTCGTCCGCTACCTGACTCTTCCACGGCCACCAGCTTCGATCTGGCGCCCAAGCACCAAAGTGCACGAACATGTGGTCAAGTTCCCCTCCGGTCTACTTGCAAACGACTGCCTTCCTTCTGTCCATAATGAGTCAGCCCTGCTGGAAAAGTACTTGGATCAGCTACTGACCGATAAAGTCTCACAAGACCGCATTGCTCCCTATTTTGAAAGCGACTACTTCCGCAAGCGCACAGCGATGGCTCGTATCCAAGCAGGCATGGTCTACGACAAGGATGCAATCTCACCTAAGGAATACGTGGCTCTTAGAGATGAGGCTTCTCTCAGGATAGCCTCCTCTTCAAAAAACCATTTTCTCGCAGAGGATCAGGTATCGCTCAATCTTGATCTCAAGAATGTCGACCAGCTCACCGTTTCGATTTACCAGTTAGATTCACTAAATTACGCACTCAAGAATCATAAGACGATTGATCTCTCTCTTGATCTCGGAGGACTCTCCCCCAACATTTCACGTAAGATTGATTTCGATCAAGACCCCTTGCTCAAGCACCGTCACACCCTTGCGCTTCCTGAACTGAAAGGTGTCGGTAGTTGGATTGTCAAATTACAGGGCAACAGTCAGAGTGCCACCGCTCTGATACTCAAAGGTGAAATGCACAGCTCGGTCAGAGATACTGGCTCAGGCCAAGAAATCTTCGTAACTGATTTTCAGGGGCAGGCTTTGGAGAATATTGAAGTCCACGTTGACTCCAAAAAATACACCACGGACGCCAACGGGATCGTCGTGCTTCCATACGCTACTTACAGCAAAAGGTCTCAGGTGATTCTCCACCAACCGAACAAAGAGACTGGTACTGGCCGTACACGCCTAGTCACAGTCTATCGAAAATCTGCACGCCAGGAGCTTCAGCTCTCCTCCATCGCCCATCCCGAACAATGGCTCAGTGGTCAAACTGCCAAAATTTACCTACGTCCATCGTTCTTAATCAATAACAAGCTCGCTGACCTCAACTACTTGAGCGACACTCGCATTACTCTGGAAGGAATCCTAGAGGATGAAAGTAAGATCCGGCTAACGAAAATCGAAAACCCCTCACTCTCTGCCTACGACTATCTGCCAGTACAGTTTCATGTTCCAGAAAACCTGAACCGCATTGATATCCTGATGGAGGCCGTCATCAAGCCCCCACACCTCCCTACTGAAACCCCCGTCAATGCGAAGCTCCAGTTAGTAACTCTCTCCAGCACAGACACCCAAAAGATTGCCCATGGCTACTTCCAAAAGACCCCAAATGGCTGGACCCTGTCTATCCTAGGGCTCAATGGCGAGCCGTTTCCCGGCCATGACCTCACCCTGAGTTTCAAGCACAAGCATTACACGAGACAACTAGAACTCGGCCTCCGGACCGATAAGAGTGGCGTGATTCAACTCGGTTCCATGGAAGGCATTGAGTCTGTCTCACTCGAGAACAACTCCACTCATGCTTCCTGTAAGCTTAACCTTTCCTCCACCAAATACATCTCGGCCAAACAGCAATATACGTCTGGCAAAGACATCGAACTCCTGCTTGCTTCCCCACCATCACTCTCTGCGCTTTCCTACAGCCTAACATCAATCGACAACCAAAAGGCTAGCTACTTTGCAAACCTCGCTCTGGCTGGCGAAAAACTCCTTATCAAGAAACTTCCCAAGGGTGAATACCGACTTCAAGTCGAGGGCTTCGAACCACTCTCATTCCATGTCGTAGCGGCTACGCGCCAAGGAGCTTGGGCCACCCATCAGGGCAGCTCTTATGAAATCGACACCTCCAGCTATCCTGTGATCGCTGATCCAAAGCTGAATAGGGAGCAGGTTGAAATCCAGGTTGCTAACTACAGCAAGGACGCCCGCGTTCACCTCGTGGCATCACGGTTTAGCGACAACTCGGCAGCCATGCGCCCCAACCTGCCAGCTTCTGCGGACATGGACATCGTACGCTTTGGTTTCTACCCCTCTACTTGGAACAATGGCGGCACTCTTTCCTCCGAACAGCAGTACATCATCACCCGCCGTAATGCTCCCCGTAGACTGGGCAATATGCTTCCCAAGCCAACCTGGCACCTACAACCATGGGAATCTAACAAAATCAGTGAATTCAACGAATACTACGAAGATGCGGAAGACGGTAACGATTCCGGACGTGGAAGCGCCAGTTTCGGGAGGAAAGGGAAAGGCAAGTCCGCTGGTTCCCTGAACCCTCTTAGCTCGGACAGTCCGTTGACATTCCTAGCGCACCCTGCAGTCGTTCTCTGCAACCTGAAGCCTAACGAGCAAGGCAAGTTATCCATCAACCTCAAACGTTTCCGCCATCACAGCAGACTCGATATTATCGTGACTGATGGTGTGAACTCCACTAGCCGTCAGATAGCATTACCTGCGTCTCTTATGGAAACAAGAGATCAGCGCCTTCTGAAAACTCTGGATACAGCCAAGCACTTCAAATCAAGGCAAACCAGAGCCGTGCTCAAGCCGGGAGAAAAGGTGGAGATTGAAAATATTTTGCATGCCAAATGGAAAGCTTACTCCTCGCTTTCTAACGTTTGGTCTTACTTCCATACACACGCAAATAGCCAGGAGTTCCGTGAGACGATTAATCTCCTCACCCCGGCTCTCCACTGGCCTAAGCTAGAACAGCAAGAGAGACTGGCTCTATTAGAGACAGCCGGAGGCTTCGAGCTTCACCTCTTTATCAAAAAACGTGATCCCGAGTGGTTCGAAAAGCATGTAAGACCCATGCTCACCAATAAGCGACGCAAAGCCTTCATCGACCACTACCTGCTTGACCACGACCTCGCGCCTTATCTTGAATTGGCAAAATACCAGAACCTCAATGTCATTGAGAAAGCGCTCTTAGCCCATAAGTTGCCAGGCAAGAACAAAGAGATCCTGGAGCACCTTGAGATGCTTCACTGGCGATCCAATCCTTCCCCCGAGGTGCATACCGAGTTGTTCACCTCACTCCTGCGCCAGGAAATGATGGAGAATGCCCAGATTGCCGTCCATACTAAAACAGGAGGCTCTCTGAAGCTGCGTAAGAAGCTGAGCCAAATTACGATACCCGTAGTAGATTTTAATAACGTCTCTGTCGAGGAGGCGTTGGATTTCATTCGCTTGCGATCACGTGAACTGGACAAAAGCTCATTCGATGGAACTGATGTTGGCTTAAACATTACTGTTAGAAAACCAACTATCGTTGGAGGAGATTACGGCGACACAGGTGGCTTTGGAGACACAAGCAGTCCTGGCAGTAAAAAAATCGACAATCTTCAGCTCCGCAACGTCCCGATGCAGGTCCTACTCGATCAGATCTGCAAAAAAACCGGACTTCGCTATCGCATTGAAGACCACGGAGTCGTCCTGCTCCCCGCCACCGATTCGGACGATGCGGAAATTTTCACGAGAAGCATTCAAGTTCCTCCAGATTTCATGACCTTGATGGGTGACGGTGGAGGTACCGAGGATTCATTTGATGGTTCATCTGATCCTTTTTCTTCACCATCTGACGCTGGTGGCATTGGCCTCCGAGCGACTCCGCCAGCAAAAGAGCTTCTCGAGAAATCCGGCATCACTTTCCCGGAAGGCGCCACAGCCACGTTCGACAAGCGCACAGGCATGCTGACCATTCGGAATACGGCGACCAATCTTGATCTAGTCGACGCCCTCACCCAGTCATTACGGGAAAGTCCAGCGAGTTCTAAGACAACACGCACATACAAGCGGACATCAGCCTCCCCCTCTAACACTCCACCTGCACCACAACAGGCTGGGGGCTCTGACTCTGATGACCCTTTTTCTACCGCTGGAGGAAGCATCCAAAATACTCTCCGTGAGAGATTCTCAGTCACACCAGCTACACCCTTATATGATCCACAGACCTTGCCTAATGAGACCAAGGCCTATCTGGAAGCAAACTACCTACGCCGCAGCCAAACTAGTGCTCGATTGAATGTACCAATCAATCGCTTCTGGCTAGATCTGGCAGCCTGGGATGGCAAGTCCCCTTTCCTTTCGCCACACTTTGCTGAATGCCGTTATAATGTTCACGAAGCCCTGATCGCCCTGGCATTCCTCGATCTCGATTTCGAGGGACAAGACATCGACTCGGCTATTGAACAAAATACACTCTCTGTGACAGCGAAACAGCCTACCCTGCTTTACTACCAAGACACCATCGCTGTAGAGAAAACAAACAAGGACAACTCCCTGTTAGGCTCCTTACGCTATTTCCTCAAAGGTGATGAATTTACCGTTACCAAAGAGGGCAAGAAAAAGGAAAACAGTATTCAGGATGACCAATTCCACAGCCGCGCTATCTACAATGCTGATCTGATTATCACCAATCCGACAGGTCTAGAGCGCGAAGTGGAAATCCTGCGCCAAATTCCTGCTGGAGCCATCAGAATCGACTCCAATGAATCTCTGGAATCCACGAAGACACTGATTCCACCTCACGGTAGCCACCGCCAAGTGATTAGCTTCTACTTCCCAGCGGCTGGTGAATACACACACTACACACCAGAGATTTATGAAGATCATCAACTCGCTATTGGCCTGCCAGCCAAGTCACTCAAAGTAAGCGCTTCCCCTAAGCCGGAAGTGACCGATTCATGGTACCACATCGCAACCAATGGATCTGATCAAGAACTACTCACCGCTCTGCGCACCAGACAATTCCAGCCAAATGATTTTGATGATCTGGGTTGGAGGCTAGCCGACCGCGACCTCTACCTTAAAGTTGTCGAGATCCTCAGAACCCGCAAGTTAAGCGCTCCTGCAGTGGAGCAGTTTGCCTTCCGCCATTACGATTCAGAGACAGTATCCACTTATCTGGCTAAACCTGATCACTTTTCGAATCAATTTGGGTCCTACTTTGACACCCAATTAGCAAACATCTCGCCATACACAAACAGACGCTTCGAGGACACCGAATGGAGACCTCTGGTAAAAACCCGCAGCTACCAACTGAGGGACAACCTCCCGATTAGCCAGATCCCGGTATGGGATGATTATCTGGATCTTCTCAGTCACCTGATTTGGATGCCGGCACTGGGCAACGAAGAGAAACTCACTATGGTCTATCACCTCTTCAGTCATGAACGAGATGCGGAAGCCCTCCAGCTTCTCAATACCTGTGAGCGCTCCCAGACTGAGGCAAAGATGCAATGGGACTACCTCAAGGCATACGCTCTATTCTCGGAAGCTAAACCAGAAGAAGCCGTCTCTCTAGCCAAACAATGGATGAACAAGTCCACTCCACAGTGGGATCAGCGCTTCCAGTCCATCCTGGATCAGATAGAGGAAATCAAATCCGCTTCTCTGATGGAGTCCGATTGGGGGCAGACTGAAGAGAGCCAAGACCAGCAATGGTCCGCCCAGATCACGCCAGATCACCAACTCGTCATCAATCATGATGGACTGGAGCAGCTCATACTGAAAGTCTATCCGATTGATTTAGAGTTTCTGTTTACCGCGACGCCCTTCCTTGAGGGGCAAAATCAAGTCCATACCGCTGTATTGCCTGCCAAGACCATGGTGATCCTATTGGATAATAAGGAAAAGATCTCTAGCTCTGCACTTCCTGAGGAATTCAAGACTGGAAACAAGCTTCTAGTATTAGAGGGCGCAGGTTCTAGCTGGGTGCAGACACTGCAGTCCTCCACCCTCGTCGTCACTCCAAATAAAGGACGCGGACTACTTCAGGCATCAGCCAATGGAAAACCGCTGGCAAAAACCTACATTAAAATCTATGCTGAAACCAATGATGGCGAAGTGGTCTTTTTCAAAGACGGCCACACCGATCTGCGAGGCATGTTCGACTACCGCTCCCACAACGAATATGCACCAGCTGATATCCGTAAGTTCGCCATCTATGCAGACCATGAACTACACGGAGCCAGAACCATTGAAATCAAGTAACAACACTCCCGACTCCTGAATGGAAACCGCTACACAATACGCAGTCTGCATCAGCGACCTCCGCATCGACTATGGTTCACATGTGGCGGTGAAGGACATGAACCTGGATATTCCCCAGGGAGTCATCTATGGACTCGTGGGTCCTAACGGCGCAGGAAAGACCTCCACTTTCAAGGCACTCACCTCCCTGCTAGAACCTACCAACGGCCATATCTCGATCAATGGGCACGACATCGTAAAGAAAAGGCGCCACGCGCAGACAAGCATTGGCTATATGCCGGACCTCGCTCCTGTAGCCTCTGATCTGCGTGTCTGGGAATTTCTGGACCTCTTTGCCGCCTGCCACGGGCTGGAGGGCAAAGCCAAGAAAAACAGAGTCAACGAATGCCTCTCCTTGGTTGAGCTTGCGGATAAGCGGAATGACAACTGCAAATCTCTTTCGCGAGGCATGATGCAGCGCCTCGTCTTGGCTAAAACCATGCTACACCGCCCATCTCTGCTGATCTTGGATGAACCAGCCAGCGGCATGGATGTACGCTCCCGGGTTTCACTCAGACGCATTTTACGGCAGGTCTCCGATGAAGGTGCCACCGTGATGGTCAGCTCGCACATCCTTCCCGAGCTATCAGAAATGTGCGACATGATTGGCATCCTGCATCATGGACAACTGTTGGAGACGGGCACGGTAGACGAGGTCATGCACAGAATGACCAGCCTACTCCCCCATATTCATCTCACGCTGGCGCGCCCCGCCAGCTCACACTGGGAGTCCTGGCTGAAAACCAAGCCCAAAGTCAAAGATGTCCACGTCCACAGTTCACTCTCTACATCCTTTGTGTATGAGGGTGATAATACAGAGCTTTCAAACCTGCTCATGGAGGCAATGCAATCTGATCATCCGATATGCCGAGTCACTGAGAAGCGCCATAGTCTGGAACAAATCCTGATGGAACTTGAGGAAGAGGAGTACTCCCGATAAATTATTTTACTCGTATCACAGCAATGCCCGAAGACTCACTTTCCTCACTGCCCCAGTTCTGGCAAATCTGGAAGAATCCCATCTTTACCCGTTATCGCCGCTCCAAGCTGCGCATCTCCGCACTCATCACTGGCGCTTTACTGTATGGCGGTCTCTCTGTGTTTATTCTCCTCGTCAGCATTGGCATTACTTCTGAACATTTACAAACCAAGTTTGAGGACGCGGCCATCTACCCCTTCATAGCGCTCATCTTCCTCCAGATCATGATCATGAACTTTGGAGGCACAGGCGCGGTCGCTGCGGGTATGGCCCGGGAATCCATTGATGATGTTCTGACCTACCAACGACTCACCCCACTCAGCCCACTGACCAAAGTAATCGGCTACCTAACAGGCCTTCCGATCAGACAATATTACCACACTCTCACCACGGTACCGGTCACCATAGCGCTGATTTTCATGGGCGGCATCGAGATGAAAATCTGGCTCCCTATCTACACGGTGCTCTTCACCTCCACCATTATGTTCCACCTGTTGGCCATGTCGGTGGGTTTCATCATGGGAAAAAAATTCTCGGCCTTGATCTCTCAGGGCTTGGTTGCTCTGCTGTATCTGGCGTTCCCTCAGTTATCCAAATTCGGCTTCGTCGTCTTTGAATACCTCACCATGCGCCCCACTCTTTTCATTAGCCTACAGGGTGAAATCCCCATCAACTATGGGCGTAGTGAAACAGCGATGTTCTTCAATTGGGAGATTAGCCACACTTGGTACAGCATCGCCGTACAGACCTTGCTCAGTCTCGTTTTCCTCTCCATTCTACTACGTAGATGGCGTCAAGAAAGCGCCCATCTCTTAAGCAAGGCGCAGTCCGTATTGATGTGTGCCGTAGCCCACACCATCATACTTGGAGGTATCTGGGCAAACACGAGCAACGGAGCCATTTTTGATGTCGACTTCAATCAGGCTCGCCCTGAATCTAAGAGATTCCCTACACCACCGCCGCCAGAGCAAAAGCAAGGCATCCCTCCCGAACTTCTCACACAAAACCCCAAAGCGGTGATCGTGGAAGAAGTAATCGAACAAAACCCCCAATACGTTGCCTCCACGATTATTGGTGTCTATGGCCTGATCTCACTGGCTCTCGCCGTGCTTCTTCAGTACCTCTACACTCCAGACAAATTTACGTATTTTGCGGGTATCCGCCAGCGCCTCAAAGATGGCCGCAGCAGCTTTGCTCTTTTCCCTGACTCCGCCTCAGCCATCCCGACGACTCTCGTCATCACGGTCATGAGTATCTATGCCTGGCTTCTCTATAGTCGCCATTTGCTTAATACGGCTGAAATCCAGCAGTATCTTGATGGCCGATCCTGGCAGTCACTGGAGACCCTGATCATCCTGACTCTCTCCGCCCCTTTACTAGGCCACGGATTCGCTATGGAGCAATGGGGTAAGAAGCTCATCGGCACAATGGCTCTCTTCATCTGGGTCATTCCACTTGCTATTGCTCTTCTCGGAACAGCATGGAACTTGAATCAGGATATCTTTGGGCTGCTCTATGGCTTCTCCCCACTAGCCATGGTTTTCGCTCCGGCTTTTGGATTAACCCACTTGGATTACCTCATGGACAGGCCTTTCATCGTAGGCTCCCTGATTGGGACCACCTTGTATTTCGCCTTATCAGTTATCGCTTTGACGATGATTATCAAGCGCCACAAGCTCTTCCTGGTAACCCAAAAAAGAGGCTAAAGTTCAAACACTTAATCATCATCTCTTTCCTCAAAAACTGACTTCAATGAAATAAATCTTCCTGTGTGGGCTCTTAACATTCACATGAACATCATCAAGAAACTCAGTATCACTCTATTCGCTCTTCTCGCCTTCAGTGGAATCTCCCTAGCCGGCGATGGATGGATGACCAATATCGAACAAGCTCTTGCCAAGGCCAAGACGAGCAAAAAACCAGTCATGGTAGAGTTCACAGGCTCGGATTGGTGCCCACCATGCATCCGCATGCACAAGCAAGTATTCTCCAAGGACGAATTCCTCAAGAAGGCATCTAAAGGCTTCATTCTCGTAAAAATCGATATTCCAAATGGTAACAAAGATCTCCGCGCCAAAAATGAACCAGTTCTTCAGAAGCACAAAGTACGTGGAGTCCCAACCGTGATCGTCTTCAGCCCTGAAGGCACCGAACTCGATCGCTTTACGGCATCCAGCTATCCGGACGTCAAAAGCTTCCTTGCCAAGCTCAAAGAGAGCCTGAAGTCCTAGGACTGCTCCAAAAAGCACACTCAAGCCTTTAGAGGTCACTCCGCTACAGAGTGACCTTTTTTAGGCACGTATTTCCATGGACTTATTCACAAAATCACGCATTCCGCATCTTGGATTTGACCGTTAGGCTAGGCCTATTCCAGTATAAAAATCTCATGTCGACCGACACAGCACCCGCCAAGAAAAAGAACGGCCCGGAACTCCAGAAATCCTCCTACCAAAGCGATGAGGAAAAGATCGCCCAGCGCTCTCTTCCAAACGCCACAGGTCCGGAGAAGTCCCTGCTATCATCCATGCTGCAGGACCCTGCCGAGTACGTCATGCGTTCTGAAGAAATGGGTCTGACACCGGAACATTTCTACCACCCTTCCCACCAGGCCCTTTACAAGGTCATCCGTGATCTCTCGAACATCGGCACCAAGATCGAACTCGTCTCTCTGACCCAGACTCTCATGGATCGCGGCATCCTTGAGAACATTGGTGGTCCCTCTGCCCTCACGGAGATCTACACCTACTCGCCGACGGCGGCTCACTTTGATCACCACCTCGGGATCGTCAAAGACAAGTTCATCCTGCGAAATATCATCAACTCCTGCACCGAGGCGATTACCCGCTCCTACGAGGACCAGGAAGAAGTTGCCGGCCTGCTTGACGAGGTGGAACAGCGCATCTTCGCCATTCGTGAAGGTGCGGACATCGAACAGGCACCAACCGTTAAAGAGGACGTCAAAAAGGTCATTGAGAACTTCGAGAAATATCTCGCGGGTGGTGGCCAGCCAATGGGTATCAAGACTGGCTACTCCCAGCTAGACTCCATGTCCAACGGACTGAAGGCTGGTGAAATGTTCATTATCGCCGCCCGTCCTTCCATGGGTAAGACCTCCTTCGTGATGAACCTGGTGGAGCACATCTGCTTGGATCAAAAGCTTCCCTCTATGGTGTTCTCATGCGAGATGACCTCTGAGCAGATCGTTCAGCGTCTTCTTTTCGCACGCGCCAAATACGCTATTTCCAACCTGCGTAACGGTTTCACTCCAACGAAGGCTGATTTGGTCCGCATCAAGAATGCTGCTCAGGAAATCGCCGAATCCAAGCTCTTCATCGATGACACCGCGGGTATCTCCATCTCGGAGCTGCGAGCCAAAGCTCGACGCAAAAAGAAGGAAGAAGACATCCAGTGTATCGCGATTGACTACCTTCAGCTGATGAAGTCTACCTCCAAGCAGGCTCAGGGTTCACGTGAACGTGAGATTGCGGAAATTTCCGCGGGCCTCAAGGCCTTGGCTAAGGAGCTTGCCATTCCGGTTCTCGTTCTTGCCCAGCTTAACCGTGGTCCAGAAAACCGTGGTGGTTCCCCACGTATGTCTGACCTTCGTGAATCCGGTTCCATTGAGCAGGACGCCGATATGATTGGCCTGCTCTTCCGTACCGCCTACTACGCCGAGGATCAGGAGCAACGTGACGAGCAAGACGGCATCGCCGAACTCAACCTGGCCAAGAACCGTAACGGTCCTACCGGCTCCATCCCTCTCACCTTCATCAAGGAACTCATGCGCTTCGAAACCCGCGCCTTTGATGACAGCGTTCCTGAGTAAATTACATCTCTCCCGATGCCCCGTGAATTTAAAACTTCATGGGGCATTTTTGTTAGGTAATCATTTTTCTTGTCAAAGTCCCTAACTGCATGCATTCAAGAGTCATGTTCAAAACAATACAGCGCCTTCGACGTACTGCGCGTGCACATCGCACGGGCCGCTAAGCTGTATTTGAGTTTTTAAAGCTACTCTACTTCGCCGCCCTGCTGATGTTCACGCAGGGCTTTTTTTTGCCCACCCCGTTCTCTTGGAGAGAACACACGATCTAACAGATCACCTCTTTTAAAGATTTATATGATTACCAAACAAACACTCATCAATGCCGGTTGGGCGGACACAGCAGAACTCGATTCCGTTCACCAGCATGCTCTGGATCTGATCAACGAAAAGCAGATCACAGACGAAAAATACCTGCTAAAACTCCTGAAGAAGAAATTCCCGGATACTCATGGTGCTCTTACCATGAGAAGCTCCCCTGCGCCTCTCGCGATAGCCGTGGAGGCGGATTCCAAGGAGGCTGAGAAGAATTTGGCCAAAGCCATTTCCCAAATGACCGAGCTGCTCAAGTGTCCGGTCGTGAAAGCCGGTGCCCTCATGCCTGATGCATGCCCGTCAGGAAACGAAGCTGCTAGCTTTCCCGTGGGAGGAGCCATCGCTGTGGAGAACGCAATCATTCCGGCTGCGCATTCTTCGGATATCTGTTGTTCCCTGCATGCCAGCTTCTTCCATAGTTCTTTACCAGTACAAGAACTGATGGACCACCTCAGTCGGTCCACAAGGTTTGGTCCAGGTGGACGGGCTCCTCAGGACATGGTGTATCATCCTGTCTTGGATGAAGCGGTCTGGAACAATCCTTTCCTCAGAAGGCTTCAGGACAAGGCTGCCGTTCACATTGCAGATCAAGGAGATGGCAACCATTTTGCCTTTCTTGGTGAAATGAAATGCACACCCGAGTTGCTTTCGACACTTCAAGAGAATGGTCAGAGTAAACTGGCTGATAACCTCTCCAAGTATGAATCTATGAAAGTACTCGTGACTCATCATGGCTCCAGAAGCCTCGGAGCCACTGTATATACCCGAGGTCTGGAAGCTGCGGTGAAACACACAAGAAAGTTCGCGAAAGGCATCCCAGAAGAAGCCGCGTGGGTCTCCATGAATACGAGAGAGGGTCAAGAGTATTGGGATGCCCTCCAGTATCTATCAAGATGGACCAAGGCGAATCACGAGACCATTCATCACCTGTTTCTGAAAAGTATCAGTTCTGAGCTGATCGACTCTGTAGGTAATGAGCACAACTTCGTGTGGCGGGAAGATGATCTCTACCTCCATGGTAAAGGAGCCACCCCAGCTTGGTCCAGTAGTGATGAGCATCCCCTGCTCGGACTTATTCCCATGAGTATGTCCTCACCCATTTTGCTGACCTTGGGAGCCAATAATCAGGATTATCTATCCTTCTCACCTCACGGTGCTGGCAGAAACCTCTCTAGAAGAGGCCTACTGCGTAGGTATGAGAGGAAAAGGCAAGGCGTCGATACGGAGAGAATGAAAGCGGACATAGCATCAGCCACCCACAGCATCGATGCCCGGTGGTACCTCGGCTTGCCCGATATCACAGAGACACCCCTCGCCTACAAAGATCCGGCCCAGATCAAAGCCATGATGAGCAAGTATGGTCTGGCTAACGTCATTGCCGAAATCACGCCCCTGGGATCGATCATGGCTGGACGTTCACCAAAATTCGAAAAGGAACTCACCCCGAAACAGCTACGCCAAATGCAACATCGTGCCGACCGACGCAAAGCCCGACAACGCAACTGGCAGGACGAGATGTGACATTATTACACGTCATAATGTCGCAGCGACCCATATTTGTCACACCTAGAAGCTAGGTGTCATTTTTGATTCATTCTAATTTTCCTTATAAACAAGGGATTTTGAGAGCAAAACCGCAACCTTCCACTATTGGCATTCAAGCTGCATCTATGTTTTCAGAATCAGAACATTCTAAATACGAAATCAATAAAACCATGAGAACAGTATCACCATTCGATCAAAGCTTTTTCAATAGCATCAACAGCATCCTCAATGATGCCTTCGGAGAATTCAACCTGACTCCTGTGCAGGAAGATTACCAGATATTCTCCACTCCAGAGGGGTGGAGTATCCGCACCGATCTTCCAGGCTTCGAGAAGTCCGAGCTCTCCCTCCATTTCGAGGACAACGCGCTCCACCTCAGGGCGGAGAAAGCTCCAGAAGCTGAGAGCAAGCGCCCGGCTGTGGAGCATCGATTTGCCCTGGGCGAGGAAGTCGACACTCAGGGAATCTCCGCGAAGTTAGAAAACGGAGTTCTGGAAATCACCTTGCCACGTAAAGAAGCCGAGAACCTCAGCAAGCAAATCGAAATCCTTTAATACCAACTAACTATCAAACTTAAACTTTAAGAAAAATCATGAGCAACGAAGAGATCACCAACAAGCAAGAGTCCGTGGATACTGCATGCAGCAACACTCAGTGCTGTGAGCTTGAAAAAAGCCACCAGTCAGTACCGAGCATCACTCAACGCGCTCAGTTCCATATCAACGAGAATGAAACGGGACTGGCCCTTGAAGTGGATCTCCCCGGGGCCTCCAAGGAATCCGTGAAGATCACCTCTGAGAACAACCAGCTCAGTATCACTGCTGAGAGGAATCCATCCTACCCTGAGGACTGGCAGCTTCTTAACGACAGTGCTAGGGCTACCCAGTACAGACTGAAGCTCAATCTCAGTGACAAACTGAATCTCGCTGCCACCAAGGCAACCTTCCAAAATGGAGTCCTCCTTATGGAGATTCCCCGACGAGAAGAAACCTTGCCGCGCGAAATCGACATCCTGAACTAATATCACTTTTTCATAGTAGGTGTGATGGGGGCCGGGTGTAAGGGTTTTCGCCCGGCCAGATTTCCCACATTCTCTCACGAGGATGTGGGAAACTTTTCTTTACCCGACCGCAGAGACACACCACTTTATCCCCGCACCGGAAACACAGGATCTTCCCTACTGCAAAGAAAAGTTCTGTTCATTCCGCCTCAAACGCGCCACACACCCGCTCAACAAGCACTCATCCTAGACCATTACAAACCAATGGAAGCTGTAGAAGAATTTACCAAAATCGAATCCATTTTCGTACGCCACCGCAATGCGCTGCTGGTGCGTGGTCAGTTTACCCCAATTTTTACCGACTATTACCTGCACCTGATGGATCTGAAGCTACGTCACAAGGAAGACCTTGATCAAAAGCTCAAGGACCTCTTGGCTCTGCTGACCCTGCATATGACTGCTCGCCCATGGGCAGAGACCATTGCTTGGACGGTCAATCTGCGTGCTCCTCGCGTAAATTTCTTTGTCACCGGTGGCTCAACCCAGGAGAACATCACAGGCAACCTCTTCACCGAAAACATCAAGGAAGCCGACAGAAACATTCTCTATTCCCAGACCATCGTCCCTAGCTCAGAAGGCCGCAAATCCACTGTCGAGCTGGATAGCAATGACCCGTTCGAGTGGCTAGAAACCTACTACACTCAGAGTGAGCAGCGACCAGCCCGCGCATTCCAGCTTAAGGATGAAAACTACGCCATTATCGCAGCACAACCTGATTGTGATTACGAATGGCTGGAATCCCTCAATGCCGAAGATGTGGAAAAAATAATGGAAACCGAGGAAACCAAAGTACTGGAGACTCGCAAGTTCCGCTTCTTCTGCGGTTGTAGTGTAGAGAAAATCCTCCCAGCATTAGCCGCCTATAAAAACAACAAAGAAGCCCTCTTCCACGGAGATCCGGCTATCGAGGTAAGCTGCCCACGTTGTGCAGCCAAATACATCGTTACCCCAGACATGCTTTAAACTATCACCCCACTCCCTCGGTCTAGCAGGGAGATACAAAAAATGAAACAGATTGCTGAAACATTCGCACAATACGTTCTACCAACCTACGGTAGATTTCCACTGATTCCAGAAAAGGGCAAAGGCTCCTATCTCTGGGACTCTGAAGGAAATAAATATCTCGATTTCTGCACTGGCATCGCCGTGTGCTCCATCGGCCATTGCCACCCACGCCAGGTGGAAGCCATCCAGAAGCAGGCTGCCAACTTACTTCACTGCTCTAACCTCTATCAGATTCCGCAGCAGGCGGAACTGGCTAAAGTTATTGTTGAGGATTTCGTCAAACTTCCCGGGAAGATCTTCTTCTCCAATTCAGGCGCTGAATCCAATGAGGGGCTAATCAAGCTTGCACGCAGATTTGGCAATGCTTTCCCCGCTGAGGATGGCAGCCCAAGACATGAGATCATCACCTTTGGAAAATCATTCCACGGTAGAACAATGGCTACACTGACAGCTACAGGTCAGGAGGCCATTCAAGAAAACTTCTTCCCTCTCGTTCCAGGAGCCAAATACGCGATCTACAACGATCTTGAGTCTGTAGAGAAAGCCATTACGCCACACACGGCGGCCATCATGCTGGAACCGATTCAAGGTGAAGGCGGCATCTTTGCAGCCACCCCGGAATTCCTGAGAGGTCTCAAAACATTGTGCGACAAACATAATCTCCTCCTATTCTTCGATGAGATTCAAGCTGGCTTTGGAAGAACAGGAGAGACCATGGCGTGGCGCTCCATAGCACCAGAGATTGAGCCAGACGGCATCTCCTGGGCAAAAGGCCTCGGTGGCGGCTTCCCAATCGGCGCTTTCTGGTCATCCGATCGCAAGGTCACCGGTTCTGACGTCAGTATCTCTTCTCTGCTCGGTCCTAAATCACACGGCACTACCTACGGCGGCAACCCTCTGGCCAGCACCGCAGCACTTGCCGTACTCAACGAGATCAAGGATGCTGAACTCTGTAAGAATGCTACACAGCGTGAGGCTCAGATCCGCACAGAGGTAGCTGGCTGGGTCATGCCATGCCTCAAAGAACTCAGAGGCAAAGGCCTCATGCTGGGCTTTGGCCTGCATGCAGACCAGATGAACATCCCTGAAGGATCCACCGCAGCACTCCACATAGTCAATACTCTCATGAGTAAAGGAATTCTGACTGTACCCGCTGGTGCCGAAACAGTACGCTGGCTACCTCCGCTCAATGTCAGCGAAGACGAAGTCTTCGAAGCCCTTCAGACCATGAAGGAAGTTCTCCAAAACGCCTAATCATCTATGTGCCAGCCATCGCTGGCACATTTTTTTACCTCTGACTAGCCACCTAGTCCGGTGATATGCGTATTCAATCTTTTGAATGACAAGCCCTCATATACTCAGTCGATGCGAAACTAGCCTTTTCTCTAGGATCATGAACCACTTGCGACTGGACACCAATTGACAGCTCAAGGTGCGCATGACGAAATTTGACCAGCTGTAATATTTTTTGCAATAGCATCGTACAGGATTTGTACTAATCTTACACCATGCTTCGCACACTGCTCTCCATTGCCTTGCTCTCATTTGGCACACAAAGCCTTCTCGCGGTCCCCACACCGGAACAACTTCTTAGGAATCAGACTCACAGCTATATCAATGAGTCCAAGCTTCCTGAGTCCGCGGAATCCAAGGAATTCGCCACCCTCCTGTCCAAAACACCAGAATGGCAACGTGAACTCTGTGACTCGGGCCCGGTAGAAGACGCAGCCAAGACAGTCCAAGTATTGTTCGACATTTGGAAAACAGACAAAGAGCTGGTCAAACGCCCTATCGACCGTGCCATGGCCACAGCTTGCGCGCTCGAAGGCGGCCATTTCGACTGGAATAGCGAGGCCATGCTCGAGCGCTATGAATATTTCCGAGACAAGTGGAATCTAGGTCTGCTCAATATCATGTACAAAGACCTGACGGTGTTTGAACGCCGCTATCTGGCACATGGAGTTCAGCACCGGCACCTCAACGGTTTGGAATCCATGGAGTACCAAAATACCGAGGTATGTCTTCCCGCTGAGCGCTATACCGGTGCCTGCTGGTATGCACGGTGGATTTTACTCAATCCTTTCGGCGACACCATTCACGGCCCACTCTATTACCAACCCTACCGAAACAGCTGGACCAATGCTGCGGAAATGATTCGCAACATCGGTGGCGTCTGCGGCTCTCTCTCCAATTTTGGCGCTGCTGCAGCGATCGCCAATGGCGTTCCAGCGATCACCATGGGTGAACCTGGACACTGTGCCTACACGGTAATGATCAAGCATAACCAATGGCAGCCAGCTTACTCCCTCTCTTGGAAACGCGGTATCCACCGCCCATTTTACGGTCAATCCTCATGGGGCTGGCATGTGCTTACCAACAGAGCCATGGCAGACACGAAGGATGTTTACGCTTCAGCGGACATCAGACGCTTGGCGATGGACTACGGCAAGAAAAAGCTCACTGGCAAAGCACTGGAAACGATCGCCATTGCACGCCGCAAGTATCCTCTCGATTGGCAGAACTGGCAAACTTCTGCAGAGCTAATGAATGAACTCAACGGACCTACCAGCCAATGGCAGGAGCTTCATCAAGACACCCTGCAATTACTCGCCAGCACTTCACCCGAAGCCGCTTGGACCTTGCTCGACAAGTATGTCTATAAACACGTTCTCCCTGAAGGTAAGGACAAGGCGGACGACCGAGAAAGAATTCTCCTCGCCTACCAAAAGTCCATCTCTGGCTGGGGCGTCGCCCGCTGGGAATACGACCGCGCACTCAGCAAGCAAATCAAGCTACTCGCTGGAGACAAAAACCTGGAAGACCAATTTGCGGTTTCCTGCTTTGGGGCACACGTCAAAGAAAACACCCTGACCCCAGTCATTCTAGAACACCAGCTTTCCCGCATCGGTAAGGACGACGACCGACGCTCACAATTTATCGCCTCGATTGGCAAAGGACTCAGCAAGGGCAAAGGTGATGACTTCAACAATGTCATCGATACTCTTGCCAAAAAGATCCTTCCGGATGCGGCTAAAAATGGCGACAAGTCCACGTTCCAGTTCATCGGCTCCCTTACCAAGAAGGTTTTCAAGCCAACAGAAATTTCACCTGAGAAATTCCCTGGCGTCCTGCTTTCATCTGGCGGCACCTTTACCATTGATGAGCCAGGCAATCGCTGGGACAACCCAGCAAGACACTGGGGTGTTATCGAGGAACATGGTGGCGATTTCCACACTGGAAGTAAGAATCCTCATGCCACCATACAACTTGGCAACTACGGTCTCCTCTCTGGGGTTACTATCGTCACCCGAGGTGGCCACATTGGCCGCCTGAATGGAGCCATCTTAGAGACATCCCTGGATGGCAAGGAATGGACAACCGTGTATACCTTCTCGAATGTGAAACGCGTTAATCGCATTCCTTTGGCTGACAAAAAAATCGAGGCGGGATACGTCAGAATCAGTCACCCCAACAAGCAGCATCTTCACTTTGAAAAATTCCACGTCTACGGAAAGAAGATCAACTAAGCTCTCTTTCAATCACACAAACCATACTCTCCCATGCGGACTTTACTCATTTATCTGCTAGGCATCACCAGTCTATTCGCAGCCCCAACGCGTTCAAATTCCTTTCCGGAAGCTTTGAGCACAGCAAAATCCACCAAGACTCCGGTGGCCGTTTTGCTGTATGCAAGCAGCTGGCATTTGGCCAGCAAGCGCTTTCACGACCAACTCTGGCAAGCTGAGCCTTTTACCAAGGAGCTAAGGTCTTCAGTCATCTTGACCCAAATTGATGTCCCTCAGCTATTAGATAAAGAAGAGGCGAAAAAGTTTTCTGCATCCAACAAAGGCTGGAACCAGAAAGCCATCAAATCCTATCCAGCAATCCAGCTCTACTCTCCTGACGGCTTTCTCCTGAAAACCTATCAAGGAAGAGAACTCCGGGTACTCACATCCCCCCTCGCGCTGGCTGCCCACATTGATAAAGTTGTCGCTGAATCGATGACCAGAGACTCCCTCCTCGCTCAAATCAAAAAGGCTCGCGAGACGAAAAACTCTGAGAAGGAAGCCGCTTTGTTAGCCAAGAGAGCAGGACTTACCATCAATCAGGAAGCAAAGATGGTAGAACAACTCCTGAATGCGGACCCCAAGGATCAATCCGGCTGGCAAGCTCGCCTTTCATTCAAAGGATGGGACTTCGTTCGCCACATCTCTGATCTCATTTCCAAGGAGGAGACGGACAAGGCCATGCGTGAGGTAGACAGCATGCTGAAATCCGATGCCTATACATTAGAACAAAGAGTACTCATCCTCGGAGCTAAAGGGCGCATCCTCGTGGCGCAGAACAAACTGGAGGAGGCTTGGTCCTATTTCAATAAAGCCTATGAAACCGCGCCAGATAGCGCCGAGGCCATTGCCATGCTCGACTATGGACGCCATCAAGCAGGCATCCCGTTACGTCTGGCATTCCCTGATGGCTCACCGTTCAATGACAATTACTATGGCAACAATCTAACCAAGGACAATGCCACCTACACCACTTCATCTTCAGAGGGAAACACCTCCGATCACGACACGCTCTTTTCTGGCCGTTATGCCAAGCAAGGCTTTGCCTTCCACACCAAGAAAGAAGCACGTCCCCATATCGTCATCGACTTGAAACACAAGGCCTCCATCAATGCCATCCATATTGTCAACAGACACCGACGCCTTCACGAACGTGCAGCTAGCCTAGCTGTCTGGATTTCTGATGATTCTACTAACTGGTCAAAAGTCTGGTCAGCAGATGGCGCCAAGGCAGAATGGAATATTATTCTCAATAAAGAGGGCTCGAAAGCACCAACAGGCAAGTTCCTGAAGATCGGACTAGATAGTGACCAGCCCGAACACTTGCACCTGCAAGCTGTAGACGTATTGGGTGAATTCCTCAAATCGACTAACATTCCATAGAATCCTCTTTTCAAGGAAGCATGCTGAGTTCAGTTTCTCAGCATGCGATTCATAACATCTCTGCTCGTCCTCTCGTTCACACTCAGCAATCTTGCTCATGCCGAGGACAAAGCTCCCCCATCTGCTGCAGAAGAGCTGGTTAACTTGATCGATTTGGAGGGCACTATGAGGGATTCCACCTCAACAGCATTCAAGCCCTACCTCGACCAACTCAAGCAGCAGGGATATGCAGAAGAAACTGTCAAAAAGATCGAAGTAGCCTCTCAGAACTATTTCGACCAAATTGCGACTGATCCAGGCCTCCATAGAGAAATCGTAGGACTCTACAGCAAAAACTTCACCGAAGCAGAGCTGCGCGAACTGATCCATTTTTACCAGACTCCACTGGGACAGAAGACCTTGAAATGCCTTCCCTTGCTGATGCAGGACAGCATGAACCTCGGGCAAAAGTATGCGTTAAAGTATGCGGAGAACTACAAGGCAGAGGTGCAAAAAATCATGGAGGCCGATAAAGAGGCAAAGTAAACAAGCCCACCATCCCCCCACTTAGCGAGCTCAACAGCAGTGCTCGCTGTAAACAAATCTACATAAGGGGACATTGTAACACACCCCTCTGAGTACACAGACTTTCTACAAAAAAAAGGGTATCCCATGTGGATACCCTTTGAAATTTGTGAGCTAGACTACTCTTCGAAGGAGCATCTATGCGCTGAGTTCTGCAATAGGCGGGGCAAATGTTGTCAGCTTGATACCTGTAACAGCGGCCTGGTATTCCTCCATATTAGGAATTCTACCAAGGATGGCTGAGAGCACGACCACAGGAGTGGAAGCAAGGAGTGATTCACCCTTCTTACGATCAGAATCTGCCACCACACGACCTTGGAAGAGACGTGTAGATGTCGCCATGACGGTGTCACCTTTCTCTGCCTTCTCCTGGTTACCCATGCAGAGGTTACAGCCCGGACGCTCAAGATACATCATGTTCTCGTACTCTGTACGAGCTGTGCTCTTTGGAGCGTTGTCGTCGAATTCGAAACCAGAGTACTTCTGCAGAATATCCCAGTCACCCTCGGCCTTAAGCTCATCGATGATGTTGTATGTAGGTGCGGCAACTACCAGAGGTGCATTGAACTTCACCTCACCCTGCTGCGCTTCCAGATTCTTGAGCATCTGAGCCACGATCTTAAGGTCACCTTTGTGGACCATGCAGGAACCCACGAAGCCGAGATCCACAGTTTTCTCACCACCATAGAAGTCGAGCTGTCTGATGGTATCGTGAGTGTAACGCTTAGAAACGTCCTCATTGTTTACATCCGGATCAGCAATCATTGGCTGAACGATCTTATCAAGATCTACAACAAACTCAGCTGAATACTTGGCGTTCGTATCAGGAGTCAGCGCAGGCTTCTCACCAGACTTGATCTCTGCGATGCGCTTGTCTGCTCTACCGATCAGACCCTGGAGAACCTTGGCGTCGTTGTCCATGCCCTTGTCGATCATGATCTGGATGCGGCTCTTAGCAATCTCAAGTGACTCGATCAGAGTCTCGTCCTGGGAAATGCAGATAGAGGCTTTTGCCTTCATCTCAGCAGTCCAGTCTGTGAATGTGAAGGCCTGGTCAGCGAGGAGAGTACCGATGTGCACCTCAATGATTCTGCCCTGGAATACGTTCTCACCACCAAACTGCTGAAGCATTTGTGCCTGAGTAGCGTGAACGACATCACGGAAGTCCATGTGATCCTGCATAGTTCCCTTAAAGGTCACCTTCACGGATTCTGGGATCGGCATTGTCGCCTCACCTGTAGCAAGTGCCAAGGCAACCGTACCAGAGTCAGCACCAAATGCTACACCCTTGGACATTCTTGTGTGGGAGTCACCACCGATAATGATTGCCCAGTCATCCACTGTCAGGTCGTTGAGAACCTTGTGAATCACGTCAGTCATGGCATGATACTCGCCTTTAGGGTCACGTGCTGTGATCAGACCGAAGTTGTGCATGAAGCTCATCAACCTTGGAATGTTCGCCTGAGCTTTCTTGTCCCATACAGAGGCAGTGTGGCAGCCGGACTGGTAGGCACCGTCTACGGTAGGAGAAATGACTGTCGCAGCCATCGCTTCCAACTCCTGAGAGGTCATCAGACCTGTGGTGTCCTGTGAGCCTACGATGTTCACTTTGACACGAACGTCTGAGCCTGCGTGCAGCACCATGCCTTCAGGAGCACCTACTACATTTCTGTTGAAAATTTTCTCAACAGCTGTGAGGCCCTGGCCTTCGTGAGAGATTTCTTTGGAAGGAGCGTATACTGGTGCTGCTTCTACACCAAGGATGCTTGCCGCCAGTGACTGGAGCTTCTTACCGAAGACAACTGCGTAGGAACCACCTGCTCTGATAAACTCAACCTTCTGAGGTGTGAGAGCTGAGGAAATGTCCACCAACTCCTTATTGCCTTCACCATAGAGCTTCTTGTCCGTGGTGTTGATAGTCAGAATTGTGCCTGTATCCACGGAATAGGCCTGCTCGAGAACTGGCTCACCATTCTCGTCGACCACTACTTTACCGTCTGCATCGACCTTCTTGACCCAGTTTTTCAGGTCAATCCCGATACCACCAGTAACACCAACGGTTGTCAGGAAGATTGGAGAAATGCCGTTCGTACCGGCAACAACTGGAGAAATGTTCACGAATGGCACGTACGGGCTAGCCTGCATACCTGCCCAGAGAGCTACGTTATTGATACCAGACATTCTGGAAGAACCTACGCCCATGGTACCCTTCTCAGCGATCAGCATGACGCGCTTGTCTGGGTGAGCGGCCTGAAGCTCGGAGATTTCCTCCTGAGCCTGCTCAGAGATGAAGCACTTACCGTGCAGCTCACGGTCTGAGCGTGAGTGAGCTTCGCCACCTGGAGAAAGCAAATCGGTAGAAATGTCACCTTCACCTGCGATGTAGGTCACTACCTTGATTTCTTCGGGTACCGCTGGAAGCTTTGTGTAAAACTCAGCGCTCGCGTAGCTCTCAAGAATCTCCTTGGCGATTGGATTGCCAGCTTTGAAGGCTGCTTCCAGTCTATCGGTGTCCGCATCATAAAGGAAAACCTGAGTCTTCAGAACTTCAGCAGCCTGCTTGGCGGTTGCCTCGTCATCAGCCAGTGCCAAGTCGAGAAGCACCTCGATAGATGGGCCACCCTTCATGTGAGACAGAAGCTCAAAGGCAAATTCTGGAGTAATCTCCTCCACAACTGATTCACCGAGAATGATCTCCTTCAGGAAAGCCGCTTTCACGCCTGCCGCGCTGGTCGTACCCGGCAGCACATTGTAGATCAAAAACTTAAGAGAGTCACTTCTGTGCTCATTGTTCAGATCTTTGATCTGCTCGATGATTTCCGCCAGCAGCTCACCGCTGTCAATAGGCTTAGGGTGGAGCCCCTCGCTCTTTCTTTCTTCGATCTCCTTGATGTAATCCGTGTAAAATTTCATGGTTTGCGTGCGCGCAGTCTCCACTTCATATTTCATATTTCAAGAACATTTCCATGCTATGACCCACCCGACTGAAACAATTTAAATGGATGTTTGTTTCTGCCGCTTTTCTGGGTAAAGTTAGATTAATCAGCACAAACGTAACTTAGACTAAATAAAAAGAACGTAATTAAGACTATGGCATTAGATACTATCAGAACTTTCCAAACCGGCTCAGGCCAAGAAGGCAAGTACAACTCCCTCCCTGCTCTCCAAGAGCAAGGCTTCGACAAGATCAGCCGCCTACCAGTCTCCATCCGAATCGTGCTGGAGTCCCTACTCCGCAACTGCGATGGCCGAAAAGTCACCGAAGAGGACGTAAAGAATCTGGCCAACTGGAATGCTGCGGCCCCAGGAAATTACGAAGTACCATTCACGGTAGCCCGTGTCGTCCTCCAGGACTTTACCGGAGTACCACTGGTTGTAGACCTCGCAGCCATGCGTAATGCAGCTGCAGAGACTGGTGCAGACCCTGCTGTCGTCGAGCCACTCGTCCCAGTCGATCTCGTGATTGACCACTCTGTTCAGGTGGACTTTGCTGGTTCCCAGCAAGCGCTCAATCGCAACCTTCAGATCGAGTTCATCCGCAACAAGGAGCGTTACGAATTCCTCAAATGGGGTCAGCAAGCTTTTGATACTTTCAGCGTAGTACCTCCGGGCATCGGTATTGTTCACCAGGTCAACCTTGAGTACCTAGCCAAAGGTGTTCTGGAGAAAGAAGGCACTTACTACTTCGACTCCCTCGTGGGCACAGACTCCCACACCACCATGATCAACGGCCTAGGAGTCGTCGGTTGGGGTGTTGGCGGCATTGAGGCTGAAGCGGCCATGCTCGGCCAGCCTGTCACCTTCCTCGTACCTGAAGTAGTTGGAGTGTACCTCCACGGTGAACTCGCTGAGGGAGTGACTGCGACAGACCTCACGCTCCGTATTACCGAGATCCTTCGAGCCCACGGCGTGGTAGGCAAGTTCGTCGAGTTCTACGGTCCAGGTGCGAAGGCGCTCTCCCTTCCCGACCGCGCAACCATCGCCAACATGGCTCCCGAATACGGCGCTACCATGGGATTCTTCCCTGTTGACGAGGAGTCCGTTTCCTATCTCCGCGGCACAGGTCGCTCCAAGGAGATCTGTGAAACTGTCGAAAATTATTTCAAGGCTCAGGAAATGTGGGGCATTCCTGAAAAAGGCGAAATCGATTACACAGACGATCTCGAACTAGACCTCGCATCCGTGGTGCCTGCTGTATCTGGACCTAAGCGGCCGCAAGACCGTATCGACGTGCCAGACCTCGGCAACAAGTTTAACGAGCTCTTCACCGCGTCCACAGCCGATGGCGGTTTCGGCCGCACTGAGGACACACGTAACATCAGCGTAGACATCCACATGCCGGAGCCGGCAGGTGTCGCTATTGGCTCCCTTCTCGACGACTTCACCCCAGGAGCTGAGATGGACAAAGCTGAAATGACCACCAACCGCCCTACACCCGATGCTGTAGACGCAGCTGAAGCCTTTGATCCAATTGATACCCAACTCAAGCACGGCTCCGTGCTCATCGCGGCAATCACCTCTTGCACCAACACCTCCAATCCAAGTGTGATGCTTGCCTCTGGTCTGGTTGCCAAGAAAGCCAATGCCCTTGGTCTGACTGTGCCACCTTACGTAAAGACATCCCTCGGCCCGGGATCCCGTGTGGTGACTGACTATCTAAATAAGACAGGCCTGCAGACTGAACTCGACCAACTCGGCTTCCAGACCGTCGGCTATGGCTGTACCACCTGTATCGGCAACTCCGGCCCACTTCACCCGGCTATCGAGGGCGCGATTAAGGAAGGAGATCTCGTATGCGCATCCGTACTCTCAGGTAACCGCAACTTTGAAGCACGAGTCCACGGCTCCATCCGTGCGAACTTCCTCATGTCCCCTCCACTCGTGGTAGCCTACGCACTTGCTGGCCGCGTCGACCTCGACCTCGCACATGACCCAATCAGCACCGACAAGAACGGCAATCTCGTTTACCTCAAGGACATCTGGCCAACCATCGACGAACTCAAGGAAGTCATCGACTCGGCTCTCGTTCCAGAGGTCTTCAATACCCTCTACAGTAACCTCGACACCGCCAACCAGAACTGGGTCGACATCGTCTCTGATACTGGTGACATCTACTCATGGGACGATAAATCAACTTACATCCAAAACCCGCCGTTCTTCGAAGGCTTCTCCCGGACTCCAGCCACAGAAGGTAAAGACATCACCGATGCTCGCCCTCTCGGAATCTTCGGCGACTCAGTAACCACAGATCACATTTCTCCAGCTGGCGCAATCGTACCCACATCTCCAGCCGGCCAATACCTCCTTGAGAATGGAGTGGAGAAAGCCAGCTTCAACTCCTTCGGTTCACGTCGAGGCAACGACCGCGTGATGACCCGTGGCACATTCGCCAACGTCCGCATCAAGAACACCATGTGCGAAGGCACCGAAGGCGGATACACCCAGTACTATGGACCGCAGGAAGTACCAGCTCCAGACAAGGAAATCGCACCAGTCAACGGCGGTAAACCCGCCTTCATCTACGATGCGGCACAGGCCTACGCGAAGGATGGCACCGACCTCATCGTGATCGGCGGTGAAGACTACGGTATGGGTTCCTCACGTGACTGGGCAGCCAAGGGCACTCGTCTACTCGGAGTATCAGCCGTCATCACCAAATCCTTCGAGCGTATCCACCGCTCCAACCTCATCGGCATGGGCGTGCTGCCACTCAACTTCAAGGACAAGTCCGACTACGACAAGGTGGCAAACCTCTCTGACGCTACATTCAGCATCATCGGTCTTACTGGTGAACTGAAAGCATCCCAGAATGCGACGCTCGTGGTAAGCAAAGCTGACGGCTCCAGCTTCGAGGTACCCCTCATCGTGCGCCTCGATACCCCCGCGGAGATCGACTACTACCTCAGCGGAGGCATTTTGCCTTATGTCCTCAACCAGATTCTCGACAACGCCGAGGCCTAATTCTACCATATAGACTACTCATCAAAGCGGTTGCCGTTCACACGGCAGCCGCTTTTTCATACCCACCTAGTTCAGGCCTCTTAAACATCAGAAAGTCACAAGCACTCGCCAAACTCAGACAACAGCTTGTGATTATGAGCCCATATTTAGCCAACATATAGCCCAGACATTAATCTATCGCGTTGATTTACCGCGATATCGCGCAAAAAATCAATTTTACGATGCGCCACATCAGATTCCAGCGTAATACAACCAAGCGTTTATACGTTAACAAATGAGCTCAGAAGATCCTTTAAAATGAGACTTCTCCTCACGGACACACATTGGATTAATTATGTTGAAACTCCTCACTCACCTACTACTCACAGCCACTACCCTCCTTCCTGTTCTCAGCAGCGCTGATGAAACGCCCCAACCTAATATCGTATACATTTACGCTGACGACCTTGGCTGGGGGTACATTGGAGCGAACGGCCAAACTCAAGTAAAGACCCCCAACCTAAATGCCCTAGCCGATTCTGGCGTCAATTTTACACGAGGCTATGGATGCACTGTTTGCTCCCCTGCACGCTCATCTCAACAAACCGGCTTTCATCAAGGCCACACCTGGACCGATCGTAATGACCCAGATTCCTCCAAAGCCATTCGTAGTGATGACACCACCATCGGTGACGCGCTCAAGTCTGTAGGCTACCGTACAGCCTATTTCGGGAAATGGGGCTATGGGGCTGATTCAGCCCAAAATGATCCAGCTATCAACAACCCACAAACACTGCCGATCAATCACGGATACGACATAGTTCTCGCCGAGCTTCACCACGTCCGAGCTCACACATTCTTTCAGCCTACGCTATGGCGCTCGAATACAGACGATGAGACGCCGACGACAGCACTCGTCCCTAACACCATTCCGAACGACGCTACTTTACCCACTTACCCAGCCTACCAGAATGACCCAGGCTATCCTAGTACGGCCTACTGTGATGATTCCTACGCTTTCGCAGCACTTGATTTCGTCAGATCAGAAGCACAGGACACCAGCAAACCCTTCTTCTGCCTGCTAGCCTTCCAGATTCCTCACACGCCACTAGGAAACATTACCTCACTTCCAAAATGGTTCGATGAATACAATGATGTAGCTGGCTCTGACTCATGGCCCCAAGACTCCAAAGAGTTTGCAGCTATGGTAACCAGAATGGACGCCCATATCGGCAACCTGCTCGCCGCACTGGAAGATCCGAACAACGATGGAGACAAATCTGACTCCGTCCTCGACAATACTCTCATTGTGTTTGCATCTGACAATGGAGGTCAAAGTAGTGGTGAAGCATCCAGCCCCCTCTCCTTCTTCTCAGGAAACTCTAACTTAAGAGGTGCCAAGGGCAACATTTACGAAGGCGCTATCCGCGTGCCCATGCTGATGAAATGGAAAGGCAAGCTTGCTGCTGGCAGCACCTCTTCTCAAGTGGTCGACGTGACCGACATGCTTCCCACCTTCTGCGAACTCGCTGGGGCTGATATCCCAGTTGGCCTGGACGGAGTGTCTCTGGCTCCCACCATCACTGGGGAAGGACACCAAAGAACGCGTGACTTCATTATTCACGAAGCAGGAAGCAAAGCTTCCATCATCCGTGGAAACTACAAGCTTGTTAAGGACGGCGGCTATGCCCTCTACAACCTAGACAGCGACCCATCGGAAAGCACAGATATCTCAGCTTCTAACACGGACCTGGTCAATGAACTGACCACTCTCCTTCTCGGAGAACGCGTCACTGAGCCTGACAACTTTGCAAATACTTACCACACATGGACTGGCGCCGACGAAGCCAGCACCTCAAACGCCAGCAACTGGTCTGACTACGACTACTCTAACAACGGAACTTCATACCTAAGCGACTCCGGTTCCCCTCAAGCATCTTGGAGCACCAAGATGGAGAACACGAACGCCTCTGACAATACGGCAGTGGCTGATGCCAACATCGAGACCCTAGGCATAGAGATCGAAGGCGACTCCCACCTACAAATACTGAATCTATCCAGCCACACCTTGACTGGACGCAACGAAATCCGCATCGGAGCCAAAGGCAAGGTCAGCATGGAAAACGGTACACTCGATTCCCTCCGCTGGGTTGACCTCCAGAACAAAGGTGAAATCGAGGGAAGCGGCACAATCAATGCCACATTCTATCATTCTGGCACTTACACCAATACGCCCACAACTGAAACGACCATCCCCGGCAACGGGGTGGAACTCATTCAAAATGGAGGATTCGAATCTGGTGCCGATACCGGCGGTGGAGACTACTCCTACACCACACTGGAAAACTGGACCACTGATGGATCAAGCCCAAACAACGATGGCGCCAAGCCTAACAACGCCAAAACAGGAACGTATCGGGGCCTCATTGAGGGAAATACCTCAAATTCAAACCTAGTTCAAAATACAGGTACATCCCTGCTATCCGGTGACGTTTTCACAATCAGTTTCTGGCACAGAGGATTCAGTGGTTGGTCCACCGGAGAAGAAGCCAAAGTAAGTTTGTATTATCTGGATAACAGCAACAATCCCGTAGAAATCTTCGGTAACACCTTTGCTCTCACCAACGGAACTTGGGTTGAGGCCAGCTATACTACGACTGCTCTGTCAGACAGTAATGCTGTAGGTAAAAACCTCTACATAAGCTTAAGCCCCGCCAATGGTGCATCAGGCTTTGCCTCCTTTGATGACGTTTCTCTAAGCAGACAAGGCGAAGAGGTCACGGTCCCGTCAGCCAGAAAGCTCGTCGTGACCTCCAATTATCGCGCCTCAGAGACAGCTTCCACCGTTTTGAGCGTGGCTGGAAAGACCACTGCCGCTGTGGATTACACCCAAATTCAGGTAGCAGGCTCAGCAGCGCTCGATGGAAGCCTCTCATTGGATATCGATCCATCTTTCACACCATCCACTGGTGATACATTTACGGTTCTCACAGCCGGTTTAATTACTGGTAAATACGCACACGCAGATGACATTATCAATGTAGGCGATCATTTCTTCAAGATCACTTACAATGCTCAAAATGTAGTCCTAGAAAAAATCGCCGCAACTGCAAATGGCACCCCTCACAGCTGGCTGGACGACAATGGTCTGAATTCAGGTGATTACGACGCGGCCGACTTAGAGGATAGTGACAATGATGGACAACCTAACTGGAAAGAGTTCATCTCAGGAACAGACCCTAACTCACCAAGCTCAGTCATCGGCACTATCATCCAGCCTGAGGTAGGAGCCGATGGACTCACTCTCTCATGGGATTTTAAACCAAACAGACTGTACTATGTGGAGACTTCAACCGACTTGACCAACTACATCACTCTGGACGGACCTTTTTCAGGTGAACCTTCTACCTACGTCTACAGCATCCCTAACGACTTAGATGGCTCTCGCTTCTATCGCATCAGAGTCGCCAGACGCTAAGCCCGGAGAAAGATCATAGACATCACCCGATTTCTCCATAATGTATGGGGTGATGTCTAATGCTACCAATCCTAACAACAAACATCTCTGTGTTCTCATTGATGCCGATAACACGCCATCTTCCATTATCGCCCCACTCCTGAAGGAAATCGCCAAATACGGCACGGCCAACGTGAGAAGAATCTACGGTGACTGGACGAGCAACCAGCTGGGCAAATGGAAGGACACCCTTCTGGATCACTCTATCCAGCCAAAACAGCAATTCTCCTACACCACAGGCAAGAACGCCACAGACATCGCAATGATCATCGATGCGATGGATCTGATGTACACCAACCGGTTTGATGGTTTCTGCCTCGTATCCAGCGATTCCGATTTCACCCCTCTTGCGGCCCGAATCCGTGAGCAAGCCATCACTGTTTACGGCTTTGGTCAGAAGAAAACTCCAAAGGCATTCGTTGAGGCATGTGATAAGTTTGTTTATCTCGAACTTCTAGATCCCCAACCTCAGATCGCCCCTACCAAATCATCACTTTCCTCCGACAAACAGCTTTTGTCCTATCTCAGAACGGCTATCGAAGCCACCAGTGATGACTCCGGCTGGGCACATCTAGGCGGCATTGGAAGCAACATCAGTAAACAGGCGCCGGACTTTGACTCCCGCTCCTATGGCTTCACCAAGCTAAGCGACTTAGTAAAAAATCACAGTTCTCTGGAAGTAAAATCATCGGGTAAAAACATCCTTGTCCGCATCAAACCAACCAAGAAAAAAGCGGCAAAGAAAACAGCTAAAAAGGCAGCCAAGAAGTAGCCCCACCCTCAATAATCCCTCCGAGAAAACTTCCAAAGGGCCAGTCCAAGTATGAGCACTTCGAAACCAGCTGATGTTAAGTAGAAGTATGACAAGCTATGCCTTGTCCTAGTTCGCTTCTCTATACGCGGCTGCTTGACCTCGATAGAGCCATTCTCCATCGAGGTATTCAGATCAATGTGATCAAGATAAGAATTGGATTGTCTAAGCTTTACCAGAGAATTTAGAGAGATCGTCACTTCCCTAACCTTGGGAAGCGGAATCATCAATTTATCCAATGCCTCATAAGTGGACCTAAAGAAGGATCCCTCCTCTGTATCGTCTACTTTATGGAAGCCACCACTGGTCCAGTCGGGAGCTATTTTCTCCGCAGGCATCGCGACGCCGAACTTGTAGCTAAGATCCTCGGAAATCTGGACCCCCCAAATGCACGCCCAGAAGCAGATCCCTACCAACAAGGCGATCATGCTAGAACGACTAATAATCCCCACCAACACCTGCACACAGTGAATCAAGCTATAGGCAAAGGTAATCACTGGTATTACCCAAAAGATTGACCAGTTAAAATAATTCAACCGGAATGCCAGCGCAGCAAAAATCAACACTGAGAAGATTGTCATCTGGATTAGCACAAAAAGCAGACAGCCAATATACTTGGTGATGAAGAGCTTCGTACGTGAGACTGGCTTGGAAAGACTCACCTCCACTGCCCCTTCACGGGTAAACTCAGGAAACACTGAGACAGTACTAATTAAAGCCAGCAAGATCGATCCGCTACCCACCCAAAACCTGTTAATATAATTTCGGAACAGCTCCACGTAAAACCATTCCCCCTCAGGCGTATTGCTATTCACATAGTCACTGTCCTGCTGAAAGAGCCCAAAACCAATGGAATATCCACTTTCATTCAATCCAATCGATAAATAAATCAGGCCAATCAGCCCCGAAATAGTCAAAGAGATCCAAAACAATTTGTGAGCCATCAGCATCCTGATGGAATCTAGCAATATGGTATAAATCTGACGCATGAATCGTAGTCGAATGGATTACTTGTTCGCTCCCACATAGCCACCTGGGCCAACACCTTCCACAGCCGCCATGAAGAGATCCTCCAGCGACTGCCTTGTCTGCCTCAGTTCTTCGATCACAATACCACGCAGACGCAAGGCATCGATCACATGCTGAATGTCACTCGCATCCCCCACTCTCGCCTCTATCAGCCCTTCACCAATAGTCAGGGATTCCTCCTGCTCCAGATCTTCAAGCAAGTCTGATGGGATCTGTCCATGGTATCTCATCGAATACTTGACATCTTCATTCATGAGGGCGTCCAAATTGCCCTGCTTGATTACCTCCCCTTGACTCAGAATCGCCACACTGTCGCACACCATCTCCAATTCACCCAACATGTGGCTGTTGATAAAAACGGTCCTCCCCTGATCCTTCAACTCCTTGAGAACATTACGCATCTCACGTCGACCTTGAGGATCCACCCCATCAGTCGGCTCATCGAGAAACACAATCTCAGGATCATTCACCAGAGATTGCGCCAGCCCGATTCGCTGCTTCATCCCCTTGGAATAGGTCTCCATCTTACGATCTGCCCACGCGCACATCCCTACGAACTCCAGCAATTCACCCTCGCGTTTCTTGGCAAATTTCCTAGGCACATCACACAGACCTGCTGAGTAAGCGATCACCTGACGCCCTGTCAAATACTCTGGAAAACGCGCATGCTCAGGCAGATAGCCTACTTTTTTCAGTGTCGGCTTATGCCCCACTGGGTGTCCTAACAGCACCCCCTTGCACCGGGTTGGCTTGATGATTGTCAGTAAAATCTTCAGCAAGGTACTCTTCCCTGCGCCATTTGGACCGAGCAAACCAAAGATCTGTCCCTTAGGCACTTTCAGATTAATGCCCCGCAAAGCCTCTACTTTTCCTTTGTAGCGCTTCCGGACATCACAGATATCAATGGCACAGGGTTGATCGTTCACATTTCCAAACTAACTCATAAAATCTGCACTCAACCAGAAAATTTTCACGTCATTCCCCGTATTCTCTATTGGACAAAAAATAACCCTGATCACATTGATTGAATTATGAAATACTGGCTGGCCTCTATTTCCCTGACTACTATCACTCTTCTCAGCTCCTGCGTGCCCACTTCCCCAGCTATGGATCAGCATGGACATGTTCACGTTGAACAATCCAGCTCCAGCCTCAGGGCCCGGGGGCTGAAGGAGTTTGAGGATATCAAGCGGGTAAAACGCATCTCGTTGGATCCTAAACTCAACCAACAGGTTCAGCGTGTCGCAGCACGCCTCAAACCAGTCATCCCTTTACAGAATGCTGCTTGGGAGTTTGTTATCTTCGTAGACGATGAACCCAATGCCTTTGCCCTTCCTGGAGGAAAAGTTGGTATTCACACCGGACTCTTTAAAATTACTCAGAACGATGCAGGACTTGCTGCGGTGTTAGGCCACGAGATTTCCCATGTCACCTCAAATCACGCAGGCAAACGCCAGCGCCAGACCCTTGGACTCGCAGCAGGAGGCTTACTCCTGGATCAAATGCTGAAAGGGCAAGGAAGCTCGGATGAAGACCGTGTTCGTGCCGCTGCCTTGTATGGGGCAGGCGCTACGGTTGGAGTGGCACTCCCGCACTCACGCCGTCACGAGCTTGAAGCAGACCGTATCGGTGCTATCTTCATGGCAAGAGCGGGTTACGACCCCAAGGAAGCAGTTGCCATGTGGGAACGATTTGCAGCCTATAACAAGAAAAAAGGCAGCCGCACTCCGGAATTCCTACGCACCCACCCATTGGATGACACCCGCATCAATGCACTAAAAGCTTTCATGCCACAGGCTTTGCAGGAATATCGTAACCACTAGACACCTCATACAGCTAGAAACCTCTGACTTGCCATGATGAAATTAAAAGACATATTCACGCTCTGCTCGCTCAGCGTAGCAGCCCTCTTTTTCTCAACCTGTAAACCAGCCATGTCGGAAGAACAAAAGAAACCAGCAAAGATGCCCGAAGTCCCTGAGGGATTCGAACAGATCACACTTGGTGCCGGGTGCTTCTGGTGTGTTGAGGCCGTCTACAACCGTATCGATGGCGTGAAGTCCGCTGTATCTGGATACATGGGCGGAAAGACCAAGAACCCTACCTATGAAGAGATCTGCACAGGATCTACTGGTCACGCCGAAGTAGTACACGTCACCTACGACCCCAAGAAAATTTCCACGGAAGAGATTCTCGCATGGTTCTGGCAACTGCACGACCCGACCACCCTGAATCGACAGGGAAATGATGTAGGCACCCAGTACCGCTCAGCCATCTACTACTACAGCGACAAGCAAAAAGACGTTGCAGAAAAGTCCCTCAAGGAAGCTCAGAAAAACTTCAAGGACAAGATCGTTACAGAAATCACGAAAGCTTCTGAACTGTACCCTGCTGAGGTCTATCACCAAGACTACTACAGGCTGAACAAGAACAGCAATGGGTACTGCCGACTAGTCATTGCCCCCAAGATGAAAAAACTCAAGCTCGAGGACAAAGAAAAGGTGGCTGAATAAGCCACCCTTCCTTGAAAACTTTATCCAGCAGCGTCACACCTAGTGGCGCTGCTTTTTTATTTAGGCGTTTAGAAATCCAGTCAATGGACTGGTGGCACTGGAGCCGTCAATAACTTCTGGCAACCCCATCTCATAAGCCGATCTACCAGCCTTTACAGCCATCTTGAAGGCTTGCCCCATACGCACCGGATTACTGGCGATAGCGATGGCAGTATTGACCAACACAGCATCAGCCCCCAGCTCCATCGCCTCAGCGGCATGACTAGGAGCACCGAGGCCAGCATCCACCACCACCGGCACTGTAGCCTGCTCCACGATGATACGTACTTGGTCACGTGTCACCACCCCCTTGTTAGAACCGATGGGAGCTCCCAAGGGCATCACCGCCGCAACCCCCACCTCTTGCAAGCGCTTGGCAAGCACAGGGTCAGCATTGATATAAGGAAGCACCGTGAAACCTTCTTTCACAAGAACTTCTGACGCCTTAAGTGTCTCGATTGGGTCTGGAAGCAAGTAGGTCGGGTCTGGATGGATCTCCAGTTTCACCCACTTGGGTAGTCCGGCAGCGGCAGCTAGTCGCGCTAACCGAACAGCCTCTTCGGCATTCATCGCCCCACTTGTGTTGGGCAGTAGCAAATACTTCTCAGCATCGATGTATTCCAAAATATTGGCATAGGGGTCACTCCCCCCTGATAGATCGGCACGCCGCAATGCCACAGTCACGATCTCGCTCCCAGTAGCATCCAGAGCATCCCTCATCACCTCATTCGAGGAGAACTTACCAGTACCCACCATCAGGCGGGATTCAAATTGGCGATCTGCAATGACCAAAGGCTGATTCTTCATAGCGGCGCTACGCTAGTACCCATCTTCCCTGCTGCCAATGGTCAATTCGATCAGCGGGCTATTTATCTGCACTTCCTCCCCCAAAAATTTTAAAAAAATTTTTGGATTATACCTCATTCTTGACCTAATATCGACCTTGCTCGGGGCTCCTCACCCAAAACATCCCTCATCGTTCATTCACTAGGGCTTATGTGAAGGGATTTCTACGCCATTTTATTAAGTATAATTGAATTTAAACCTTTACAAAATATTATTTTTGTAAACAATTAATCCGTTATGAAAACTATTGCCCTAGTCACAGCATCACTCGTCGCTCCGCTGAGCTCCCTGGCTCCAGCACAGAGCGCCGACACTCTCCGTGCGAAATGCGCGGAGCAGGAACGTCAAATCAAAGAGCTAGAGAAGGAGATCGATTCCCTTCACGCTCTACTCGCCAAGTCCGGCGACAAACCAACAATCACCTCCAAACAAGGAGCAACCAACACGTCCTACACTACTTACAAAGTTCAGAAGGGCGATACAATGAGCAGCATCGCACGCAAGAATGGCGTCAGCCTCGCTGACATGCTTGCCGCGAACAGCAGCATCAATGCGAACCGATTGTCCATCGGCCAGGAACTTAAACTTCCAGGCAAAGTGCCTGCGGAGACCATCTCCAAGGCCGAGCCAGTCATGGAGCCAAGCATCCCTAACACGGTGACCAACTACACCGTTAAAAGTGGTGACACGCTCTACAGCATTGCTCGCACTCACGGCACTACAGTAGCCGCGATTGCAGCCTGTAACGACAAGCTCAACGCCAGAAGCCTCCGTGTTGGCCAACGCATCAGCCTCCCAAGCAACAATGATAGCTCAGCTAAATCTACTCCACAACCAGCTGTGGCGAAGAAAGCTCCAGCACCAAAGCCTGCACCAGCAGCAAAGAAAGAAGCACCTGCTCCCAAGCCCGCTCCAGCAGTAGCCAAGAAGCAGCCCGCTCCACAGAAAAAAGAGTCTGTGCAGCAAGTAAGCCATACTCCTCAGCAAATGAAGATCCGCACCGTCACTGTCGATCAGCAGATGACATACGGACAGTTCGCATCCATGCACGGCGTGAGCATTGACCAAGTCAACGAACTGAACAATCTCACCCTAACAAAAAGCACAGTATTGGCCCAAGGCTCAGAACTCTACATCCCTGGTGCAAGTCACTAATCCCCTTATCGTTCAGAACAATTTCTAGGACATAACGACGAAAGGGCAGAACGCCCAGAGAACTTATTCTCTGGGCGTTCTTCATTGTTAGAGTTAATGTACTCGCATGGCCTTCACACTTCACCCACGATTGGAAAAAGGATGTTTTGATTTCGGCAAACTCGATAATTGCCGAGTCCTCCTTAAGAACAATGCCACCTTCCCATGGTTCATCATTGTTCCAGAAGTTGATGACTCCATTACTGAGCTCCACAAGTTAGAGGCTCACGATTTTGCTGCAGTGAGTTTCGTGGTACGGCAAATGTCCGCATTCGTGGACGCCTATTTCCACCCGGACAAAATCAATGTCGCCAGCATAGGCAACCAAGTTAGCCAGCTCCACATCCACATCGTCGCCCGCTTCGAGAGCGACCCAGCCTGGCCCGGTGTCGTATGGGCCTCCGATGCAAAGAAACCATACGAGCCAGAGCAAGCAGCTCGCATCAATGCCGCCTATAACGGCGTATTTGACCAGAAAGACTAAAAAAGGGCGCCTCAGTTGAGACACCCTTCATGATAGGCCTCAGCAATGACTGTGCTTAGCCTTTCGCCAACTCTTCCAGCAGGTAGCCATTAAGCTTAATGCCCGCCTCGAAGTTTTCGACCCAGAAGTTTTCGTTAGGCGCGTGAATCTGGCAATCAGGTAGCGCAAGCCCCAGCAATAGACTGTCAGCGCCCAGGATATCCTGCATATCTTTGATAATAGGAATACTACCTCCCTCACGGATGAGCACGGGCTGCTTGCCAAACGCTTTCTCCAGAGCTCTTTGAGCCGCCTTGCCGTCCTCGGAGTGAGGATCACTGTAGTATGGCTTACCGTCGTGGCCAACCACGACCTCAACTTTAACACCCTTTGGCGCATGCTTTTCGAAATGAGCCTTCACCTTCTTCTGGATATCCGCCGGATCTTGATCAGGCACCAAACGGAAGGAAAACTTAGCCATCGCCTTTGCCGGCAAGACAGTCTTAGACCCTTCACCCTGGTAACCACCGCCGACACCATTCACCTCGGCAGTTGGACGCGCCCATAAACGCTCCGCAGAAGAATACCCCGGCTCCCCGAAGGCTTCAGGAGCCCCAGTGATACGGAGCACATCCTCATCACTGACACCCGGAATTTGAGCCCACATCTCACGCTCCCAATTTTCAAGAGGCTTCACATCGTCATAGAAACCATCAACAGCAATCTTGCCATTTTCATCGTGCAGACTCGCCACCAATCTAGCGACAGCAGTTGCTGGATTCGCCACTGCACCACCAAAGACGCCAGAATGCAGATCACCCTTAGGACCAGTAACCAGCACCTCACAACAGGCAATACCACGAAGTCCATAGCCCATGGTTGGCACACCTTTGGCCACCATACCTGTATCTGAGACCGCAATCACATCACACTTCAACTCATCCTTGTGAGCTTGCAGGAACGGCACAAGATTTGGACTACCAATTTCCTCTTCTCCTTCAAACAAGAAGATCAAGTTCACAGGCAACTCCCCCTTCTCCTGAAGGGTCTTCTCCACACCTAGCAAATGAGCCATGAGCTGCCCTTTATTGTCCGTAGCACCACGAGCCCAGATACGATCATCCTTAATAACCGGCTCAAATGGCGGCGTATCCCACAGCTCCACCGGATCCACAGGCTGTACGTCATAGTGACCATAAATCAGCACCGTCTTCCGGCCCTCCCGATGATCGTTTCGCGCGATCACGATAGGATGCTTCGGCGTCTCGTGCAGCTCAACACCGAGCCCCATTCCAGTCAACTTCTGGACCAGCCAGTCGGCGCAGGCACGGACATCACCAGCATGCTCGCTGGCGGTTGAAATGCTCGGAAATCTTAGCAAAGTGAATAAATCTTCCAAATGAGAATCCATAGCCCATGTAATGCACCCCACTAAGGAAAAGCTCAAGCGAAATGGAGCAACAATCTAAACATAGCCCCACAAAAGGCACGTTTATTGACCTGCACCCAATCTCAACCAACAAAAAAGACGCACCGTAAACCAGTGCGCCTCTTCGTTGTAAATTTTCTGGAATGCGGACTAGCAACCGCAGCCGCCGCCACCACCACCGCCACAGCAACCACCGTTAGCTGCAACAAAGTCCTCTTCATCAGGCACACGACCAAGCTCCAGAGTGAGACCGACGTACTTACCGATAGCCATCTGAAGTGTCTGAAGCTCACGCTGAGCTTCCATGAAGTTAGTAACCACCTCATTCTTGAGAAGCTCTTCACGCGCTTCTTCGAATGCAGAGATATCGGCCTCAGAAAGCTCTACTCCAGAGCGTTGCTTGTGGTTCAACTCTTCGCCGCGCTCATGCACAGACTGATACTGAAGACGAGCTTCGTCGTTACCGAGGAACTTTTCTACACTTTCCTGAAGTGTCTTGAACTCGGATTCTTCTACGATGGAGGAGCAAAGATCCTTGGTCTTTGCCATGATGGTGGAATCGTCTGCAATCAAACTCATGCCCGTCGTTAACCCCGGATTTCCACTTTGGCAATAGGCGTTTTCGACAATGCCCTCATTTCCCCCGTTTTATCCACCAAGCCTTCTAAATTAGCTTGATTCATCACTGTAATGAAACGCTTGTGAAATTTTTCACAATCAGGCTTGTTACCTCGTGTCTTTTTTTGTTTTCTGCTGAAGTCGCAAACGATTTTATCAATGACTGACTCCAAAACCACAGCATACGAGGCTCCCGACAATGCAACAAAAACAGCGGCTGCCGTAGCCGACTACCACGCGGAGGCCGACGATATGATGGGAGAAAAGATGGTCCTAAATATGGGCCCCTCTCATCCAGCTACTCACGGAGTACTCCGTCTCATCCTAGAACTGGACGGTGAAATCATCACCAAAGCGACTCCTGATGTAGGCTTCCTGCACCGCGGCGATGAAAAGATCGCGGAGAACATGACCTACAACCAGTTCGTTCCCTACACAGACCGCCTCGACTACCTGGCACCACTGGCGAACAACGTCGCCTATGCTTGCGCCGTCGAAAAACTCATGGGCTGGGAACTCCCACCACGTGGCCAAGCCGTCCGTGTATTGGCTTGTGAACTTGCCCGAATTTCAGCCCACATGCTTGGAGTCGGGGTATGTGCCATGGACGTGGGCGCAATGACCGTTTTCCTCTACACCTTCAACGAGCGCGAGAAGATCTACAACCTCTGCGAACAACTGACCGGTGCCCGCTTCACCACTTCATACACCCGTATTGGTGGTCAACTCCGAGATCTACCTGAAGGCTTCGAAGGGAGAGTTCGCACCTTCCTTGATGAATGTGACGAGCAGATCAATGAAATCGCCACCCTTCTGGATAAGAACAAGATCTTCATGAATCGCATGTGCGATGTAGGAGTCATCTCCAAGGAGGACGCCATCAGCTACGGCATCACTGGACCGAACCTCCGTGCCTCCGGCGTTGAACGTGACCTACGCAAGGACTCCCCTTACCTCGGCTACGAGAAATACGATTTCGATGTACCAGTAGCTGAAGAAGGCGACTGCTACGCACGCTACCAGATCCGCATGGAAGAGATGCGCCAGTCCATCCGTATCATCCGCCAGGTGCTCGACAACCTTCCAGAAGGTCCAGTCAACATCATCGATCCGAAGAGCGTCCTTCCAAACAAGGAAAAGGTCCTCATGTCCATGGAGGAGCTCATTCACCACTTTATCGTCACGACTCAGGGTATCGATGCCCCTGAGGGCGAAGTCTATTTTGGTCATGAAAACCCGAAAGGCGAACTCGGGTTCTATATTCACTCCAAAGGTGGAGGCGTGCCGCACCGCCTCAAGATCCGCAGCCCCTCCTTCGTCAACCTTTCTATCTGCTCGGAGCTACTTAAAGGCACCATGGTTTCAGACGTTCCCGCCATCCTGGGATCGCTGGACTTTGTGATGGGTGAATGTGACCGCTAATCATCACGTATTTTTCAAGATTTTAGAGACAAACGATCTTATGTCCCAAGACATTACGCTAGAACAAGCCGTCGCCCACGTCCCCTCTCCTGGGGACCAGCACTTCAAGCCATTCGAGGCGAGTGCTGAAATCGAAGCACTGGCCGACGAACGCATCTCTCACTACCCAGTCAGCAAGCTCTCCGCAGTGCTGCCCCTGCTTCACATCGTACAGCATCACTTTGGCTACATTTCCAAAGAAGCAATCAGCTGGGTGGCAAACAAACTGGAGATCGAGCCGATCAAAGTTCTCTCAGTGGTTACTTTCTACCCAGGATTCCGCCAGGTAGCTCCGGGCAAGTTCCACTACCGTGTCTGCCGCACACTTTCCTGCGCCATGGCTGGCTCCTATGAGCTGATGGACAAGATCTGTGAAATCACCGGAATCGACCGATCAACCTTGTCTCACGACAACCCGATTGCTGTGTCCCCATGCGGCAACTACTCAGTGGAATTCGCTGAGTGCCTCGCCTCCTGTGGTTCTGCTCCTGTCTGCCTCGTCAACGACGATTTCCACGAGAACATTTCACCAGACGACGCCAAGTCCTTCGTCGAGAAAACTTCCGCCCAAAGCTAACACTGACCTTACGCACCAATGTCAGAAATCAAATATCTTCCAGGCAAAGAGCCTCATCCTGCTGAGCACCGCTTGATCTTCAAAAATATCGATCGCGAAGGCTGGGATACCTCTATCGAGACCTACATGGCAGACGGCGGCTACGACCAGCTTAAGAAAGCGGTCGAAATGGAACCTTCCGCCATCACTGATGAAGTTAAGAAATCTGGTCTCCGCGGACGTGGTGGCGCAGGCTTCCCGACGGGTGTCAAGTGGGGCTTCATCCCACCTAACAACACCAAGCCTGTCTACCTGATCTGCAACTGCGACGAATCCGAGCCTGGCACCTTCAAGGACCGCTACATCGTCCACCAAGATCCACACCAGCTCATCGAAGGCATGGTCATTTCCGCTTTTGCGGTGGGCGCCCATACCGCCTTCATTTATATGCGTGAGGAATTCCCCGCTGCCGCCATTATCATGGAGAAGGCGATCGAGGAAGCACGCGCGAAAGGTTTTGTCGGCAAAAACATTCTCGGTACCGGGTTCGATCTCGAAATCTGGGTACACCGTGGTGCGGCAGCCTACATCTGCGGCGAGGAAACCGGCCTGATCGAGTCTCTCGAAGGCAAGCGCCCATACCCACGCATCAAGCCCCCCTATTTCCCGGCAGCTCTCGGCCTCTACATGGCTCCTACCATCGTGAACAACGTCGAGTCCCTCTGCCACGTAAAGCACATCCTCGAGATGGGCGGCGACGAATACGCTAAGCTCGGTGTCGAACGAAACACTGGCACTCGTATTCTTTGCGTCTCTGGTGACGTGAAAAAGCCCGGTTACTACGAAGTACAGGTCGGCAAGATCACCATGGGTGAACTGCTCAATGACATCTGTGGAGGTCCCAAGGACGGCAGAAAGTTCAAGGCCGTCATTCCCGGTGGTTCCTCATCCAAAATTCTCCGTTGTGACGAGACATTTAAACTAGGCCGTGGCGATGATGCCAAGGAGATCTCCTTCTGGGATATCCAGATGGATTTCGACACTCTAGCAGCCTGCGGCTCTATGGCGGGCTCTGGCGGCGTGATCGTTCTCGACGATTCGCGTAAAATGTCTTGGGTGCTCAACAACATCAACCACTTCTACGCTCACGAGTCTTGCGGCCAGTGTACTCCATGCCGTGAGGGTAACGGCTGGATGAAGAAAATTTCTGACCGACTCGTCACAGGCAAGGCAAATCCAGAAGACATCAAGACTCTGGAAGAAGTCGCCTATCAGATCGACGGCAAGACCGTCTGCGCCTTCGGTGAAGCTTCCTCATGGCCTGTCGAGGCCATCATCGCCAAGTTCCGCGACGAGCTTCTCGAAGACACCTCCGAAGACAATCACTACCTCTCCAAAGAACAGCTCCAAAGGGAATTATATCTGAAGAAATAACAACCTACACATCAGCACTAACCGTAGCAAGTAGCAGGTAGGAAGTAGCTAAACAATGGAAGCCGCAAAGACATACAGAGACCTCAAAGTTTGGGAACGAGCACACGCATTCGTTCTTGAAGTCTATGCGCTCACAAAATTCTTCCCTGAAGACGAAAAGTACGGGCTCACCTCTCAATTACGTAGAGCGGCAATCTCAGTCCCCTCAAACATTGCTGAAGGATTTAGCCGATGGAATAACGAGGACAAACTAAGATTTTATAACATTGCTGAAGCCTCTCTAGCCGAAGCTGACTATCAGTTGCTTTTAGCTAAAGATTTGAAGTATGCAGATCCAGTCATTGCTCATAATCTCGCAGAAGAGACCAAACGGCTACTAACCAATTTCATCAAATCAATACGCCAGTATTGATAGCTACCAGCTACTCCCTACTAGCTACACTCATTACAAACCAACGATGTCCGACACACCAACAACGCAGCTCCCTAAAGACCTCGCCGCCGAGAAAGGCATGGTCAACGTCCAGATTGACGGTCACTGGATCCAGGTACCGAGAGGCACCCGCATGATCGAGGCCTGCAAAATGGCTGAAAAGGAAGTCCCGCACTACTGCTACCATCCGAAGCTTTCCTCTCCGGGTAACTGCCGTATGTGTTTGGTTCAGATGGGCATGCCACCACGTCTTGCTCCAGGCCAAGAGCCTGAGTATGATGAGAAAGGCTATCAGGAAATTGGCTGGATGCCGCGCCCGGTAATCGCATGCGCGAATACGGTTGCTGAAAACATGGGTATCCGTACCCAGGGTGAGCTCGTGGAGAAGACACGTGAAGGAGTGATGGAGTTCCTCCTCATCAACCACCCGCTCGACTGCCCGATCTGCGATCAGGCCGGCGAATGCACCCTTCAGGAGTTCTCCGTCGAGCACGGCCGCGGCCAGTCCCGCTTCCTCGAAGACAAGGTCAAAAAGCCAAAGAACGTAGACATCGGCCCGCGTATCAATCTCGATGACGAGCGCTGCATCATGTGTTCACGCTGTATCCGTTTCATGGATGAAGTTGCTGACGACGCAGTTCTCGGTTTCACCGACCGAGGCACTCACACCACCCTTTCCTGCCACCCGGATCGCAAGCTTGATTCCAACTACGGCATGAACACGATCGACCTCTGCCCGGTGGGAGCTCTTACTTCCAAAGACTTCCGCTTCCAGATGCGCGTCTGGTTCCTCAAGGAGACCAAGTCTATCGACGTCAACTGTGCTACTGGCTGTAACACCACAATCTGGACGCGCGGTAACGAAATTTACCGAGTCACTCCACGTCTCAACAACGACGTCAATTCTGAGTGGATGCCAGACTCTCACCGCCTCTCCTTCCATGAGGTACAAGGTGACAACCGCCTCACTGATCCAATGATCAAGGTCGGCCACAGCCATGAACCTACTGACTGGGATTCCGCCCTAGAGGCAGCTGTCGATGCACTCAAGCAATTCGAGGCTTCCGAAGTCGCCGTCATTGCTTCCGCCCGCCAGACCAACGAGGAACTCTTTCTTTCCAAGACTCTCGCGGACGTGATCGGCACAACAGCTATCGCTACCGTGCCACGAACAGGTGAAGCCGATGGTAAACTTATCTCTTCTGATCGCAACCCGAACACCAACGGAGCCAAGCTCATCCTCGGCGAAAATGCCGTCAACAATCTTGGCTCTATCAAATCTGGTCTCGCAGACGGCACGATCAAAGCTCTCATCGTTCTCAATGAGGACCTCTTTGAGGCCGCTGGATTCAGCCATGAAGACTTGGGTAAGGCTGAGCTCATTATCTCTTCCCATATCATCGCAAACCCAACTGCACACGCCAGCCACATCGTACTCCCTAGCTCCAGCTTTGCAGAGAAGCGGGGCAGCATGATCAACGTTACTGGACGTCTCCAGCGTCTAAACCAAGCGGTTCAAGCTCCTGGCAATGCCCGTGACGACTGGGAAATCATCCGCGATCTCATTCTCGCCTACACAGGTGAGAAGAATGACCTCTACATGCTTGAGGACGTCATCAAGATCATCGCTCAGGCTGTTCCTGCATTTGAAGGCATCACTCTTTCCAAGATTGGTGACCAAGGTACTCAGCTCATCGAGACAGGAGAAAGCATTCCACTTCTCGAACGCGAGAAGGAGCGTGTCGCCAACCGCGAAATCGTCGGCTAATCCATTTTATCCATCTAATTAATCCTCTCCGGTCAACTATATCGCCACCATGGACATCGACCTAACATTCATCCTCATCACACTGGCAAAAATCATTGGTTTCACCTTTGTGCTGACTCTTCCTATCATCGCCTACTCCGTGTACGCCGAGCGCCGCTTCTCAGCGGTAATCCAGGACCGCGTAGGCCCAAACCGCACAGGTATTCCGCTTACCTTGTTCGGCTTCAAAAAGGACATCCCGCTGCAAGGTTTGCTCCAGCCACTGGCTGACGGTCTCAAGTTCATCCTCAAGGAAGACTTCGTACCGGCACACGTGAACAAGTTCTTCTTCTGGATTGCTCCAGCACTTACCATGGTGCCAGCACTCCTCACACTCGGAGTCATCCCATTCGGTTCGGAACTTTTCGGTGAAAAGCTGGTCATTGCTGACCTCTCCGTAGGTCCACTCTTCATCTTCGCGATCGCTTCCCTCTCCGTATACGGAATTACCTTTGCCGGATGGGCTTCCAACAATAAATACTCCTTCTTTGGTGGTGTTCGTTCCTGTGCGCAGATGATTTCCTACGAGATCGCCCTCGGCCTTTCCATCATCCCTGTGCTCATGATCTTCGGTGAGCTCAACCTGACCAAAATCGTTGAGTGGCAGGCTAACAACGGCTGGCTCCTGCTCCCCTTTACTTGGGAAAATGGTGCTTTCCAATTCGGCCTCTACGAATTTGGCGGAGCCTTCGGCGCCTTCCTGCTGATCCCACTTGTGATCTCCTTCTTCATCTTCACCATCTCCATCTTCGCGGAGACCAACCGCATGCCTTTCGACCTTCCTGAATGCGAAACCGAGCTCGTTGGTGGTTACCACACTGAGTACTCCTCCATGAAGTTCGCTCTCTTCTTCCTCGGTGAATACGCCGCGATGATTGTAGGTTCCGCCCTCATTGTCACCCTCTTCTTCGGAGGCTGGTCACTCGGTTTCGGTCTCGATGAACTCCTCAAGAATCCAGATGGTTCTTGGGTTGACTATGCTGGTCTCATCCACCTCGGCGCCTTCCTTACCAAAGTGGTCGCCTTCATCCTGTTCTTCATTCTTGTTCGCTGGACTGTCCCACGTTTCCGCTACGACCAGCTCATGAAGCTGGGCTGGGTCGTCTTTTTTGAACTCGCCCTCATCAATATCCTCGTCGCAGCCCTCATCATCGCAGCACCTAGCATGCTTGAGCGTGGTGAAGGTGTGGCCGTAGCAGCCCTTGCCGCCGGAATTGTGATCTTCTCCGTAGTCATGGTCATGATCGCAAAGAGCCTCGATAAGAAGACAGAATCACGAATTAAGAATCAAGAACTAGCAAACTAGAATCCAAGCGCATAATGAGCACCAAGATTCATTCATATGAAGATCTTGTAGCGTGGCAAAAGGCTCATGCTCTGGTGCTTAGAATCTACCAAACAACGAACACATTTCCAAAAGAAGAACTCTTCGGACTAACCTCCCAACTCAGACGCGCCGCAGTTTCAATTCCCTCCAATATTGTCGAAGGATTTGGACGCTGGGGCAGCAATGAAAAGAAACGCTTCTACAACATCGCTCAAGCTTCTCTGAAAGAAGCTCATTACCAACTCAGACTCGCAGAAGACCTCAATTATGCAGATACAACAGACACAAGATTACTCGCGAATGAAGTCGAACGCCTTATCGGCGGACTAATCAAAGGTGTCCCGCATACAGAGAAAAGCTCTTCTTGATTCTCAATTCCTGATTCCCAATTCTAAATTATAATGGCCGAAGTAAAAAAACTGAAGCGACCTGAGCTCGACGCCGGTGAGAAAATCTATCTCATCGCCCTCGCCAAAGGTGCCCTCGTCACACTGAAGCACGCGTTCAAATCCATGATTGGTAAGTCACGCGGTGCCGATAGCCTCAAATCATCCGGCTTGGGTATCACCATGCAGTACCCTGAGCAGAAATGGGATGACCAGCTGCCAGAGCACTACCGGGGCGCCCCTGCCCTCGTTACTGACGAGCAAGACCGCGAACGCTGTGTTTCCTGCCAGCTCTGTGAATTCATCTGCCCACCTAAGGCCATCAAGATCATTCCTGGTGAGATTCCAGCCGATGACGAGTGGTCCAAAGTCGAGAAGCGTCCTAAGGAGTTCGATATCGACATGATCCGCTGCATCTACTGCGGCATGTGTGAAGAGGTCTGCCCTGAGCAAGCCATCTTCCTCCGCAAAGACTACGCCATCACCGGGACATCCCGTGAAGATATGGTTCACAACAAAGAGAAGCTGTACGAAATCGGCGGCAAGCGTGTCGGCCTCGTCAACAAGTGGAATGAACTAAAATAGTTAACAGTTATCGGTTAAAAGTTATTAGAGATTTTGCAGCACTGGTGTGCTGATCTAAATATGGAAACACAGATTACATCATTTGAAGATTTGGAAGCCTACAAAGCATGTAGGGAGTTCCGCATTTTTGCATGTACTGTGATTGCAAAATCTCTCAACCAGCAAAAAGAATTTGAATTAGCTAAGCAGTTAAAAGATTCCGCTAGATCCACAACAGCGAACATTGCCGAAGGCTACGGAAGGTTTCATCACCTCGATAATGCCAAGTTTTGTTCAAACGCTCGTGGCTCTCTCTATGAAGCTCTCGAACACATCATCACAGCTAGCGACGAAGGATTTACTACAGAACAAAATCTATCTACCTCCAGAGAATACTTTGAAAAGTCAGTTAAACTATTAAACGGCTACATCAATTACCTCTACCGTTCCGCTAACAAATCAAAAAATCAATCAGCTCCCCAGAGCTGCTAATTAACCAATTAACACCTAACCAATCACTCTTAACTATCGTGCCTACACCACTTTTCTACATCTTCGCACTGATCATGCTTGCGGGCGGTATCTGCGTAGTAGCGCTGAAGAACCCGGTTTCCAGTGCACTCGCGATGATTACCTCCTTCATCGGTCTCGCTGCTCTGTTTGTTGGACTGAATGCCTACTTTGTCGGTGTTCTTCAAGTCCTCGTCTATGCAGGTGCCATCATGGTCCTCTTCCTCTTCATCATCATGCTTCTTGATATCAAGAAGGAAGAAGGCAAGACCCGCAGACTATCCTTCATCTCTGCAGGCATCATGGTACCTCTTCTGTTAGTCCTCCAGCTCATTGCCGTCCTCCAGACAAGCAACCTTGGCGACTTCACACCTATCACCAAGGAATCCATGGCGATCAGCGCCCAGAGCCTTCCTGAAGGAACTGCCAAAGCTAGCTTGGAAAGCGGTGATCTCCCCGATGTAAACCTGATCGGCCAGAAACTCTTCACTGACTACAACTTCCCCCTCCAAGTTGTGGGCGTACTCTTGCTTGTCGCCACCGTGGGCTGTGTGGCTCTCTCCAAGAAACTCAAATCCAAAGGCTAGACACAAGCAACCTGAACCTTTTCCTATCCAATGACTGCTAGTCTCACAGAATACCTTTTCATGTCCGGCCTCCTCTTCGCCATTGGTTTGGCAGGAGTCATCATCCGTCGGAACATCATTGTCATCTTCATGTGCCTGGAGCTCATGCTCGCTGCGGCATCCCTCACCTTGGTCGCCTTCTCCAGAGCGAATCTCGGTGCAGATGGACTGCCTGACTATGACGGACAGATGCTTGTCTTCTTCATCATCACCGTGGCTGCAGCTGAAGTTGCTGTAGGTCTCGCCATCATCGTCGCGCTCTATCGCGCTAGACAGACAGTCTCCACGGACGACCTCACCAGCCTCAAAGGATAACCCATTTTCTAATCACTAGCTCTATAAGTTTCATCCCATGCAAGCTTGGATCTTACTCTTCCTACCTCTCGTTAGTGCCATCATCATCCACTTTCTGCTCAGACAGAAATTGGCGACGATCGCTGCCGTGCTCGGCACTGTAGCTACAGGCATTGGCCTAGCCCTCTCCTTCCTGCTACTTGGCAGCACGGATACTCCAGCCCCAATCCACTGGATATCTGTTGGCGACTTCCATATCGATATCGGCCTGAAGCTCGACCAGCTCTCCACCGGCATGATGATCGTGGTGACCGGCATTGGTTTCCTCGTCCACCTCTTCTCCCTCGGCTACATGAAGGATGACGATGCGAAGGCACGCTACTTCGGCAACCTCTCCCTCTTCATGTTCTCCATGACGGGTATTGTCCTCGCGAACAACTTCATCATGATGTTCATCTTCTGGGAGCTCGTTGGTCTATCTTCCTACCTGCTCATCGGTCACTGGTACAAGAAGGACACGGCTGCCGACGCGGCCAAGAAAGCCTTCCTCTCCAACCGTGTGGGTGACTTCGGCTTCATCATCGGTATCCTCATGCTCTGGGGCCTCACCGCCACCTTTACCTTTGCTGAGATGGGTGAAGCAGGCCTCACTCAGGCGACTCCATTCTTCGGCGCAGCCGTTCTTCTCATCTTCTGCGGTGCGATCGGCAAGTCCGCCCAGCTTCCACTCCATGTCTGGCTTCCAGACGCCATGGAAGGTCCGACCCCTGTTTCCGCCCTCATCCACGCGGCGACCATGGTGGCTGCCGGTGTCTACATGATGGCCCGCCTCTTCCTTTCCGTCGGCGTTGACGTAGTGCCTCTTTGCTCTGCTAGCACCATCGCTTGGATCGGTGGCCTCACCTCACTTTTTGCCGCCCTCATGGCGACTCAGCAGGACGACATCAAAAAGATCCTCGCCTACTCCACCCTCTCCCAGCTTGGTTACATGGTGATGGCCGTGGGCCTCATTGCACCAGAGGCTAGCATGTTCCACCTCTACACCCACGCTTGGTTCAAGGCACTTCTCTTCCTGGGTTCCGGTGCCGTCATCTATGCCTGCCACCACGAGCAGGACATCTGGAAAATGGGCGGACTGTTCAAAAAGATGCCTATTACAGCGATCACGTTCCTCATTGGTACAGCTGCTCTTACCGCAGTTCCATTCACATCAGGTTTCTACTCAAAAGAAGGCATCCTTCACGCAGCCCACCATCAGCCACTCTTCTGGGTAGCTGCATTTGTTGCTATGCTAACCACCTTCTACATGTTCCGTCTGTTCTTCGTTGCCTTCCTTGGCAAAGCTCGAGGACATGGTGCAGAAGAAGCTAAAGAAGTATCACCACTCATGTCGTTACCGCTGCTTGTTTTGGCAGTCATGGCTCTTGCTTCTCCTTTCCTCAGCCAGTTCTTCCCATGGGACGAAACAGCCAGCGGAAAGCCGATTCCATTCCACGCGAAGCCTGCAATGAACGACATTCTTTGGACCTCCATCGGAGCCTTCACCATCGGTCTGGTTCTCGCCTTCATCTTCTACTTCGGCAAAGACCGTGATCCACTTAAGGGCAATGCCATCATGAAGGTCTTCCGCAATAAGTTCTACGTGGATGAATTCTACGGCGGTCTCGTCAAATACGTGCAGGACATCGGTGCAGCCATCGTGGACTTCTTCGACCAATTTGTGATCAATGGACTGATTGTTGGTGGTCTCACCCGCACAGCCCAAGGTCTTGGCGGCATCTTCCGCCGCACCATGCAGTCCGGTAACCTGCAGAACTACGCTTACCTACTTGGCGGCGGAATCATCCTCGTCATCTACCTCACCGTTTTCATCTAATTTTTCCCAACTGAAAGACAATGATGCTACTCGCACTCATCCTCATCCCCATCCTCGCAGCAGTCGCTATCTTTTTTGGAGCGCCGGCACGCCTGACGACTCTCGGCGCGGCGGCTGTGAATCTGGTCACTTCCATTGCTGCTGTTCTCTGCCAGTCCTGTGCTAGCGGTTTCAGCCTACAAGTCCTCGAAAATCCTTCGATCCACCTGAGCTTGGGCATTGACGGGATCAGCAGCATTCTCTTGCTGCTCTCCACCATCGTCACTCTGGCGGCAGCTCTCAGTGGCACTTGCCCAGAAGGTAAGGAAAAACTCTGGTTCGGCAGCATCCTGCTCATCGCGGCCGGGGCGATCGGCGCCTTCGTCTCTACCGACCTGTTCTTCTTCTATGCCTTCCACGAGCTGGCACTCATCCCAACCTTCCTCATGATCGGCATCCTCGGTCGTGGCGACCGCAAGGAAGCCGCCTGGAAAGCTACCGTCTATCTCGCCTTCGGCTCCATCGTCCTACTCGCTGGCATCCTTCTAGCCGCTGGACAAGTTGGCAGCTTCGCCTTTGAAGACCTTAAAGCCATCGCAGATGTAGACACCCAGAAAAACGTCGCCATCCTGCTCATCATCGGCTTCGGCACACTGGTTTCCCTCTTCCCGTTCCACTCTTGGGCGGCACCAGCTTATGCATCCGCACCAGCTCCGGTAGCGATGCTTCACTCCGGTGTTCTCAAGAAATTCGGTCTCTACGGTCTCCTTCGCGTTGGTCTCGCTGTCGCTCCAGAAGGCATGCAGCACTGGCTGAACCTTCTTCTCGTGCTCCTACTCTGCAACATCATCTGGGTAGGTCTGGTAACCATCAACCAGAAACGCCTCGACCTCATGCTGGGTAACTCCTCCGTGATGCACATGGGCTACATCTTCCTCGCTATCGCTGCACTCATTGCTTCTGATGGAAAAATCCAGAATGCCGACGGTTCCTACACCCTCGCCGCATCCGCTGCAACACTGCTGATGTTTGCACACGGTATCTCCATCGCCCTCTCCTTCGCGCTTGCTGATCGTATCGAGGCCAAAACCAAGACACTGGAAATCAACCAACTCGGCGGTCTTGCCAAGACAGCTCCGCGCCTCGCCTTCCTCTTCGGTCTCGCAGGCATGGCCTCCATCGGCCTTCCGGGTCTCGCAAACTTCGCGGGTGAAGTCATGGTCTTCTTCTCCGGCTTTGAGGGCTGGAACCAAACCAAAGATCTCGGCCCTGTTCAGATCGCTACCATCATCGCCATCTGGGGTGTTGTGATCTCCGCTGTCTACATGCTCCGCGCCTTCCGTCACACCTTCCAAGGCGACACACTGCGCAGCACCGAGCACGCTACTGACCTCTCACTGGCAGAGAAAGCTCCGGCTATTCTTCTCGCCGCTGTCCTGCTGGTGGTGGGCTTCTACCCGAACATTCTTCTCAACCTTCTCAAATAATCTCTTCTGATTCTTTATTATGCACTTACTTGAGTTCTTTGTTGCTGGCTTTGGTCTCGCCCTCTTGATGTGGGAGGCTTTTGCTTCGCCAAAAAACAAATCCATCCTGGCTCTCGCTGGCGCTGGAGGTCTGACCGTGGCTCTTATCGTTTTGATCTGGTCCACTTGCTGCCCGTGTACATCCTGTGAAGTCCCACAATGGATGAGCCGCTTCTACGGAATTGGAGAATACACAGTCTTCTTCAAAGGCTTTGCCCTCGTTTCCACCATCATCGTACTCCTCATGAGCTACGACTTCCGCAAGATCCTGAACCGCTACACCTGCCCGGACGCTACGGAAAACAACACTGGTGAATTCTACTGCCTCCCTGTTTTCGCCTGCGCAGGCCTGATGTGGATGGCTTCCGCGACTGACCTCGTCTCCATCTTCGTAGCTCTCGAGCTTGTCACCATCACCTTCTACGTAATGGTCGCCTACATGCGCCGTAACGTTGGTTCCCTCGAAGCGGGTGTAAAATACCTCATCCTCGGAGCCCTCTCTACAGGCTTCCTTGTCTACGGTATCGCCTGGCTTTATGGGGCTACAAAGACTACTGATCTTGCAGCAATTGCTGCTGGCCCAATCACCAGTTCTCCTGCTCTTCTCTACGGTCTTGCCCTCATCATCATCTCCCTTGGCTTCAAGGTCGGTGCAGCTCCAATGCAACTCTGGATCCCGGACGTTTATCAAGGTGCGCCAACTCCGATTACCTCCTTCCTCTCAGTAGCCTCCAAAGCTGCCGGTTTCGGTGTCGCCATCACCATCCTCAAGCCATTCCTAATGGCTGAAGCTACCCAGCCAGCTGTCGCGACCATTCTCGTGCTCATGGCTGCTGCTACCCTGATCTACGGTAACTTTGCCGCCCTTGCCCAGACCAACTTCAAGCGACTGCTCGCCTACTCATCCATTGCCCACGCTGGATTCATCCTACTTGGCATGGCCACTCAGTCCTTCGACTCAGTTCTCTTCTATCTGGCAACTTACCTCATCATGACCTTCGCCGGCTTCTTCGTTCTCGGTCTGATCCGTAACAACGACGACTCCGACGAAATCGATGCCTTCAATGGTCTAGGAAAGCGCAACCCTACCCTCGCTCTAGCCGTAACGATCATCATGGCTTCCATGGCAGGCGTGCCCCTGACAGCTGGCTTCCTTGGTAAGTTCTTCATCTTCGGTGCTGCTGTGAACAATCTGGATATCGTGAGCTGGCCAGTGCTCGTCGTGGCCTTTGCCGCTGCAGCCTCTGGCTTCTACTACTACTTCAAGGTGATTCGTGCCGTCTACTGGTTCGCCCCTGAGAAGAGCGAGCCATTGCAAATCAGCCTGATTGCCAAGCTTGCCCTGATCCTGTTCACCACCGCGATCATTGTCTTCGGAATCTACCCGCAGCCAATCATGTCCATCGTTGGCGGGTAAGCTACCCTCTACTTTTCAAAGCAAAAGCCCCACTTGATCACTCAAGCGGGGCTTTTTGTTTTAGATGCTATGAAACTTGAAATTAGTCTTCTTCCTCTTCTCGCTTCGCTGCGAGACGCTCTTCAGGACTATCCTTCCACATCAGCAACGCTTTAAAGACATCACCGATCCCTCTAGTTTGGTGCATGGAGCGTTCGATCTCCACCTCGGCTTCCTGGTACTCGCTAGTATTCTCCATAGAGAGCTCGATTTCACGCAGTCTCTCTTTCACCGCTTCGTCTCCAGCGATGAGTCGCATTTTGGCAAGCTTCGCATAGCGTCTGAGTTCATCAATCATGCTGCGTAGCTCATCCCACTCAGCACGCTGATCCTGAGTCAGGCCACTTTCGAATTTGGCCATCCCAGCATCGAGATTTTCATCTAAATCGATCAATTGCTGGACGCGTAAATCTGGGGATTTGGAAAGTTCCGCGTCCATCTCATCATAAATCTCTCTGAATAATGCTTTCATCACCCTAAAACCTAACACCTTTCTCCTGATCATCCAACCAAAAGTGGAGGCTCAGGGGCATATTTCGGCATATTTCGGCATAATTCATCATATTTCGGAAATAGGTTCATAAAGACTCCATTTTTTCAAAGGCACTACTTGAAATTGTCACCGTTTCCCCCTATCTAGCCGGAAGTTCACGACACCGAAAAACTAATAATGAGCAATTCTTCCTGTTCCCTGTGCCAATTCTGGTCCTCCTCAATTGGTAAAAAGATCGTAGTAGCCCTCACGGGTATCGTTCTCGTCGGCTTCCTTGCAGGCCACTTGGCTGGTAACCTTCTCGTCTATGTAGGCGCAGAAGACTTCAATGAATACGCTGAATTCTTGCATGGTATGGCTCACGGAGCAGGTATCTGGATTGCACGCATCGTACTCCTCACTTGCTTTGTTCTCCACATCGTAGCCACCATCCAGCTCACCACAGCGAACCGCGCGGCACGTGAAAACCGCTACCAGTGCGAAGGCACCATGACCGCTTCCCGCTCATCACGCCTGATGATCTGGTCTGGTCTCACCATCCTTGCATTCGTGATCTTCCACATCCTCCACTACACAGTGCGTGTAGATGCTGAGCTTGCAGCTCTGGCAAACGAAGGGAACCCTTACGGCATGCTTGTCCTCGGATTCAAAAATCCTCTCGTTAGCATCTTCTACATCATCGCCATCAGCCTGCTTTGCAGCCACCTTTCTCACGGCGTTGCTTCCATCTTCCAGACCTTGGGTCTTCGCTCAAGAAAAAGCGCTGGCCTCATCGACGGCTTGGCCAAGGCCTACACTGCTGTCATCTGGATCGGCTTCATTTCCATTCCTATCGCCGTACTTGCAGGTTTCGTGAAGTAATCATCTAGTACTTAACTATCAAAACTTTCCAAGACTATGTCACTCGACTCCAAAGTTCCACAGGGCCCGCTTGAACAGAAATGGTCCAGCCACAAGATGAACTCCAAGCTCATCAACCCGGCAAACAAGCGTAAGTACACTGTTATCGTGGTAGGTTCCGGCCTTGCTGGCGGCGCAGCTGCAGCCACCATGTCTGAGCTCGGCTACAAGGTAAAGTGCTTCTGCTACCAAGACTCCCCACGTCGCGCACACTCCATCGCGGCTCAGGGTGGTATCAACGCAGCTAAGAACTACCAGAATGACGGCGACTCCGTTTTCCGTCTTTTCTACGACACCATCAAAGGCGGTGACTTCCGCTCCCGTGAGGCAAACGTTTATCGTCTCGCTGAGGTGTCCACCAACATCATCGACCAGGCTACTGCCCAAGGTGTTCCTTTCGCTCGTGAATACGGCGGTCTCCTCGACAACCGTTCCTTCGGCGGCGCTCAGGTTTCCCGTACTTTCTACGCTCGTGGCCAGACTGGTCAGCAGCTTCTCATCGGTTGCTACCAGGCACTTGAGAAAGAGATCAGCAAAGGAGGTGTCACCATGTACCCACGTACCGAGATGCTTGACCTCGTCAAGGTAGACGGTCACGCCAAGGGCATCGTGGTTCGTGACCTCACCACTGGTGAAATCACAACCCACGCTGCTGACGCGGTCTGTATCGCTTCCGGCGGTTACGGCAACGTATTCTTCCTCTCCACCAATGCGATGGGCTGTAACGTCATGGCCGCATACAAGGCTCACAAGAAAGGCGCCTACTTCGCAAACCCATGCTACACTCAGATCCACCCTACCTGTATCCCAGTGAGTGGTGACTACCAGTCCAAGCTGACTCTCATGTCTGAGTCCCTGCGAAACGACGGTCGTATCTGGGTTCCTAAGAGCAAGGAAGACGCCAAAGCAATCCGTGAAGGCCGCAAGACACCTCTCGATATCAAAGAAGAAGACCGCGACTACTATCTGGAGCGTAAGTACCCATCATTCGGTAACCTTTGCCCACGAGACATTGCCTCCCGTGCAGCCAAGGAAGCCTGTGATGACGAACGCGGCGTAGCGCCTACTGGTCTCGGTGTTTACCTTGACTTCAAAGACGCGATCAACCGTCTCGGCGAAGACACTATCCGTGCACGCTACGGTAACCTCTTCCAGATGTATGAAAAGATCACTGGTGAGAACCCATACAAGACTCCAATGCAGATTTTCCCAGCGGTTCACTACACCATGGGTGGTCTCTGGGTTGACTACAACCTGATGTCTAACCTCCAGGGGCTCCACGTACTCGGTGAGGCCAACTTCTCCGACCACGGCGCGAACCGCCTCGGCGCCTCCGCTCTCATGCAGGGTCTTGCCGACGGTTACTTCGTGATCCCATCCACCATCGCTGTCTATCTCGCTGGTCAGAAGCCAGGTGCCGTCACCACAGATGCTCCTGAGTTCAAGGAAGCTGAAGCAGCCGCGAAGGAGCACATCAACAAGCTCATGAATATCAAGGGCAAGCGTAGTGTGGATTCCTTCCACCGTGAACTTGGTAACATCATGTGGGACTACTGTGGCATGGAGCGCACCAAGGAAGGCCTTGAGTATGCTCTCAAGCGCATCCCTGAAGTCCGTGAGGAATTCTGGAAAGACGTCCGCATTCCTGGCGACGCCGATGAGCTCAATGCTGAACTCGAAAAAGCTGGCCGTCTCGCCGACTACTTCGAATTCGCCGAACTCATGTGTTACGATGCCCTTAACCGTGAAGAATCCTGCGGTGGCCACTTCCGTGGTGAGCACCAGTTCACCGAAGCTGATCCAGAAGTTCAGGACGGCCGCACTCAGGCTGGCGAAGCCAAGCGCCACGACGACCAGTTCAGCTACGTTGCTGCCTGGGAATACCAAGGTGAAGGCGTACAGCCTAAGCTTCACAAGGAAGAGCTCGTATTCGAGTTCGTCACTCCTTCCATCCGAAGCTACAAGTAATCTTCGATTTCATCAAAAAAGCCTGCTGGAGTTATCCAGCAGGCTTTTTTTGTAGAGTTGTAGGAAGACCAGTACTTACTTGGCTTTCTCCGTACCCGTCAACTTCATGCTAGTCATGGTCTTGGCCTCCATTTTCATACCACCAGCTTCAGCGGTGGTCATGCTGAAATCCAAGTTCATATCCATCTTGGTAATTTGACCCAGCTCAGTATCAAATTCGTACTGACCGTCGATCTTCTTGGCCTCAATCTTCATCATGGCTCCCGCCTGGCCCACTTCGCCATTCATCGCTCCAGAGAAGGACACTTTGGCAGTTTTTCCAGTGATTGAGTCGAGCTTCATATCGAAGCTGATTTTCATTTCGCCGGCTTGCTTGCCCATTGGCATGTCCATCTTGGTCTTCCAAGTCTCACCTACTTTGACTTCCTTGTTAGGCAGCATCTGAGAGGACTGCTTGGCCATTTGCTCAATGGACTCTTTAGAAATACCTGTAGCTTCGTTCACCTTGAGCTTATCCAGCCCTTCCATAGACAGTAGTTTTCCGCTCTTGTCGTAAATAGCGGTCACCTCGGATTCCAAAATCGGCTTCATTGCACCATCCAGCATCGCATTGCCCCCCCCTTTTTCAGAGTCGTACTCCATCATGGCGTTGCCGCCCATCATCATGGTCATTTTGAGGCGGGTGTATTCCGTCTTCACAGCAACGCCCTTCGGATGCTCCGCCGCGGTATTCTTCATATTCATGAGCATGCTGTTGGTCATGGCCATCTGATTACCACCCATAGGCATCGTCATGTTCATGTCTTGGGTGGTGCTGTACTTGTAGACTGTACCAGGAACCCACTTGAGTGAGAGATTAGCCGATTGCGCATAGGCCCCAACATTCATAGCCAAGGCACCGACAATACCGAGAAGTGCTTTATATTTCATAGTATAGGTAATTTTTTAAGTTAGCTGGCAGAATCACGCTGGATTCATCAGAGACTATTCTCCTCACGCACTCCACCGGTTACAACAATCAAACATGTTAGCGTCATAAAATCAAACTTTCTCAGGAATTTCATGGGCTTACCTCCGTGGCCCTGAGTCGGATAAATTTCGTATCCTGATCCATGGGTATCTCTACCCCTTCTTCAGTAACAACGAATCCTGATGCGTACCAGTTCACCAAATCGTTAGACCATTCCCCTTCCACATAAACCAGTTCCTCGTTTTGGCGGTCGAACTTCAGTTTGATTTTCCCATCCACAAATTCATGGATCACGGGATTATCTGGGCTATTAGGATCGGTCGCCAATGCCAGCTCTAGCAGATTAGGCAAGCCATCCAAATCCGGGTCCAACTCGGCTGAAATGTTCTGGTCAGGAACTCCTGAGTCAAAGGCATACTGCTCAACGGAGCTTAGCCCTTCACGAAACAGAAACTCCATATCCCGATCACTGAATGACAAGGGGTAGATCCGGCAATCATCTATTGCTCCCTTGAAATGACGATTGGCGATCGGGTCACATCCTAAGTGACTCACCGCACTCCAATCCGAAACAGCATGAGTCATGGCAGTGCTGGCACTTTGCATACTCGTCCCATCGTGCATGTATATCGTGGCTCCATCCGGTCTGATAACAAGAGCGACAAATACCCAAACTTGGTCGGGCATAATCAACCCAGAAGACCAAGCCTGCTGCCCATCCGATGTATTCCAGCGGTAGCGAAGGTCCATGCTAGGTCCCAATTGTAGTCCGAACAACTGACCTCCCATCCGGTGAAAGATCAATCCGACACCATTGGTTTGATCACCATCACGCTTGAACCATCCAGACAAGGTAAGCTCGTTGCCTACAGCACCTAGCGAGCCAAAAGTAAAACAACCATCTACTCCATCCAAATATCTGGCGTTCCCATGTTTTCCCGCCACCACCGACACCCCTGACAGACTGGGTTCAGCATCAAATCCATTCCCTGAACTATCGATCGCATCATCACTGGCATTCGTTTCATCCAGCAGCCACTTAGCTAGAGGCGTAGGTAGATTGCTAGCGTCTAGTATGACCAACTCCCACGAGCCTATGAAATCAAGTAAAGGGTGAGACTCCACCTGAATCTCCATCATTTCAGTATTCTCCATGAGATCCTCATCGACCGCCTGTACCAAATACGTTTGTTCTGGTTCAAATACAGGAAAGTTCAATACTTCCGGCATTCCCGAAACATCGGCTAGTTCGGCTCCCCCCAAGAACCGTAGAGGGAACTCCATGGGGACTGGTGGCTTTTCTGACAAACTTGCCGTAATAGTGGCCGTAGATCCATCCCCCTCCCGGATACTGTTATCCTGTATATCGAAAGCCAGGACAGGATAGTCATGAGCCTGGTCAAAGTTAGTCTCTGGGAAGGGCCAACCTTCGGGTACCCCCTGTCCATCAGAGAGGCCAATGATGTTATCAGCCGAATTGATATCAAGATAGGTCAGCCGAATGATACCCGTACCATCCGTGAATAACTCCAGTTGGACCGAGTTTCCTACATTGCTACCATACTCAGGAACTCCCTCGTAGGTGACCACGATCTTGGCACCTGGAAACTCCTGATAGTAGATGGCACCTGCTGAGGCCGGGTTCAGATCGTCCCAAAGAACAGCGATGCCTAAGTTGGCAAAGTGTTCGCTGATCGATTCCGTGTAATCATTGGCAGAACTGCCGAAGCGCACCAAGCCATTCGTCCCGATATTAAGACTCGATACACTCTGACCATAGAAGGTCAGTGGCTGTGCCAGGTTGCGTGTCCAGTGACCATCATCTGAATTTCCAAAGTCTGGAGATACATTATGAAGTGCTTCTGAGCCTAACTGCGTATCCACAGGGAAGTCGGTAGCTGGGGCCTTAAAAACGGCGTAGCCTGTTGACGACGGCAGGAATGTCAGCTGGGTGTTTTTCAAATCAAAACCATCCCCTACAGCGAATTGCTCTGAGGGAGGGACCGCTTCATAGATCGTCAGCTGCACTTCACGCTGATAGACGTTTTCAAAAGACGCACTAGTGAAAGTGAGTGTGGCGGTATACGTACCAGGAGACATTTCTAATACTGATGATGTCAGCTCGGCATCGATCACACTCTGACTGCCAGCCGTGGCCGTACCAGCTGTCTGACTCAAATTTAACCAAGATACATCAGAGGATACCGTCCAAGAGCTGTCGCTAGCCGTATTGTTCACTACCCGGAACTGATGCTCTGATGGTGATGGTAGCTGTCCATGAATGCCCCGACTCGACACCTGACTAACAGGGAATACGCCAACAGAAGCCTGGTCTTGCCCTGTAGTGATCAAGGAGAACACCTGAGAGGCTCCAGTAATGGAACCTTTATACGATACGGTTAAGACATACTCTCCTGGTTCAGGATCCGTGATAATGATCTGCTCCACATTATCCAAAGTATTGTCTCCACTGGTCGCAGATGCTTGTGGAGCGTCTTTGTCCAGCACCCAGGGCATCAATGTCTGGCCACTTGGGCTGACCATCCGGATATCCAGATCATTCACCAAGACTGGAGTACTGGAGTCAACGACGCCATTGGCCTCATCCCCTGCGGGATCAGTCCAGCAAATCGTGGCTTTCATGACGCTGGAGTTTTGGTCCCATAACAAGCGGTAACTATGCGATGGGGTACCAGCGCTCACACTATCCACCACCAAGTGCTGGTTGGATGGCTTTTCAAAATCGAGATCGATCAGATCGACAGCCGACTTCACATTCATCAGCCCCCAACCATTAGAATAGTCGGGTCCCACGTTACCCAAGTCATCCGCAGTATGGATGATGAGAGCCTTCAGTGTACTCGCCATCATGAGTTCACCTGCATGATACTCACCATAGCGCTCCTGAATCAGAATGGATCCACCTGCAGCTGAGGGAGAGGACATCGAGGTTCCGGATTTGCTACTGTATCCATTGTCCCGGCTTGAGTCGGTTGAAAAGAGGTCTACCCCATTGGCTACAATATCTGGCTTGATTCGCCCGTCATCGGTTGGCCCCCAGCTGCTGAATGAAGCCATCGTGCCTGCTTCCACTGACCGCTCGCCACTGACCACCGCATCATTCACCGCACCAACCGTCATGATATTCTTGGCGACAGCACTTCCACCAATCGTATCGTACTGAAGGTTCTTCTCTGTATCAGGATGGTTATCGGGGTTATAGCTTGTGGATTGCCAGGATGAACCGTTCCAATAATAGATGGTAGCTCCCTCAGCAGGGCCATCATTCCGGTCATTACCAGCTGACCAGAAAGGCAGATAATAGCCACTCGCGCTGCAGATCTCATCAATAATCACCGGATCACCGATATACTTGCCAAAGTCCGAGTCCTCATCTTTCGAGAAATCCCCAAAGAAATGGTAACCGGTGTTTCCCGAATAACTCCCGTATTCCCACCCCATCAGATAACCATAAGAATGGTTAGACACGGGGAGCATGGAAAGGTCCGAGGGAGTCGCCGCAGACTCTGTAGTCATTTCCGCGAGATCATCATTCCAATCGTGGTTTCTCACCTCTACCTCTACGGCCATACCCTTCGCCTTAGAGTTTACGCCTGACGCGCCGATGGTTCCACTGACATGAGTCTGGTGTGAAGAAAGGTAAGAACCACCACCATCCACTTGAGTGATCCGTCCTCCAAACTCCTGGTGCGATGCTCTCACGCTGGATTCATCCCAAACACCAACTCTCAAACCTAAGCCTGTAAGATCATAGGTCGTACCCGCACCCACGAGATTCGCGGCGTTCGAGATCGCGGCGTTCTCATTATACGTGGTACGATATACTGGTAGCCCGTCTTTAAACCTCAAAAGCTCAAATCCCTTTCCATCGGAGCCTCTCCCAGCCGTTTCAATCCCTAATAGTTTGGCTTGAGCCCAAGCGTGCATTTTTTCAGCACGACTCCATGTTGCCAGTTTCTCTGCATACTCTCTCCGAGATTTTGGATCCCGAAACGCTCCGGCTCGCAGCCCATCCATTTCCAGCCTCAGCCCATCCCGTTCATCCTCCAATTCTTGAACTATCTTACGGAAGTGATCCTCGCCTCGCTCTTTGATGATTCGCTCCCACTCTGCTTCTTTCTCCGCAGTGAGCTTATGGCCACTGAATCCACCGAGCTCTGTATCATCCTGCTTAGCTGGCCATTCTTGCTTGGGTTCGTGAAGAACGGTTTCAGCTTCAGGTAAGCTTGTTTGAATACTGACGAGCTCATGCTGTTGAATTCCCCCTTCCCTGGCACCATTGCCACTGCCACCAGCGGGTGTCCGCTCGCACTGCACAAGGCTAAGTGATATAAAAGACAAGACCGCGCATGCTAGGGGGGAAGAACAAATACGATAGCCACACACGATCCAGCTTTTCTGCCTCGCCTGGTGTTGGGGGGTGGGGGGCATGATACCAGATCACTGTGTATCATCAGGTTACACGTGCCCTAAGTCAACCTCTCCCAACAGGTACTCACTCTATCCCCCCTCTCATAAGGCATCACAAAGAAGCTATTGAAAATTAATTAGTTAAAACCTCTTAACTATAATGACAAAAAAGCACGCAGAAACCTGCGTGCTTTGTCATAGAATAAAGGATTTCGGGCTAAATTTTTAAGAATTTAGGAATTTCCACCGGGCAGGAGTATAAATTCCCTCCTGTCAGCTGTGGCTGGATAGCCGACGGATCTCCAACCGTCATACATTTGCCAGCCTTGGGTAATAAGCCGCTTGCCCTGGCCCTCACGATCCGCACTCCCGAGAATAACCACAACCATTTCAACCGGAGTCACGGTAGCCCCACCGTCTTCATGCTTCTGAACAAAGGGCTGGCGCTCGGCACAGATAGCAATGCACTGCCCCGCTGCTTGACTTGTCCCTGTTTTAATCCCTTTGATTTTCAGCTCACCTCCAAGCATTTTATTGGTATTCTCCACAGTGACCTTGCTCTCTGAAGCAGTAGCAGCTCTGGTCACACTGATCTCGCGAGAAGTCTGTTTTACATAGAAGCCAAAAGCCGTGTCCTTCATGACGTGCATGGAGAGGCGAGCAATATCAGACGCTGTAGAATAAGAATCCCTTGGATTAGCTACAAGCCCATGCGGGGTAGCAAACTTTGTGCGGGTCATGCCCAGCGATTTAGCCAGTTTGTTCATTTCTACGACAAAAGCCCCTACCGGATCCCCTTGTAACTGTCGTTTCATCAACAACTCACGCCCTACGTGATCGGCCAAAGTGAGGGCCGCTTTGTTATCCGATCCCATCAAGGTGGAATAGAGTGCATCGCGGAGAGTCATCTGATCACCAGGTTGCAAGCTCATCGGGTTAGCTCCCCCCACGAGATTGATGGTACTTGGCACCGTGATCATAGTGGACAGGTTTGTATTGGTAGCCTGAGCCCAGTCCAGAACCACCTTGCTTGTGGCGATCTTGGTCAGACTGGCAACAGGACGCTTCACCTCAGAGTTATCAGCCAGCAAAACCTTGCCAGAATGGCGTTCCACCACCACATAACTCTCCTTAGCTAGTATGGGTTGTGAAAATGCGGCCACAGCCGTTACTACCCCCATAAATTTCTTTAGAAAACACATAAAATTGAATCAGACCCTTGGTTGCCAAGAGAATAGCTCGCCTTAGGGAGCAATCAACCAAGAATCTGGCTCTGGTTACAGAATTGACATCTTTTCGAGCCTCAATTTGTCACAATCCACTTGCCTTTTAACGAACACCGCACCAAGTTGGCGCAGCTCGACGCCTTGGAAGAGCTGCTCCCAGGAGCACGACAAGGCACTTACCGGATGCTGCGCGAGGCGGGTTCGGAACGACATATCCCACGAGCAAGTCCCACACTTCCGTTGAAAAATTGCATGCATGCCAGCAACGGGTGGGAATCGGACCCTTACCATCCGGTGAGCCACAAGACCCCGCGCCGAAACGAAATACATGACTACCATGTCAGACACACCAAACAGACAACAGAACCGCGGAGGTGGCAATCGCCGCCCACGCCGTAACAACAACCGTAACCGTAATCGTAACAACAGAAACCGCCCACAGCAGCCACCCAAGCCTCTCAAGCTTACCCTGTGGCAGAAAATCCTTAAAGCTATCGGCCTCTTCGACGAAGAAAAAGCTCGTAAGCAGCAGCAACAAACTCAGAAGAATACCAATAAAGGTACCAAGAGCGCTGCACCAAAGTCCAATACCCGCAACGCCAAGTCCTCAACAGGCGGTAAGCGCAAACCACAGAGAGTCCCGGTTGAATCCGCTCGCCTCTACGTAGGCAACCTCTCTTATGACGCTACTGAATATGACATCGAGGACCTATTCAAAGGCATTGGCACTGTTAAGAAAGTAGAAATCATCTACAACCGTAATACCCACAAATCCAAAGGCTACGGCTTCGTTCAGATGCTCAACACTGAGGAAGCAAAGCGCGCTGTGGACGTATTACACGACCAGCCGTTCATGGGCCGCCAGCTCGTAGTTAACGGCTCCAAGTCCCGTAAGGACAGTGACCCAGCTAAAGAAGCAGACAACTCTGAAGTTTCCGCCTCCTAAGCTCTCCACAAACAACTTATCGAACCCCGGCCCTCATACTGAGAGCCGGGGTTTTCTTTTTACGGCAAGAGGGGCTTGCTTCTCGCCTTTTCAAACACAAGACTATTCAGCGATGCCCGTTTACGTCTGCGGTCCAACAGCCTCTGGCAAATCAGCCCTCGCCATCGAACTCGCCAAACAACTCCATGGCGAGGTCGTCAATGGTGATGCCTACCAAGTCTACCAAGGTCTGGAAACACTTACCGCAGCACCCTCTGCTGAAGAGCTCAGCGAGGTTCCCCATCACCTCTTCTCCGTACTCTCACCAAGCGAGAACTTCGATGCCATGCGCTATCTGGAGTTGGCCAAACCAGTCATCGAAGAAATCGAATCAAGAGGCAAAACCGCCGTCATCGTTGGAGGCTCGGGCATGTACCTCAAGTTCCTTACTCACGGTCCCTCCCCGGTTCCTGCGGGTGATGACTCTCTGCGAGCCGCACTAGAGCAGCGCAGTCAGGAGTCCCTGGTAGAGGAATTTCAGAAACTCGATCCTGAGGGAGCCGCCATCACCAACCTCAAGAACCCCCGCTACGTCATACGAGCCTTGGAGATCTGCCTGCTCTCAGGACGCCCCATGTCTTCTATCAAGAATGAATGGGCTGAGAAATGTGCAGAGAAAGAAAAAGACCTCAAAGGCATCGTTCTCCAGTGGGAGCCCGAAGCTCTGCGCCGGCGCATCGCCAAGCGTACCAAGCTCATGCTCGAGAACGGGGCGATCGAAGAAGTGCGTAGTCATCCCGAGCTATCTGCCACCTGTGAGAAAGCCATCGGCGTCCCCCAGATCCGTTCCTACCTCAATGGTGAGATCGATCTCACCACCTGCGAAGAAAAGATCTTCTTTGCCACCTGTCAGTACGCCAAACGCCAACGCACCTGGTTCAAGAAAGAGCAATGGCTTAGCCCCCGCCCCATGGATGCGAAGCGAGATATAAAGTCGCTTGTTAGTTCTCAATGTTCAGATTGGGATCTTAATAATCCCATTTGACTCCCCGACCAACCCAGCGCATACCTGTTGCACGTGAAGAGCATCCAGTCACCTCCGAGAACTTGGGCGGAAATCAATCTTTCCGCGCTGAAACAGAATCTCAAACTAGCCCGTGAACGCTCAGGGCAGCGGGTGATGGCAGTACTCAAGGCCGGAGCCTATGGACACGGCCTAGAGCAGATCGCCAAAGCTCTGGATAGCGAAGGCCTCCCCTTCTTCGGAGTGGCTAGCGTGATTGAAGCCCGGCGTCTTGCGGCCATAGGAATCCAAACACGCATCTATCTACTTGGCCCCACATTTCCCGACGAACGCGCTGAGGCTGTGTATCACCGCTGGGTGATCTCTATATCAACTAAAGAAGAAGCCGATCACGTCAACACGCTCAATCAAGGAAATGATCCCCTTCCTGTCCACATCACTCTGGACACCGGTATGGGACGCGGTGGATTCCTTCCTGACCAGCTCACCGAAGGCCTGGCACACATCAAGAGTCTGCCAAACCTTACAGTAGAAGGCATTGGATCCCACCTTCCCTCGGCCGATGAAGACAAGACCTTCACCCTGGCACAGTTCAAGACCTTTGAATCCGCCTTTGATCCCAGCGAATTCCAGTACATCCACATCGCCAATTCAGCGGGCTTACTGGACTATCGCTCCAAGATTACGAACATGGTCCGCCCAGGGCTTATGCTCTACGGCATCTCTCCATTGCTAGAGTATCAGGACGAGCTTATGCCAGTGATGACCCTGAAGTCACGAGTCTCCCTCATACGGACTTTACCAAAAGGCCATGGCATTTCTTACGGTCGCGAAACAATTCTCGAGAGAGACACCCGCGTGGCCACGATCGGTGCAGGCTATGGTGATGGCTATCCACGATCACTGTCTAGCAAAGGAACCGAGGTCATCATCAGGGGTAAGCGCTGCAAGCTGCTTGGCCGTGTCACTATGGATCAAATCATGGTCGACGTCACAGACCTTCCCGATTGTGAAACTGGTGATGAAGTAGAACTCTTTGGCCCGGAACTTTTGGTCAGTGAAATTGCTCAGAAGGCTGGCACCATTGCTTGGGAGATTCTAACGGGTATCACTCCGCGTGTTACTCGGATTTACCTCTAACGAGAGAGGTTAAGAAGAATTTCTCCGTGAATATCGCGCCCTGCCAATTTACCCAACGCTCTGATTTCAGCTTCCAAGACTTGATAAGCAGGCATGCCCTCTTTGTCCTCGCGCCCACAGTGTGTGCATGAACCATATCCTGGATAACCCTCCTTCTTCTGGGGGTCATTATCACGGTTAACTAAGGTAACCAAGGGCACTTCCCTCTCATTCATGGGAGGCAAGATAACGATAGGATGAATCCAGCATGTTAGAGGCTTCAGGTACCAGTCCCCAAGTTCATCCTCCATACTCATGCGCTGTAGTCCACAGCGCCCCAAGTCATCCAGAAACACACATCTGGTTTTCTCAAAGTGCTTTGGAAAATCTTTAGCAAGTTCCTCTGGCTTGGCCTCACGCACCATCGTCTTGATCGCTCTACCGTCGCGAGCACTCATCAGTACATCCTGAGGTAAATCCAAGCCATAGCCCTCGAATCGTGGGCGGGCGGCATCCACCAGCTGATAGATGACCCGCGCCTCCTCAAGACCCAGATAAACCCCGTCATAGCAACAAGTCGCCTTGCACCGACTCAACTCACAAGGTTTGATCAACATGGAAAATGCCTCATGGTCCACATCAGCCCTGCGCACCTGATCACCAACAATTCTCGCGGTATCTTTGTAGATGCTGAACATCGCTACTAATCTAGACCCGCTTCTTTCCAGAGCTCCCAACCTTCTTTGAAGACGCTCACATCATAACCTTGCTCCGCAAGCTTAACGGCCATCTCATGGGAGTCGGGGCATTTCACGTTGGCACAATAGATAATGACTGTTTTTCCCTCAGACTTGACCTGCTTCACTCGCTCAAAGAGCTTACCTTTGATCTCAGTAAATTCCTTCAGAGGGAAACTTTCCGCTCCGTCAATGTGACCTAGAGCAAAGAAAATGGAAGGTCGGGTATCAATGAGAACGGCTCTCCCTTGCGTCTTCAATTCGAAAACCTGCTCGATACTAGCTTGAGTGATTTCCCCCTTCTTTACAGGAGCAGAATCCTCCTTCTTTGGTACATCCTGAGATTCCTGCTTAGCTTTCACCGGCACCGCCTCATTCACGGATTCAGTCATCTCAGTCTGATCGACACAACCTACCATCAGGAGGGTAGCCATCAGCAGTCGTTGCGGTTTCATAACTTGCACCATTAGCACTTCAGGGCCTGCATTCCCAACAAAAATGCCTGAATTTTCTGCCGCCTTTAACCAAGAACCGCAATTTCATAGACGACCATTTCGCCGCCCTTCTCCATCTTTTTCACCTTACGCTCAATCTTCGAACCCAGCAAAATTTCCATCATGCGGACCTCTTGCTGAACAGCAGCCGGATATTTCTCAAACAGATCACGCATCGGATGATGGTATTCCTCGATCCGGAAGCCCTCAGCCGGGCTGTAGTGGCAGCGGCTGAAGCAGCCAGCCTTGTCCCTCAAGTCGGCTAGACGAGTCGCCTTTTCCACGAGTGACTTGCCTTTCTTCACCACCGGTGACCAGGCCACTCTGAGCTGCTCATAGTGATGGAACAAAATCTTCTCAGGAGCATTATCTCCGAAAAACTTCTTCACTCCCTCCATCACATTCAGTGAGAGTTCCACCCCCGCCTGAGGAAAAAGAGAATCGCACTTATCAGTGAGTATATAGAGCTTTTCCGGACGTCCTGCACCTTTGCGGGGTACTCTCCAGGTCTTCAAAAAGCCCATTACCTCCAGCTTCATACAGTGCTGTTTCACCCCCATATAACTCATCTCCAGCTCCTTGGACAATTCAGCCACGGTCTTCCCCTGAGACTTCTTTACCGCCTCTAAGATCGCTAATACCTGCGGCTTTGCCAGTGCTCGAAACTCATCTGAAAACATACGGCAAAAAACATCGGCAAATCCCCTGAAAAAGACCACCATAAAAAACTAGCACGCGGCCACTTCCACCTCTAAGTTCCCTGCAACAACCACTGTCTATCCATGATTACTCTCTCAACCGCAGCCGTTAAAGAACTCAAGTCACTCCTCGAGACAAAAAATGCTCCAGCAGGCACCGGCCTTAGACTCGGAGTCCAGAAAGGCGGCTGCGCTGGATTAAGCTATACCATGCAGGTTAGTGAGGCCGAAGAAGGCGACATCACCCTAGAGCAGGAAGGTGTCGTCGTTCATATTTCACCGGATTCCGTCGAATACCTGAAAGGCTGCGTGATCAACTATGAGTATTCTCTCAGTGACTCTGGCTTCAAGATCGTCAACCCAAATGCATCCCGCTCATGCGGCTGCGGCACTTCCTTCGAGGCAAAAGGCGAAGAAGGAACCTACGATCCAGCCAACGAGTGCAAGTAACTTACCATCCATTTTTCACGAACACCGCTGAATGCCTCGCACGAAGAGAGAAGACGAAACACTCGTCGCCCGTATACTGAGAGCCAAACCACCACTCTTCTGGTGGTTTTTGGCCAATACTCTCGCTCTGTGCCTGGCTATACTGAGTTGGGTCCTCTTCCTCAACGTTTTTCAAACCCCGGATAATCCACGCAACTACAAGATACTTGAGTGGCTGGGACGACTGGAACCGATTGAAGCATTTACTGCACTCAATGCCCCTAAGGGAGATGCCTTGAGCCCTCCCACACTCTACAAGAAATACTACAATCTTACGGAGAATGATCGTAAGCTTCTCAACAAGCTCTTGCTGAAGAATTACATTTCCAATTTGGACGATACGACACTCAATACCTACATTCAGGGACAGTACCGCATCTTGCAGACTCGTCCTCTGACAGAACAGGACGTCATCTCCAATGGCATAGCCATTCAAGCTCAAGCCTTGGTAAAACCGGATGACTTCCACCCGGAGACCCCTTACCTCGTATTGATCGAGTTCATCCTGCCAGGCACCTCCAACAGCGCAACAGACCCTTACACGATCTCCAAGGGTGACCTTCTACAAATCAACAAAAACCCGTTTCATGGTTCAGTTCTTCATGTAGAAAGGATCGACCGACCGGGTGACGAGCCTCTGATTTCCCTGACTGTCGTTCCACTGGTCTATGAAACTCCCTTCACCACCCCTTCGGGAGCAAAGTTCAAGATGACTCCACCGGAACACATCAACCTCGAAGCTCGATTCCCAATTTTTAAAGCCAACTAACCTCCACGTGTTCGGATTTACTCAATCACCTGCTGCCTGTTGCCAAAAATCCTCTGCGAGCACCTACCGCAGCCACTTCTGCGGTCTATCCTGCAGGCTGCGCAAAGACTACGGACACAGTGCGCGATTTTTAGTCAACCGAGACTCCTCCTTCCTCTCGATTCTGGGTTCAGCGCTGGCTCCGTATTCAGCTCCGTTGACTACGGTCACCTGCTGCAATCCACTGGCAACTCCCACCCCATTGGCTATTGACAGCTCGGTCCAGCAATTCAGTGCGGCAGTCGCCGTATGCGGCCTAACAGCGAAATGCAGCGACGATGCAGTAGATGAAAATCGTTTTCACCGCATGGCTGCCAGCTCCCTCTTGGCGCTCACGAATAACTGGAAGGACAAAGCCATTGCCACACTGAATACGACAGGATTTCCGACAAAGCAGACGCTCTCCACATTGAGTCGACAAGCTCAAATCGAAGAACCTTCCGCCAGGGTTCAAGCCGTCGCGGAGCCCACAGCACTGGCCTACTCAGATATCTTTAGCCACCTCGGCACCATACTATCTGTGCCGCAGCAGCGTCCCTTAGCCGAACTGGGACATTCACTCGGATCACTGATCTATTACAGAGATGCCGCAGACGACTTGCAAAAGGATCAAAAAAACGGCCGCTACAACCCACTTATCTACAGACCTCTGGATGAGCTTAAAGAAGCAGCCGAACAAGCATTTCTCACCCTGAAGAATGCACTATCTTCTCTACCCCTCAATAGACATCAGCAATTGGTCACGGATATCGTAGCTCGTACTGAAGCCTTTCATGCGGATCTTGTCCCAGCCCCAACGAACTCAGAAGATCAGAAGCAAAAGAAAGACCGGAACTGTCTGAACTATTGCGATTGCTGCGATTGTGATTGCTGTGACTGCATTCCTTGCGGCGCCGGATCCAGCCTGACTTGCTCCAGCATCAGCTGCAGCCCCGCGGAGTCCGGCTCAAGCTGCTGTGACTCGTGCAATTGCTGCGATTCTTGCGATTGCTGCCCCTGCAACTAAACCACCTTCAAACTTTAAAACACTCTAACACGACAATCACCGATGAGACTCATTTCTTGGAACGTTAACGGAATCCGCGCTGTATTGAACAAAGGTTTTGCTGAATGGTTTGCCTCCGAGCAACCGGACATTCTCTGCCTACAGGAGACCAAAGCCCGCCCTGAGCAGGTGGAACTCCCCCTCGAGTTTGCAGGCTACCACCAATACTGGAATGCTGCAGAGAAAGCCGGCTACTCAGGCACCCTCATTCTCACCAAGCACAAGCCTCTCAGTGTCACTAACGGCATCGATATCGAGCATCACGACACGGAAGGCCGAGTCATCACGGCTGAATTCGAAGATTTTTACCTGATCACCGTCTATACGCCAAACGCACAAAACGAACTGCGCAGACTCGACTACCGCATGGAATGGGATGCAGACTTCCTCACCTATTGTAAGGAACTGGAGAAATCTAAGCCGGTCATTTTCTGCGGTGACCTCAATGTGGCCCACACTGAGATCGACCTCGCCCGCCCTAAACAGAACCGCAAGAGTGCGGGTTTCTCGGATCAAGAGCGAGCTGGCTTCGACAACATCGTGAATGCTGGCTTTGTCGATACCTTCCGCCATTTCTATCCAGAAACTACCGATGCCTACACCTGGTGGTCCTATCGTGCCGGAGCAAGAGGCAAGAACGTGGGCTGGAGAATTGATTATTTCTGCACCTCAGAGTCGCTAAAGCCCAAGCTCAAGTCCGCCTCCATTTTGGCGGATGTCATGGGCTCCGACCACTGCCCCGTCACTCTCGAGCTACACTAGTCTTCAATCTATCGAGGGCATTTATGGATTTTAATAGTCTAGAAACTGGCGAAGCATTTGATCGCTGCTGCGATTGCGGATGCGACCTCTCTGATGACTATGTTTCCTACATGGTGCAGAAATCCTATGTGGGAGAGGAATGTATCTTTGAGTACGCCATCTGCAATGATTGCAGGGAAAAGGTCTCGGAAGAATTTTCCGAGAAATCCCGGGAGGCCATGTTCGACTTCTTCCATGACCGCGCCGACATCGATGAGAAAATGATGCGGCTTGGACCAGAGGCCAGCATCGATGAGCACATCCAGACCTGCCTCACCTGCTCTTCTACGAGAGAGGAAGTTAGCTCCTATTCTTATGCTGGACTCTTTCTCGGCACGATCCTCTTGCCTGGCCCCTTCCCCGTGATGATTTGCGGAAAATGCGAAGAAGAGCTCACCGAGTGTCTCTCCCAAGAAACCCGGGACGCGTGGAATCGCTTCCTCGAAGAGAACTTCCCAGGCCCTCCTGCTGACGTGTTAGACAAACCGAGAACAGGCAAGCCCATCCTGCTCTGAATCCACCCAAGCTTATACTCAGAGTTTTTTAATTACAAAAGAGCAGCCATACAGGCTGCTCTTTTTTTGTAGCTACTTCCTACAAAACTGACCGAGAGACATCTTCTTCGGTAGTTCTGAGTCTACAGTCATTATGCAATTTTCAGCACAAACTATACATTATTATTGATCTAGGCATGCCAGAAACGTTTACAGGGTCTGCTCCATCACTCACCGACATGCTCGCTACCGAATCCATCCTGACCATTCCTCTACCATCCTCGCTAGTACAGGAAATCAATTCAGCTTCAGATGCTTGGGCAAGCAGTCTAGGAGACCTGCTCGAATCCGCTCCCAGCCCCATGGTGCCAATCTTGAACCACTACAAGAGATCAAAAAGCACGACCATTCTTCCGGATAAGGTAAGACTCTTGGAGGTCACACGAACAGGTTCTGACACCCTCACACTCGTGATCGAGTTTCAGGAGTACCAGTACCGTGGCCATGTAAGTTTCTTCTATCTAGATCACTATACCCAGAAGCTCAGAGCGAGCATCTCATTCGGCACTTCTGAATTGCAGTTCAAAGTGCTCCACTTTCCCGCCCCACTTCACGACTGCTAGTTCAGTCCTTCCGCCACTTGTTAAACATCTCTCCGAACTCCTCACTGCGAAACTCAAAACCTTCCTCCAGCAGTCTAGTCGGCACCACCCAGCGGCTTTTGAGAATGAGTTCCGTCTCGGTCCTTAGAAAGAAAGCCCCGATCTCTAACATCCATTTGGCAGAAGGAAGACCAAAGCACCTCCCCGCAGCCTTACGCGCCTGCTTCATGAGTTCACGGTTATCAATGGGATTGGGAGCGCTCACGTTGTAGACACCACTGGCTTCCTCATGAAGGCGAAGCCATTCAACGACCCTACAGAAATCCCCGATGTGTATCCAGCTGACCTTCTGCCTGCCGTTACCCATCGTACCGCCGAGCCACTTCTTGCTCAGCTTCACCAGCACATCCCAGACCGTTCCCTTCTCCTCGGCAAAGACGATGGCTGTTCTCATGGCCACTTTCCTCACCGTGCCCGGAACCTCAGCACCAAAGAAGCTTTCCTCCCAGGATTTGGCCACCTCCACAGAAAAACCTGTCCCCAATTCCCCATCAAAATCTCCCTGCGGCCTGTCCTCCGCATGACGATAAATCGTCGCCGTACTAGAGTTCACCCACAGTGCTGGCGGATTGCTGCAGCGGCGAATGGCCTCCCCGAGCACCTGGGTGCTCTGGACGCGAGACTCACGGATGGTCCGCTTGTTCTTCTCTCCGTAGCGGCAGTTCACACTGCGCCCAGCCAGATTGACCAGCAGCTCCGCACCATCCAGCGCCTTCGCCCAATCCCCCAGAGTCATTCCATCCCAAGGATGATAGTCCACTCCAGTGGCCAAACCTTTCTCACTTCGGGCAATGGCAACCACCCGCCAGCCATTGTCCCGGTAAAAGCGGCTCAAGTACCGCCCTATGAATCCGTTTGCTCCGCTGATTACTATCGTTCTCTTTTTCATCACATCGTGTCGTTTGGCAATTTTAGAAACACATCCCGGCTGGGCCAGATCACCTCACGGACAAATTCACCAGGAAACAAGAGTGGTAAGCCCGCAATCAGGAGCACGCCGCAAAGCAAAGCCATCGCCCCACTATTTTTACGCTCCAGACAGGCGGCCATTCCGTGAATCAGGAAAAACAAGGTCGGCAAGCCATAGCCAGCTCCCACAGGAACCGTGATCGCCAGCTCATGCAGCAAACCACTCACAGCAAAGACTGCAAACAAGGCCCATTTCTCTCCCAAGACTGGAACTAGAGGACGCTTCACGACTCTCGCCATCATGTGGCTATAGGCCAAATTCCAGCGCCTACTCCAGAAATCATTAAACCCACTCATTGCCAATGGATTTCGAAACAAAGGCTTCACAGGGATACCCGCAAATTTCCAGAATGTAGTTAGCAGCCTCAAAGCGCCATAATGAAAACCTACGCTCATCGCGATGAATAGCGGCACAAGCGCGTCTACTTGATAGACCGCCATCATCCAGACAGCAAAGACTCCAACGAGTAAACACCCCAGCCCCCAGAGCAAGTCATGCTTCCACCGGATATCCCGTCGCTTACTCGTCCAGGAATTCGGATCCATCCCAAACCAGAGAAACCCGAAGCAGAGCCAACGTGACCACGATAGCACTTTGCCTCCACTTCTTCTCCATTCCGCGTAGACCATCCATTTCATCCCCCCCAGCAGTACGCTACACAGGAGCACCATCCGGAGAAATGCCGCATCACCGAGAGTGAGTAGATGAATGGTTCCATAACATAGCAGAACCAGCAGCCAGTCTAAGCCGCGAGGCGTCTTCCAGCCAAGACTATCCCACACCAACTTGCAGCCTACGATCTGCAAGATCATCAAAGCTAGTAATGTGATTACAACAATCATCCTCTTAAGTTTTCCATCAGTGCCCAGCCGTACACAGCGGTTAGGTAAAAGAACAAGCACACCAACAACACCTCGGCCACCGTATTGAATCGGTTTTCGGGGATACAGCTGCGATCAAAGCAGAAGAATTGGAGCAGAATCCTCACTCCCCACCACAGTGTCATGAGCGTGGTGAGAGCGATCGCCAGTATTCCACCACAAATCAAGGCCTCCGCTGCAAAAACACTGATCAGCCCGAAGAACAAGTGGCAGGCCAGAATATAACAGGCATAGGTCCAGAACAACTGCCTGACCAGCCGGTTGGGATTCCCCATCGCTTCTTTCCAGTTGAGTGCCTTTGGGATGAAAGCACTGGCGGCGACCAACACCAACTCACCAACTCCGGCCAGTTGAATCAGAATGACTAAGTAATCCTTCATAAGAGTACTCCTTTCACGCTAAGGCAAGTAAACACGGCAGCTAAATAGACGAAAGCCGCTAGGAAAATCAGGTTAAAGGCTGGATAACGCCGCTTCAGCTCGCGATTAAAAAAGAAGAGATGCATGAAGACCTTAATCGTCCAGAAGCCTGCCATAAAGATACAGCCTCCGAGAACTGCTCCCTGGGGTAGCCAGAGCTCCTCCGCATAAAGGAAGCAGCCCATCATCATCCCCAGTAGCAGCAGCACTGTGTGAAAGGCGTGAGACCAAAACACATTCTGTACCGAGAGATCGCATGTCGCGAGATTCTCTCGATAACGTAGCATCCGGGGCACGATGAAGTTTGCCACCATCACACAGCCGAGATCGATCCCTGCCAGCCAGATCATCCATATTCCCACCGTATTCATGCCGCTTCCCTTTCCTCGTTAAAGTAGTGTTTCCAGTTCTTGAAGACGTAGAGATGAACCCGCTTGAGCCCAGTTGCCATGAGGCATGCCTTCATGCGTGCGCAGCGACCACGTGCTTTAAGCTTGGTAACCCGGGTCAGGCGCGTACCACCGTTCTCACTTTTTAGCTCAAAGCGCTCCTCCAGACTCTCCACACAGCTCTTCCAAGCGTGGTTCGTTTTCATCATTCTGAACTCAAGCAGTTCTCCAGGCATCCAAGTGGTAATCCGCTGAAGCACTTCACCACGATCAGAAACACAGCGCCGCCCCATGCCAACACCTCCCTCATCATCGGTCAATTCGCAGGCTACCGGCCGGGGCACCCCCAGACAGAAGCACCCGCTTTTTTCCATCCGAGAATCCGTCAACAGAGGCCAAACTTCCTGGCGATTCGCAGGAAGCCAGACACTGGTCTTCACACAGACATCACTGTCCAGCCCCCTGCTTTTACCACCACCGACACACAGTAAAAAATCACACATCACTACTCCTTTTCGTCTTCAAGATGACAGCTGCCATCCTCGCATTCTTCGGCATCCAATTTCTCAATTTCTGCAGCCAATTTTTTGTCGTCTGCACCGAACAGCAGCTTTGAAATTTTGAGGCGATTGGCCGCTATCAAGACACAGATTTTTTGTGCCAGAGGTAACATGACCGGGCTGGCCATTCGCCTAGCGATCCAGCGGTATTTTTGGATCGCCCAGAGACATAGAGCCCAGCTCTCGGCACCACGAAAAACTGCCCCGTCATCCGTCCTGGTGACCATCAACTTGCTCGGTTCATGATCACCAATCTCGGGAAAACGCTCTCTGGCCTCATCGCTATCGTAGGCCAAAAGCACGACTTCTACGGCATGTTCCTGCTCTCGAAACCATCTCATGAAGCGACGACACATACCGCATCCGCCGTCATAATAGACCTCCAATAGCTTGATCTTCTCGTTTATATTCATCCTGTACTTTCAGTCATTTTTGAAAATGAAACCCAAATAAAAACAAGTGCTTGAATTAATAGGCTGCTCCGGGAAGGCGAGGAGGAGTCTGGTTTGTGCGTGCCTTCTTGCGCATTTTATCGAAGTTATACATGTTGAAAAAATGCATCGCACCCAGGACGAGCATCACAAATCCAAGCTTCGTGGCACAGTATTCGATCCCCTCGATGACACCTTGAGGCCGTTCTCCACTCCTCAAAAACAGGAGGACAAATCCAATATTAATGAGGTAAAATCCAACCACCAAGAGATGGTTTACAGCATCGGCACGCTCTTCGCTGCCGTGAAACGCTTCGATAAGAAACACTCTACCATTCTTATGAAGAGTTCGTGCCACCCAAATAGTCAGCGTTATACTCACCAATGTGTAGACGACATAGACTATAATTTGTGCAGTCATAATATTTAATCTAATGTTTGAATTGTTCGATTCATTCACTGTTTGCATCATGGATTGAATCGATTAAGACCCATGATGCACCATTTAGAAATTCTGTTTTAACAATTGCTTCAAAGCCAGATTGGGCCAATTACCCGTCACAAATCCAAGCTTTGTAATACATGTTTTAATTGCGTGTTTATTTATCTTTTGATTTCTTTTTGTGTGGTTTATATATTTCTAGAAACTAAGTAGCTTAGCCGCCAACTTGAGAGCCGGACCATATTTAAGATTACCGATCTTATCACTAACGTTGCTCGCGAAATCTGCGAACTCCTCGAGTTCCTTCATCTGCTTATGAAACTCTTTACCGGCCACGCTATCCTCCGACTTGGTTTTCTCCGCACAATCTTTGAGCAGCGACACTGCTGGATCGATCTCACGACGCTTGCGATTCTTCAGCACGAGGGTGAACATTTTCCACACATCTTTCTCTGCCTCGAAAAACTCTTTCCTCTCCCCCTTCTTCACCACGATGCGCAACAGGCCCCAGGAAACCAACTCTTTAAGATTCGTGTGAGCGTTCCCGCGGCTGATCTGCAACTCCTCCATAACCTCATCTGTACTCATCGCCTCAGGGGCCACCATCAAGAGCGCATGCACCTGGGCCATCGTACGGCTGATTCCCCAGCTTGTTCCCAGCGCTCCCCACTGGGCAATAAACTCCTCCTTCGCTTCCAAGAATGTAGCTTCCTCGTTCATCTGTTTCAGTAATTACTGAAAGTTCGATCATGATGCAAGAATATAATCCTCTAGCTCCTCACTTTATTTGATGGCTTCTAAAAGAAGCAAATTCAACCAATCTCGCCATCAGACTGGAAATCCCCTGCAAACTATGGATGCTCAGTCACACTACCTTCGGACCACAGCAGCAACAGACATGTCGATCACCACTAAAGCCGTCGATTTCTACTTTCAGCAGGAAGAGATTCCTTCCCCCTCAGGCAAGACACTTATCATCCAGGGCGAACCCGGGCCATGGCTCGACCACCTGGAAGACAAGTCACCCACCGTGCTCTGCTACCGTGCCGATCACGACTTGAAATGGAAAAAGCGCAAGCTCACCCCTATCCAGGAAACATCCGAAAAATTCGATCTTATCATCCACTTCGGCACCAAGTTTGCGAACGAAAATCTCTCACATCTTGGCGTCTATTCCCAGCAGCTCAATGAGGGTGGCCGGTGGATTTCAGTCGTCCCAAATCGCATGGGCGCCTCCCGTCTGAGAAAAGACCTTGAGAAACTCTTTCCCGAAGTTGAATCCAGCAGCAAATCGAAATGCCGTATTCTAGACACCAGCTCGGCAGCCGATGCCAAACTAGCCCGCAAATGGGCTTCACTAGCAAAGCCCAAAACAATCACCGGAACCGAGCTGGTCACCATGCCCGGCATCTTCTCCGCAGAGAAGCTGGATACCGGCTCCACCCTGCTGGCTGAGATCCTAAAGAAGGAAAGCTGGTATGGCTCCGGTGCCGACATGGGGGCAGCCTACGGTTACTTGTCCAGTGTTGTGCTTGGCACCCCTCGACAGAAGGTTCGCGAAGTGCTCCTATACGAGCTCGACTACCGCGCCCTGGAATGCGCCAAACAAAATCTCTCTGCTTACGATTGCGCGGACTACCGATGGTGCGACGTCACTGCTGGGATAGCCCATGAAAGGAATTTCGACTGGATCATTATGAACCCACCCTTCCACGAGGCTCAGGACCAATCCTTCGAACTCGGCAAGACCTTCATCCGCGAAGCCGCCCGCAATCTCAAGCCAGGCGGCAGCCTTTACCTCGTGGCCAACCTCCACCTCCCCTACGAAGAACTGATCCGCGATCTCTTCCGCTCCCACCGCCTTTTGGCCGAAGACAAGGGATTTAAATGTATTCACGCCCGAGCCTAGGGAAATATCCGGTGATATAGTCAAGATCCCGAAAAAATAATCATCGCCTTAACATTCACGGAATAAGCGGATTCGGACAATAGGTTGAAAAATTTTCCAGCGTTGTCTTGACAACTACCCTCATTCTGTGGCTTCTTCCGCCCGCACGCGAAAGCGACAACGCGCCCGTAGCTCAATTGGATAGAGCGTCTGACTACGGATCAGAAGGTTTGGGGTTCGACTCCCTACGGGCGTGCCACCCCCCAAGGTGACAGTCACTTTCGCAGGCCAACACAAACACAACAAAAAGCGCCCGTAGCTCAATTGGATAGAGCGTCTGACTACGGATCAGAAGGTTTGGGGTTCGACTCCCTACGGGCGTGCCACTCCTCAAGCAAAAAAGCGAAGGTTTATCTCAGACCTTCGCTTTTTTGTTTTCAGGAATCACATCCACTTCTGCATGATCGCCTTCACCGAGAGATACTGTGCTCTCCAGGCGTCCTTGCTATATCCGCCCGACAAAGTCATCACGTAGGGCACCTGGTGTTTTCGACACGCTTCTACGATCATTTGATCTCTGGACCGAACTCCTTTCACACTCATTGCCCCATTCGCCAATGGATCCCCCAAAAGCGCGTCACAGCCCGCCACGTGAAAGACGATGTCGGGCTTGCTGCTCTGAATGAGCTTAGCCAGATGAGACTGCAGGATTTCTAGATACTCCTGGTCTTTTATCCCCGCCCTTAACTCGACGTCCAAATCCCCCTTCTCTTTCGGCAGTGGGTAAATACCCGCCTCATGCATAGAGAAACAAAATGTAGATTCATCCTGCCACAGACAACGAATCGTCCCGTTACCTTGATGGATGTCGGTATCAATAATCAGCGCCTTCTTAATCTTACCCTCCAGCTGTAACTGGCGAATAGCAATAGGCACATCGGCAATGATACAAAACCCCTCTCCACTATTGGGTTTGGCGTGATGATAGCCTCCCCCTAAATTCACAGCGACACCCTCTTTCAATGCGAGACGAGCGGCCAGCAACGTACCGCCAGAGCATAATATAAACGGGTCAACAACCTTTGATTCCAATAGCATCCTAGGAACCATCTTGATGGCTGGCGCCTCCATATACCTAGCTACCATTCTGGGATCCCTCAAACTATCCAAGTACGCCTCTGTATGGACCAGACCCAACTGGGCCCCATCCAACTTCTCCGGCTTGTGAATACGCTTAGCATCCAGCATTCCGTCGTTCTCGAGAGCTTCATAGATTTTATCGTACTTCCCGATGTCGAATGGATGCAATTTCTCTAGACCGAATAGGCTCAGTTTATAGTCCGGTGAATAGACTACAGGAACTTTGGCTACCTCACTTTGCTGGGATTCAACTTGATGGCTGCACATCGACAAAGTCAGAATTATGGTCGCAACTAACACCCTGATGGTTATCATCTCTCCAGTAACTATTTTTCCCCTTTTGGTTGTTAATTGATTTTTTCAATCTTACCATCGATTAAACTGATATCCATGAAGACCAAACTGCTAATCTACCTCATCCCTATTGGCTGCCTGACTGCCTTTTGCCTCTGGTGGTTCTCTGACAACCAGATTCTCAAGCGCCGTACCAATACAGCCTTGGACTGCCTGGAGCTCCCCGTGGGCACAGGGAGAGCCGAGAGAGTCTTAAAAGCAGACAAAGCTCGAGACCTGATTGCCGAGCATCTGGTAGTTGTCTACCCTCCAGGTAATTCCGTCTTCACTGGTGCACCTGTTTCCTTCAGCGAGCCTGTGACTCTGGCACGGGACAAAGCTGTTGCCGGCCACTCCTACATGACCGAAATGATGGAATTCATGCACGTGGAGTCACGCAACATCAAATCCATTGAAATCGACGGCACTAATGCCACTGTTAAGCTCAGCTTTACGCTGAGAGCCAAGTCCAAGAGAGGGAACGAGCAGAGCAAACAGCTCGATGGATCACTCACCTTCAAGAAAATCAAAAGCAAATGGCTTTTGGCTGGAGCCACCTTTCCAAATTAACTACAGACTCAACCCATGTCCTCTTCCATCCACGACGATCTCATTAAGCGCTGCCGAGAAACCGGCCTGCGCCGTACGAAGGCTCTCGACTGCCTGCTTGAGGTACTACTGGAAAATGACAGCCCCATGACTCTGGCTGATCTCGCCGAGCACCCCACACTAGCTAGCCAGTGTGACCGTGCCACGGTGTTTCGCCTGTTGCAGAGACTTACCGTCAAGGGTATCGTCCGCCGTCTAGGTCTTCATGAGCGCGCCGCATACTTCACCTTGCTACTACCCGGCCGTCATCAGGATTTCCTGATCTGCACCGAGTGTGGCAAGATCGAACCAATCTCCGCCCCCTGTCCTGTCCACCAGCTCGAAAAAGAGATCGCCGAGAATACAGGCTTCAGCAATCTCTATCATGAGTTGGAGTTCTTCGGCACCTGCCCTGCCTGCGCCTGATTCCCATGGAAGAGCTCACCGACTTATTCATCGAATTTCAGCGCGTCGAGAAGTCGGCTTCCCCGCGAACCTTGCGCAATTATTCCCAGGCTCTCGTAGCCTTCGAGCGCTTCTTCAAAGAAGAAGAATTCCCAGGCTGGAAGAATGCCACTCCGGATCACTTCCGCGCCTACCTCTACCAGATGATGCAGCAGGACATGGCGCGCTCCACCATACGCCTGCATTTCTCAGCACTGCGCTCATTCTATAAATTCCTCGTCCACCGCCACGGCTTGGCAAAATCCCCACTCACCGATGTCCAGCTACCCAAGTTAGAGCGCAAGCTACCCGTGGTGCTCAACCAGAAACAGGTCATCGAGCTACTCGAAGCCCCCCTGAATGCCCCCTTGCCCAAGCAAGCCCCACCATGGCTCCCGTTGCGCGATGCCGCTATTCTGGAACTCTTCTACTCCACAGGCATGCGCCTGGCTGAGCTGGCAGCCCTGAACGTCGAGGATATCGGTGATGAAGTCATCCGCGTCGTTGGAAAGGGTTCCAAGGAGCGCATCGTCCCTGTCGGGTCTTACGCCCTAGCAGCGGTTCAAAAGTACCGCTCAGCCGCTGGCCATCATGCCGGCCCTCTGTTTATCTCCAAACTCAAGAAACGCCTCTCTACCAAGTCGATTGGCGATCTACTGAAAAAGTATCTGGCTGATACTTCCATTCCCTTCCACGTGACTCCACACAAGCTGCGCCACTCCTTTGCCACTCACTTGCTGGACAATGGTGCTGACCTACGCTCGGTGCAGGAGCTACTGGGTCACTCATCGCTCTCTACCACCCAGATCTACACTCACGTGAGCAAACAGCGCCTGAGGGAGTCCTATGACAAGGCTCACCCCAGGGCTAAGTGACTCTAGCCACTCAGAGGCCAATCCACTGCAAGGACTCCTCAAGAGGTCCTGCTGCCGGAGGAGCGTGCCCCATATCAGGCACATCCAAAAAACGGTAATTCAGGCGGTTACTCTCCCAGTCCTTACTCGTTTCAAGGATCTTATTGTAATTGTAGTCTTTCTTGCCTGACACCACGATCCATTTCATGTCCTTACGCTCACCACGCTTGAAGTCCTTGATTTCAAAGCCTGGGAAGTGAGATGGCAGATAACTCTGTGCCGCGCTGCTAATTGCCCCTTTGAAAAGCTCAGGATAGAGAGCCGCTGTGGTAAATGCCATGTGACCACCACCTGATGTGCCAGAGACATAGCGTCTTTTAGGATCAATTTTATACTGCTTCTCCACGGTCGCCATCGCATCCAAAGACAAGGTCACTCGATAGGGATGAGGATTGATCTTCTTACGATCCTTGTCCGCATAGTTCCCTACTCCGTAGGCACTGACTGCAATAAGTTTGTACTTGCTCAAAATAGGCTCCCAGTCTTTTCGAATGAGGGCATTCGGCATGGGATTGATGAACAGAAGCAGCCCATAGGCCTCAGTCCCGTCGTAGCTTTCAGGACAATAGATGAGGCATTGGTCTTTTGCCGGATCGCGTCTCAGCCAGTCATCTTCCTTTCCCGTGGAGTCGAAAGCGCCCCCTTCATGCTCCTTGAGCCAGGTCCTGCGTGTACTTTCTTTAAAATAGTCACCAGTATCTTCAAAGAGTCTGTGACTAATAGATACACGGTCTCGCCTACCTAACAAACTAGCCACCTCCTCTTGTCGCTTCTTCTTGTCTTCCTCCAGCTTGGCCTCTTGCTCCTTCAGCCAATCACGGTCTCCCTGAGAAAGCTTCTCCAGAGGATATTGAATCTCTTTCCCCTTCAGCTTCAGGGTCACACTGTCACCAGAGTGAGAAATGTAGTCAGCCTCGATAGTTTTCCCCTCGCTATTCGTCCAGGTACGACCCTCCACCCCGGATGTCGAAAAGGCAAGACAACCAAGCGACAATGCGAACGCGCTGGATAGACCAAATTTTGTCAAAATGCGTTGATACATGACTACGATCCAACAGAACTTCGCTAGACTTGCAAATCTATTCGGCAAGCCCAGCTCACTTCCTCCAGCCCTGCACGCCACGCTCCGGCCAGTTCTTCACCTGCTTACCAATGAACTTCACTTTCATACGGCCATTGCCAGCCCCCTCCAGCTTCACGAGGAATCTTTCAGCTTGAATCGCATCGTCCGCAAGCCCACTCGCGGTCACAGCTATGGCGGCTTGCTCCTTGCCAGCTTCATCCGTGATCATTTGGATGATATCATAATTCACCGTGTAGTTCCCTTCTTGGGCTTGGTTCGGTGGTGCCACCAATTTGAGATCCACCAGATAGTTCGTAATCACTGTATCCAGTTTATCTGTGAGAGGAAACTGGCGTTCAAAGGTGCCACGAACTTCCAGCCATTCTTTCTCATCAAGCGGAGGCGCTGGCTCAAGCAGCCTTCTACTGGCATCGCTTAACTCGAAGGTCATCTTTTCCAAGTCCGATCTTTTTGCATCTCTGAGGGCGCGCCCAAGTACGACAAACTTGCGAGATGCATAGGAGGCGGGCTTCAGCTCGATGTTCTTGGCCCCATCTGCCGCTTTCTTGAAATCTTTCTCTTCCCCACTGACTTCGTAGTATTTCTCCAAGACTTGAACCACGAGACCAGCTTCATCAATATAGAATCGACGCTCTCTCACTTTATCTTCAGTCGCATTGGGTTTCCCTGGGACAAAATTCCAAGTCCCGAGGCTACTTAAAATAAAGCGAGGACGTCCTTTGCTATCATAGATGACATCGTGGGAGAGACCAGAGTGCTCTCCGCCGTAGCTGAATTTCACCCGGCGCACATGGTTCGCAGCATCTCTCCAGCGGGTAAGACTGCCACTCACCGGCTCCCCCCTCAACTCGAACTCAATATTTTCTATCTTGAGCTGCATTTCCATCACCTCGGTGTAAAGATCCTTCACATCCTGCACCGCGTCCCCTCCACCTGTCACCGGTGGCTGAGGAGCCTCAGCTTCGTCCCCAGTATTCAATGGCTGAACCTTCCAGGAAGTCACCTTCTCCGAAATCCGGCTTCCTTCCGGAGCATTGAGTCCGTCATCCGGCAGCAGCTTGCCATCCGGACCTAACATCTGAACATCAGTCTCAAGTACCAACTCCATGGTAAAATCCCCCTGGCTCCCTTTTACACGCACGGGAACAGTATAAGGACCGATCCGGTAAGCACTCAGAGCGCCAAACTGTCGACCAAGACGAGTACCAGCCCCAGCTGGACCTAACTCAAAACTGCTCAGCACCTGATTACCCGAAGCGCCGGAGACATTGAGCAAGGCTAGCAGCTCTTCCTTGGGGACAGACCCTCCAGCCTCAGCTACTCCACTAAACCCTACACACAGGCAGGCCACACTGGTAATAATCGTTTTTCTGACACTCATGATGAAATAAGGTTTCAACTTAGACTCATTACCCTCAGCGTCTATTCAATTCCAGAACAATTGGGAGCATCTTTGTTAATCTTTAGAAAATTTGCCTATTCATTGAATTTTCACAGCTTCGATCTCGACCAAGTAGGAGAATATCCCTATAATACCGCCAATTGTCGTTATTTAAGAGAAAATTGATAACTACCCTTTCCCCTGTGGCGTACCCATTATGAACGTCTGTCAACTGCTATGAAACGTCTTGCTTTTACCCTATCCCTGCTTGCCGCTGCGACTCTGCAGGCCAAGCCCACACTCCACATATCCACCTCGGATATTCGCCCAGAGTCCACCTACAAGCTCGTCTTTGACCGGGCGGTCGTCCCGGAAAGCGTGGTCAACACTACCACGACTAACAGCATCCTTTCTATTAAGCCTGAGATCAAAGGAGAGCTTCGCTGGTCCAGCCAGAACATGGCTCAGTTCATTCCCTCTGAAGCTCCCAAGATGGGAACTGAATACACCTTCTCTATCAACTCCAAGCTTCAACATCTGGACAAGTCCCCCATACCTGACGGAAAGATCCGTTCCCTCGCCTCAGAAGCATTCAAACCAAGCTATCATCGCAAGTCATCGGTCAATAACCGCATGCCTTCTAATTATATCCGCTTCAATGACGACGTAGACCCAGACAAAATCGAGAAGTTCTTCTACTACATTGATGAGGAAGGTCACCGTCTGGACGCGGTAGTGAGACAAGCCACATGGGGAGACCTAGAGAGCACATACTACATTCGCCCGAGTTGGCACCAGCGCTTCATCAACCTCAAGGCAAAGAAGGAAGATCAGCAAGTTGAAGAGAAAACCGAATGGCAACAGAACTCCCCAATTAGCAACGGAGTCATCGTCACCCCCAAAAAGCCACTCCCCATCGGTGAAAAGTGGAACCTCATGGTCAAGAAGGGGCTGCCCAACCTCAGTAAAACAAACAAGACTCCTGAGCAGATTGCCTATTTCATCTGGAGCATCAAACCATTCGAGATCAAAGAAATCTCCCCACTCGTGCGTGCAGATCATCCACGAGAGATCCTCTTCTATTTCAATTCTAATTTAGCCAAGGGTTTGAAGGAAGAGCAATTAAGCCAACTTATTACGGTCACCCCTACCCCGCCGAACCTCAAAATCAGTCTGGATGGTAACAGCTACCTGGTAGCCAGCGGTGACTTCAGTGGCACAAACAACTACACAGTCACTGTCTCCGAGGATCTGGCTGCCGCCAACGGCCTGACTCTGGAGAAATCGACTGCCAAGAAAATCGTCTTCAAGAATGTCGAATCCGGCATCGGCCTCCCAACCTTCAATACCGCCCAGCTTTCCAAAGGTCACCGCACCTACACCGTAGACACGGTAAATATGAAGGAGATCCACGTGAGGATCAAAGCCCTGGAACCTAAGCAACTCATCCGTACTGAGCAAGGATACCGACACTACACAGGTGACGGATACAATTATGATGATATCAGCCCTACCAAACCACTCCCCTTCGAACTCATCAGTGGTGATACCGTCTATGATCAGGTCATCGCTCTGGATAATAAAATCGACACGAGTATACGCATCACCCTCAACTGGGACGAAATACTGCCGGACAAACAGCAGTCCGCCAGCCTTTTTGTCTCTGTCGTGGGTACTCCTAAAGACCAGCTGAGCTCAGAAGAGAGCCGCAAGCGGGAAGCTCAAGCCGTGATCCAACTGACAGACCTAGGTCTGGCTTGGAAAATCGCCGAAGATCACGTCTGGATCTACACCTACTCTCTGGATACAGGGCTGCCTGTCCCCTCTGCCACCGTGTCCATCTACGGTGAAGACGCCAAGCTGCTACAAACGGTGAAGAGCGACAAATCAGGACTCGCCAAACTCCCACGCTCAGAGGCGGACCGCCACCTGATCGCCCATCTTAAGGATGACAGCTTTGCCGTCACCTTCGATAATTCCCTCAGCACTGTCTACATGTGGCGTTTCCCTGTCAATTTCAGCTGGTCTGAAAAGACCTACTGGGAGCGAGACATGATGACCTTTACAGACCGCAACCTCTACCGCCCGGGCGAGAAGGTTCGCTTCAAGGCCATACTCAGGGAGTTCATGGACAACCAGATTCGCCTAACAGAAGACAGCAAAGTACAGGTCCAACTGAGAGATCCTGACAGGAAAGTGCTCTTTGAAAAAGAAATCACACTTAGTAAAAACGGCAGCTTGGACACCGAGTTTGATCTTCCCTCAGAGAAAGTTGGCACCTTCTCCATTCACTGCCAGATAGTCACCAATGAGGACGCAGAGACGGTGGCCGACGCAGATGAAGAAGAGAATGAGCAACAGGCCCGCAGCGTATTCCTCCATCGTTTCTCGGTTCAAGAGTTCCGCAGAAATGCTTTTGAGATCAGCGCCAACCTGCCTGCACCAAAACCCGGTGACACTAACATCCAACTGGATGTGGAGGCAAACTACTACCAGGGAACCCCAGTAGCTGAGGGTGAACTACAATGGCATTTCACCTCTACGCCGACCGGCTTCTACCCAGACAAATTCCGCGACTTCAAGTTCGGCGACCACCGCAAGTACGACCCTTACTACTGGAGCTACTACTTCGGCTATAAAGATGACAGCAGCAACTTCCGAGATTCGGAACACAAAAACGGAAAGCTTACTTTATCAAGTGACGGCTCTGCATCCGTCAGCATGGATATTCCGAAGCTAGAATTCCCATCACCACAGCGGCTCTCCTTCACGAGCTCCATCCGTGATACTCGTGACCAGACACTCTCGGATACTCAGACGGTCGTCCACCACCCTACCGCTATTTATTACGGTATCTCCAGAAGAGACCAGCTCACTCGCGTCAGTGAACCATTTAAATTAAACATCGTCGCAGTAGATCCCGATGGTGAATATTCAAAGACCACTTCTAAGGTCTCGGTACAGATTCAGCGCGAGTACCATGTTACTAACAAGGTAAAGTCGGATGACGGTAGAGTCCGCGTCCACAATGAGACAAAGATCGAGGACATCTCAACCCAAGAGTTTGAAGTCAAGGCCGGTAAGACCAATGCCCTTTCCCTCACAGCAGAGAAACCTGGACGTTACATCTTCACCGTCAAAGGTGCCGATGCTGAAGGCCGTGAGAGCATTTCCGCCAGCCATCTCTATGTCTACGGTTCCAAGGAATATCCATGGGCAACTGAAGAAGGCATGCGCATCAAACTGGTCTCCGAGAAGAAGAACTATCTCCCTGGAGACACAGCGCGCATCCTCGTGATGACACCAATCGAAGGAACAGCCCTTGTTAGCGTGGAGAGAAAAGGTGTTATCCAGACCTTCCGCCGTACACTGAGCATGGACAAGCCAGTGATCGAATTCCCGATCGATGATACGATGGCTCCAAACGCCTACGTTTCAGTCCTGGTGATTCGTGGCGCTGCGGACAGCCCGCACAAATACAAACAAGCAGCACTCAAGCTTGGCTTCTGTGAAATCTCCGTAACTGATCCTAGCAAGAAGCTAAAGATCGCTCTGGAAATCCCCGGAGACTACCACCGTCCTGGCGAGGAAGTCACGGTGACCGGCAAGGTGACTGACCACCGAGGCAGAGCCGTGAGCAACAGTGAAGTCGTCCTTTATGCAGAGGACGAAGGCACCCTCGCGGTCATGGGGTACCATACCCCTTCCCCGCTCAAGCACTTCCATCGTGATAGACCCCTATCCCTACGAACAGGTGTATCTCTTGGAAGCATAGTCTCCGAAAATCCAGAGGACGCCTACTATGGAAACAAAGGATTCACCATTGGTGGCGGCGGGGGCTTCTTCGACGAAACAGCAGGAGAGGACATTAAACCCAGGAACAACTTTGATCCATGCGCCGCCTGGTTCCCAACTGTCATCACCGACTCGAAAGGTCAGTTCAAACTCAGCTTTAACACACCTGACACTCTGACCCGTTATCGAGTCATGGCAACAGCTCTCTCGGGAGCAGACCGTTTCGGCTCCACGAGTACAGATCTTGTGGTAAGTAAAAACATCATGCTTGAACCTAAGCCTCCTCGTTTTGCGAGCGAGGGAGATACGATGACTCAGCGCGTCCTGGTTCAGAATGTATCCAAACTCTCAGGTACCTGGGATGTCTCTCTGACAGCAGACAGCCTCACCAAGGTGATCGGCGCAACCGAAAACACGCTTACCAAATCCGTAACGCTCACCGCTGGTGAACAAGCCACTGTCAGCTTCGATGTCTCCTTCATCAATACAGGGGAAACCCAGTGGACCTGGAAAGCGATCCCGCGTGAACTGGAAGGAACCGAACTTACTTCGGCTACCAGCTCAGAATATAGCGACGCGATGATCAACAAATTCGAGGTCACCTATCCTCGCCCACTTCTGCGTCACGCAAACTTTATCCGCTTTGAAAACGGTAATGAGAACCGAATTAACATGGTGGCTAACGTGAACCCCATCCTCATGAATGGACGTGGTCATGCCGATCTAGAGCTGTCCAACTCTCTCCTTCTCGAAGCTGGCGGAGCAGTAGATTACCTTCTTCGATACCCCTACGGCTGCGTGGAGCAGACCACTTCTTCCCTGATGCCATGGTTTGCAGTCCGTGACCTCAAATCAACGGTTCCTGGCTTTGCCAACACTTCAGAGAAAAAGGTCAAAGAGGCCATCCAGAAAGGAGCCAATCGCCTGCTTTCCATGCAAACGTCATCCGGTGGTCTATCCTACTGGCCCGGTGAAGGAGAAGCCACCGACTGGGCCACCGCCTATGGCGGCATGGCGCTTCTGCTCGCCAAACAGCAAGGTGCCAACGTCCCTGACTCCGCCATTGATGGGATTACCAAATATCTTGCTGAAAGCCTGCGGAAGCCTGCAAAGCCTAACTACAACCAGTGGCATGCCGACACAGAATGCAGAGCCCTCTACGTTCTCGCTCTAGCCGGCAAACCTCAGCAAGCCTTCCAGAACAAATTCTATGACATGAAGGACAAACTCGGGGATAGTTCACGCGCCTTCCTGGCACTCGCCATCCATCATTCAGGAGGAGCCAAGGATCAGGCAATCAGCTTGCTCACCGAACCAGTCAAAGACGACCCGAACAGCTACTGGATGCGCTACCGTGCCAATGTCCCCTCCCAGCTTCTTGCCTGGTCAACTATTGACCCCAAAGGGGAACAGGCTGATCTGAAACTGCAGGAACTTCTGGCCAAGCGCGGCCAACAAGGTCACTGGCATACCACTTGGGTGAACGGCTGGGCTCTTCATGCCATGGCCGCTTATGCTCGATACGTTGAGTCAGAGCGCTCTGACTCTACCATTACCCTGCACCTGGCCTCTGGAACAAAGACGATCCAGCTGAGCAAGAACCAGCCTGTACAAAATTTGAGACTCCCGCTTGAGGAGGTCCAGAATCTAGAGGCGAGTTCCGATCACAAGGCCTTTGCCCGGGTTGTTATCTCCGCGAAGCCTGAGGTTGCTCCTGTTGGCCCAGTTGGTCACAGTGGTCTCGCCATTAAGCGCCGCTATGAACGTGTCACCTCAGACGGGAAAACCTCGCCATTGCTCTATCCAAAGGTAGGCGACCTTGTGCTGGTCACACTGGACATCACCTTTGCCGATGAACTCCAGTACGTCGCCATCGATGATCCGCTGCCAAGTACCTTTGAAATCGTCAACGAAGACTTCGCCTCACAGGCAGCCTTCGTGAAGAGTAAGAAGAACTGGAAAGTAGCACGTACTGAACTACGTGATGACCGCGCTCTATTCTTCCTGAACCGCTCATGGCGTGGCCGCACGGACTCCGTAAGCTATCTAGCCAGAATCACAGCAGAAGGCGAAGTGCACGCTCCACCTGCAAAAGTAGAAGCCATGTACGACCCAAGTAAGTACGCACTCTCTGGAGCACGGACCATCACGACCACCCGATAAGATACCCCCGGCGATGGGATAAATCATGTATGACCACTGCCATATCGCACAAGGCTTGCGACCAGTGGAAGCCAAGAAGAGGCGTGGGAGACAACTCCCTCGCCTGCTTCTTCATGGCTCGGCTATTGGCGCCTTCATTGCACTGATTGGCTGGTACCTGCTCCCCTTTGCCTTTCCCTATAATAAGCCCGCACTCTCTGGCCCTGCCCCCTCTGTCCTGATACTGGATAGAGAAGGAAGACCTCTCCACCACAGCCCTCGGGAGGATTACTACCGGCACCGGCACTCCCTGTTAGAAGGTATCCCGCAAACGCTGATTGAGGCCACTCTGGCAGCAGAGGATAAACGCTTTTATAACCATGGGGGCATTGATGTATTTGCTAATATACGGGCGATCAAAGACTCCCTGACAGCCGGCCATTTTGTCAGCGGAGCCTCCACCATTACTCAGCAAACCGTCAAGCTAACTTCAGGCGTGCCTCCGCGTACCCTCAAAACCAAATTCATAGAAGCCCTAACAGCCCGCCACTTGGAGATGAGTGAAGACAAGGATACGATCCTTGCCGCCTACTTCAACCATCTCGACTACGGAAACCGCACTCAAGGCCCGCAGCAAGCAGCGCTCCACTATTTCAACAAGTCCCTCAATGATCTTTCCTTGGCAGAGTATGCACTTCTGGCAGGACTGCCTCAGGCTCCTTCCCGCCACAACCCCAGAAGAAATCCCAAGAATGCTCTAGAGCGCAGAAATTGGGTGTTAGACCGGATGCAGATCATCTACTCGATTCCTGCCGAGCGCATTGCCAGAGCCAAATCCGAACCTCTCGAACTGATTCCCTACAAAACGCACACCAAAGCCCAGCAACTCTCGCAGCTAGTCCTCCCCCACCGCAAAGAAAAATCTCCGCATATCCAGACGACGATCAAACTGGAGCATCAAGAAACCGCCCGCCAGTTGCTCCAGCAGGAACTTGGATTACTCAAAGACAAGGAGGTACACCATGGCGCCGCCGTCATTATCCATAATGAGACCGGAGAAATACTAGCGCTGGTAGGCACGAAGGATTTCTCACTCTCGCAGATCAATGCGGCACTCACCCCCAGATCACCGGGTTCAGCACTGAAGCCATTCACCTACCTGCTTGCCTTTGAAAATGCCGGCATGTCTCCCGCCACGATTGTTCCTGATATCCCTACCAGCTATGCTGGGATCCGAGGACCTGAGGAAGTGGTCAACTATGACCGCCAACATCATGGCCCAGTCACCATCTACAAAGCTCTGGGGAACTCGTTGAACGTGCCAGCAGTCAGGGTGCTGAATGATATCGGTGGTCCAGAGCGACTACTCACACTCCTCACTTCGCTAGGTATCACCACACTCGATCAACCCGCAAGCACCTATGGTTTAGGCCTGACCCTAGGCTCTGGTGAAGTGACTCTACTGGAAGCCACCAATGCCTTTGCCACCATTGCCAGACTGGGCCTCTATACGGATACCCATATCACCCCTGCAAATTCAGTAACGCACTACAAACGATTATTCTCTCCTGAATCCGCCTATCTGGTCGCTTCAGTCATGGCAGACAATAACGCTCGCTTGGAAGGGTTCGGCATGCATTCCAATCTACACCTCCCCTTTCCCTGCGCAGTCAAAACGGGCACATCATCCGATTTCAGGGACAACTTCTGCATCGGCTTCACGGCCGATTTCACGGTAGGCGTCTGGGTAGGCAACTTGGACAACCGCCCCATGAAAGGCATCTCTGGGGTGACTGGGGCCGGCCCCGTCTTTAAAAAACTCATGCTGGCTATCCATGAGAAAACTGAACCCAGCTGGCTCACAAAGCCAGCCAGAGTCAGCCCCGTCTCCGTTGATCCAGCCACTGGAAAGAGGCTTTCAAAAGGACACCCTCGCTACCCACTCGCTATCCACACCTTCTCCCACATACAATATCTCCCCCAACAAGCCGGCTTGTCAGACTACTCTGAGAACGGCGACGTCTATCTAGATTCCCGTTACCATGAATGGATGCAGGAACGCCCTGAGGGCCCTTACACAGCATCCCATACTCGAGAAATCCAAGAAGCCTTTCGTGTTCTCTCCCCAGCACGTGATGCGACGTATCTTCTCGATCCGGATCTTCCCGATCATGGCGCTTACCTACCACTCATCTCAAACATCCCCGAAAACACCGTCTGGTTCTCAAACACGCTTCGCATCATTAACCATGAAGGCAAGCTCACCGCCCTTCTTACCGAAGGCATGCATAGCCTCACTGCCACCAACTCAAAGACTGGCGAAACTCAGACTCTCACCTTCCAGGTGGACTCTCTCTAGACAACCTCTCCCGAGTACACGTTGTAACTCGGAGGCCGTAAAAATCCAATAAGGGTCTGTCCACTCTCTTGGGCAAAATCCACAGCCAGGCTGGTAGGCGCCGAAATCGCGCTGATCACCGGAATACCTACAGCGTGAGATTTCTGCATCACTTCAAAGGAGACACGTCCACTCACCTGCAGGATAAGATGGGAAAAATCGATTTCCTCAGCAGCTGCCCAGCCAATCACCTTGTCGATCGCATTGTGCCGGCCCACATCTTCCCTCAAAACCACGAGCTCACCATCCTGAGTAAATAAAGCCGCCGCATGCAAACCACCAGTCTTCTCAAATGTCTCCTGGGTCTCACGCATCTTGTCTGGAAGAGATAACAAAACCTCTTTCCTGACAGCAAAACCACTCTCCAGCCTGGGCAATTCCTGACGGATCGATTCTATGCTCGCCTTTCCACAGATCCCGCAGCTTGAGGCACTGTAGAGATTGCGCTGCTGCTTTTCATAGTCCACTTCGGCATCGTCTTTCAGAAACACCAAGGCATGGTTTTGCTTTTGCTCCAGATCGATTCGACTCACAAGGCTAAGGCTCCTCAGAACGCCTTCGGTTAGTAGAAAGCCCCTCACGAGGTCTTCATCATGCCCGGGCGTACGCATCACCACGGCAATGGGACATCCGTCGACAGTGATCTGCATTGGCTCCTCTACGGCCAGCCTGTCACTGACCAACTTACCAGCTCTCTGCACCTGATACTCAGCCGACCGCTCTTCACTCATTGTCGCCTAACACCCTGAGTTCATATTCTCCGGCAAACAATTCCCCGTCGGTCAGGATTCGTGCGCGCAGACCACCTCTACCTTTCAGAAACTCCTCGGTCCCCTCGGCACAAGCCTCGTCCATCCAGAAGCATGGAGAGCATTCACCAGACCCAGTGAATTCCACCCCATCGATTTCAAAACGTTTGCCAATCAGCTCGTTTAAATCGACGCCACTTACCATCACATTGCGGCGAAACGCTGAAGGATCGAGTTCTCCCTTCACCACTTTCTCTTTGACCTGCTCATAGACCGCCCAATCAAAGAAGGTGATCTGCCCTTTGTAATCCTCCTTGTAGTCGAAGAACCGATCTCCGACCACACCCTTACCGGCCACGACTTCAATCTTCTCTTTTTCTTGGATCTCATGATCCAAAGAGCCTTTGCCGTAGCGTCCGTAGTAATTGTGTCCTGGCGAAATGTAGATGTGCTTGATCTGTATCTTCATGGAATTGTCTGTCTAACCGCCAAGATAGCTCATCTCGGCCTTTTTCGGAATCTCTTTCATGCCAGCCCTTTCTTCAGAATAGCGGTCCACCCTGACTGACCATATGGCAGCCAGCTGCGTGGCCAGAGCCTCATCATCAAATCCACCCCGCACCAGCGCCTTCACATCATGCCCCACTGAGGCAAAAAGGCAGGTAAACAAATGTCCATCAGCAGAGAGACGTGCACGGTTACAATCACGGCAGAACGGTCGAGTTACCGAGCTGATAAACCCGACTTCGAAACCATCGACTCCCGGCAAATGGAACCTCTCGGAGGTTTCACCCAGTTTAGGGTCGCAGACCGCCTGCAGCGGATAGACTTGTTTCAACTGAGCCAACAAATCAGCCGTAGGCATCACTTCATCCAGCTTCCAGCGGTTGGCATTGCCTGTATCCATGTACTCAATAAAACGTACCGGAATTTGACGCTCACGGGCAAAGGCTGCCAGCTTGGGTACTTCCCCCTCATTGACACCTTTCTTCACTACCGCGTTTATCTTCACCCCAAGCCCCACAGCGAGCGCAGCATCGATTCCCTCGACCACACGCTCCACCTTGGCCCCTACGCCATTCATGGCTCCGAAAATATCCTGATCCATCGCATCGAGAGAGACGGTCACTCTCTGCAATCCAGCCTTCTTCATCTCCTCCGCCTTGGCTGCCAGCAAGACACCATTGGTCGTCATGGCGAGATCTTCCACGCCTTCAATCTCCGCAAGCTTCCTCACCAACACATGAAGGTCTCTCCTAAGCAGCGGTTCACCGCCAGTCAGACGCAACTTTCTCACGCCCATACTTACAAAGACCTTGGCCAGCCGCTCGACTTCCCCAAAGCGAAGAATCTCATCCTTCGGCAGAAACTCGTACCCGGCTCCAAAGACCTCAGCCGGCATGCAATAGCGACAGCGGAAATTACAACGGTCCGTCACGGAGATCCTCAAATCCCGTAATTGCCGTCCCAGCTTGTCCTGTACTTCCTGCACTTCATGTCAATTAACCACCCCATCCCCAACAAGCAAACCCATATCTAGACACCAACTGCATGCCTGCTTTGGCACTTGAAACTTCCCCTCTCTGGCAGGAAGCTAAAGGAGTGCTGCCACTGATCTCCATGGAGGAGGCTGAAAGCCTCATACTTAGCTCGCTCGAACACCTTCCAGCCGAACACATTAACGCGGATCAGGCGTATCAGCGCGTGTTGCGGCACCCCATTTTCGCTGACCGCCCGGCTCCCCCCTTCGACCGTGTCATGATGGACGGCATCGCCATCCATTCATCATCCACATCGAAAAGTTTCATCATCTCCGGCACCCAGGCTGCGGGCGCTCCAGCCCTCCACCTGATCCAGCCCGATCATTGCCTTGAAGTCATGACAGGAGCCCCGCTGCCGAGTGGCACCGATACCGTCATCCCCGTGGAGCAAATCGAAGTCTCAGGACAACAAGCCACACTTCTACCAACCACCACTTTCGAACCAGGCCAGTTCATCCACCGCACAGGAAGCGACTGCGCAGCAGACGCCACAGCCCTGCCTGAAGGCATCAAGCTTAGCCCAATGGAACTCGCCATCGCAGCCAGCGTAGGAGCCATGGAAATGAGTGTCTCCAAACTTCCCAGCATCCATCTCCTTACCACGGGTGACGAAGTCATCGATCCGACAGAAACTCCCACAGACTTCCAGATCCGCCGCTCACACCCCTCGGCGCTCATCCCTCTCATCGAGGGCAATAAGCTAGGCAAGGTCAAACATGTGCACTTGGCGGACGACCCGGATGCCATCGACCAGGCTCTCGCACCCTCTCTGGAACAAGCAGATGTACTTATCCTAACAGGAGGCATCTCCATGGGAAAATTTGACTGGGTCGCACCACTTCTGAGAAAGCATCTGGGCGAACCGCATTTCCATGGCGTGGCTCAGCGTCCGGGCAAACCCTTTGCCTATTGGAAAAGCCACGGTTCACCATCAGTCTTTGCTCTACCTGGCAATCCGGTCTCCGTAACAGCCACAGCCACCCGATATCTGCTGCCCGCCCTCATGACCATGCTAGGCATGAAGCCCACTGCACGGCGTGCACCTTTGGCCGGCGATTTTCTCTGGTCTGCACCGCTCACGGGTATCCTTCCCTACACCATGCAGGATGGTTGCATCACACTGCACCCGCCACGAAACTCAGGCGACTACCTGACTCTCGCCGGAAAGCAGGGCTTTGCTGTCGTCTCCGAGCCGAAAAAGCAATATACTGCAGGAACGCTGCTCGACATCTATCCCTTTTTCTAACTTCATCCTCTCCCTCTCATGCTTTCCCATATTGACCCAGAAAACAACCAGCCAGGCATGGTAGATGTCTCCAGCAAGGCAATCACCCAACGCGAAGCTACTGCCGAATCTATTGTCATTCTTGGTGAGGAGATCATGGCTGAACTCGTGGGCGATGACATCCAGACGAAGAAAGGTCCGGTCTTCCAGACCGCCATCATCGCCGGCACCATGGCGGTGAAAAAAACTTCGGACCTCATCCCGCTCTGCCATCCGCTTCCTCTGGAGAAATGCAAGTTCTCGATCGCGCCGCTCCCAGAGCAGCAGGCAGTACGCATCACCTGTACTTGCCTAGTTTCCGGCAAGACAGGCGTGGAAATGGAAGCTCTCACAGGAGCTTCCGTGGCAGCCCTCACCATCTACGACATGTGCAAAGCCATGTCCCACGACATCACCATCAACCAAACCAGGCTCGTCAAAAAGACTGGCGGAAAATCAGATTACGCAGCCCAATGAAAATCGAAACTTCCATCCTTCTGGTCGGTGGCAAGTCCACCCGCATGGGACAGGACAAGGCCTTCCTGACATACCGTAACAACACGCCGGAATACCTCAGGCTTTACGAGATCCTGCACAAGCTCTCCGACCACGTATACCTGTCTCACCCCGGAACTATAGACTACGGTCTCCCATTCATCGCTGATCCAGCCAACGGCCCTTTAGCGGCAATCAATGCAGCTGCAGAGGAAAACGAGGAATCACCATTACTCGTTGTCGCCTGTGACCTTCCACTCTTGGAATGGGAAACTCTGGAGCATCTCATTCGCGAACGTGATCCAAGTGCCGACGCCACAGCCTACCGCAGCAGCATTGACGGACGCCCAGAACCACTCTGCGCCATCTACGAACCTTCCATTTTTCCAAAAATCAAAGCGGCCATTGAGGACAAACACTTCTGCCCTCGCAATCTGCTAGAGGAGTGCAATACCAAGCTTGTGGATCTCATCCGACCACACGCCTTGATGAATGCCAACTCCCCGGCAGACACCTTGGAGATCCGCAGCTTTCTCGAGGACGCTCGCACTTCGAAATCCATTGAGCTTCGCTACTTCGCCCAGCTCAAGGAAATCACTGGCACCGATTCTGAACCCTACCAAACCGAATCAGTCACTCCTTCCGGACTCTACGAAGAGCTGAAAGCCAAGTACCATTTCCCACACAAGCAAAAGCAGCTCATGCTTGCCATTAACGGAGACTTTGCCGACTGGGCGACACCTCTTCAAGAAGGCGACGAAGTCGTCTTCATTCCTCCCGTGGCTGGCGGCTAAGGTTGTTAACTTAAGAAATGCTCAAGAGCCTCGATAGTCCCGAGGCTCCCAATTCCCTCGGCTACATAGCCGCCTTGCTCGCGCACGTGCTCTTTCACCACCTCGTCTGCATTGCCCACGCAGGCAATCATTCCAGCTACATCCGGGTGCAATTTATCGAGGTCATTATGCCCGTCCCCGATCACGAAGACATGCTGCTTGTCCACACCAGCCAGTCGAGCCACCTCCTGTAGAGCTGTCCCCTTGTGATAGTCCACATGACTGAAACGCAGATAGATCGTATTACGCAAGTATCCTAACATCTCATACTTGCCTCGGTGCTTCTCAATATAGTCTACGATCCTCTGCATTTCCTCAATGGTCGTAGAGATCACCCCAGTGTCACCGTTCTCCTCCTCGATCCATTCGGCATCAGTCTCGTAATCAACGAACTCTTCCACCTCCTTCAGGAACTTCTTAGTCTGCCGGTAAAACCTCTTGTGATCTTTGGCACTTTTCTTTTTCCAAGCCTCCACGGGAACCCAGCGACCAAATTGCCCCGGCGTAAAAATCTCCCGCTCCCGTGCCACCAGAAAGTCTGGATAAAACGGAAACTTACCAAAACCAAAGCCATCGATCATCTGCGGCAGTGAGCGGCCCGTATTGATTCCCCAGATCCAGCCCTCCTCACGCAGCTGCTGGACCTTTTCAAAAAAGGCCGGACTCAGCGGCGGATTCTCTGTCGGCACATGCAGCGTCCCGTCAAAATCAAACGAAAGAACTCCTCGAACTTCTTGGGGGTATTCCAAAGCTTCCACAGCCCTAATTGAGACCAGATCTTCGACGGATGCCACATCTTTCTATGTTCGACATAAAAGACACCTAGCCAGGACGGCATGGCAAAGGGGTTCATTTTCAGAAATTTCTGGGTACTACCTTTAATTCCCTAACGCAAGACCCTGTAAGTAGCAGGATTCATCACCTGATATACTTAGCAAAAAGTTATAAAAGTCCTCAGAGCAATACGATTTTGAACCATCAAAACTGAAATCTACAGTCGAACAAACCTCGACACAATAAAGATTCCAATCGTTTGTTCTATCAACTTCAGGAAAATAGTTTTCATACAAATAGTCATATGGGTCTCCAGTCGGAGGATATACTCTAGGCTCAGAGGTATTCGGCCAAGATTCCCATGGTATTTTTTTTTGCACAATTTTTGTTATCTGTGAAAAAATTATGCTGGGGTAATTTTCTCGAATTTTTTGATATAGCTCTTTATTTACGATCAAACTGCCTCTAGACACCAAAATTTTAGGAGTATCTGAACGTGCAACAATTAAAAATCTAGAGTTCGAGTCTCTATTCAATAAACCATGAATCAGGACTGTTCCATAATCTCCCCAAGTACTGTAGCGCCCAAGTGATGACCATAGTATACGATCAATCTTTTTCACCTCATCAGATTCAGATCTTAAATATTCATTTTTTTTGTAAGAGCATCCACTGACTAAAATAGTGAAAGACGTAACTATAGCTAATATGGTCAATAATGATATCTTCATGCTTCTCATCGCGGGAGTATGGTAATAAGCGGTGTCCTCCGTAGTAAGATTCGGCTGCCAACGCCATCGAAGGTATGTTGCGGACGTCGGCGTTGTTCGTGTAGTGATTACCGGAAACAACCTGACCTATGGCTCATGGACAAATTCTAGTTCACCGGTGTAGCACCACACCCACCAGTATCTAACACACCTCAACCACCCCGTCTACCCTCGGTTCCTAATTGGGTATGGTGTATTGGTTCCTCAGATCCAACCATCCTCACGCAGCTGCTGGACCTTTTCAAGAACGGCCAGACTCAGAGGCGGATGCCACATTTTCTAAGTTCACTTAAAGAAGTGCTCCCGGGTGGGACTCGAACCCACAAAACAACCGTAGCTGCCATACGCACGTAACCCCTGCGTCTTCAGTCTGCTCATACAGACCCGGCTGACCATTCGCCTTCCGGGAGTCTTTTTCATTACATCATTCATAAACTAATGGGAATGAATAAGCTCTATACACGCTTCCTCTTTTCGCTTCTCCAGCTCACTACATCCTGCTAAAAAAGATATTTTCTCACGATTTGTCGTCACGTTTGCCGTCCTTAACTGATTTGAAAGATAGAAACCGCGCATGAGTAGCCCCGAAAACCAGATTACCTCAGACTTTATCAGGCTGATCACTGATCATCAGAATGCTCTGAGGGGGCTGATTGTAGCCATGCTACCTGGCTCCCAAGATATCAATGACATTCTCCAAGACACCAATGTCATCCTCTGGGAAAAGCGACAGAGCTACAAAGCAGGCTCAGACTTCAAAGCATGGGCCTATGCCATCGCTAGGATCAAAGTGATGCAGCACTGGGACCAGCGCAAGAGACTCGGCAAAATCCTGCTCAACGAAGAAATCGTCAATGCCGCAGCAGAAATGCGTAGCACTGAGCCCAGCGGTGCAGATGAGATCAAACTCAACGCGCTCAGAAAATGCCTCTCTGCTCTCACCGCTCAAGAACAAGACCTTATCAATGCGCGCTACACGAGTCACGGCGGACTCACGAATTACGCGGAACGCACTCAAAAGTCCGCTGAATCGCTCAGAGCCATTCTCTATCGCACCCGCAAGAAGCTCCGCAAGTGCATCGATAAACGCCTGGACATGAGAGGAGGCCTGGCATGACAACAGAGTGCTTAGTCAATCTGATACAGGATCTCACTGAGGGCATCATTACGCCAGCAGATCTTCAGAGGCTTGAAGCTGAGCTGATGCAGAATCCGGAGGCCATGCAGGTTTATCTGGCTTGGATGGACTTGGATAACTTGCTGCAAATAGAAACTTCGGTCCGTAAACACGCTAGGACTCAAGTCATCCCGATGGAGCGCATCATTCACCGTCAGCGAAGAAAGATGCTCCGTACAGCGTCCCTTGCTGCCGCAGCACTCGTCATCATCGGCCTCGCCATCCTTGCTCTCTTTCATATCCCAGAGAACCCTGATAGCTCGCTGACTTTTAGAACCTCACCAGGTACTCACTTCACGCTCACACACGACGCCTCTGACGAAACTACTCCTGCAGGCATGGTCATGAAAGAAGGATCCCGCCTCAGCCTCAGTCAAGGCACCGTAGAGCTCACCTTCGAATCAGGAGTTAGTTCCATCGTCATGGCTCCGGCGGAAATGACACTACAGTCTGGTAACAAGCTGAAGCTGAACCATGGCTCCGCTTGGTTCCATGTCCCTGAGGGAGCTGAAGGCTTTCAGGTCTCAACTCAAGATCTCGAAATCATCGATCTTGGAACCGAGTTCGGTGTCCATGCTGATCCAGACAATTACGATGAAGTCCACGTGCTCAAAGGCAAAGTCAAAGTCACAACCAAGCGCGTACGCAAAGAATCCGCCATCTTAAGCCTTGGAGAGTCTCGACGTATCGACAGCATAGGACGCCTCAAGGAGATTCCCCCTGCTCCTGAGACATTCCTCACCTCTCTTCCCGATACTCTTCCCTACATCCACTGGAGTTTCGACAAGGTGGAAAACGATGCCTTCCAAGCACAGGGCAACCACCCTGACTTGGAATTGTCCTCCGCGCGCCCCAAACAGGCTGATCTTCAGCCGCTCATTTCAAAAGGCCGTTTTGGTTCAGCCGTGCACTTCACGGGCGTTAAAGGGCAACAGCTACAAACTCAGCTACCCGGTATTGCAGGAGCCGAACCCCGTTCTGTAGCGTGCTGGATACGTACAGATTATGCGCCGGATAAAGGCACCGACATCGCTAGCCTCATCGGTTGGGGCTACTGCCAAAGCGACAGTAAAGACACGCCTGAAAATACCATCTGGACCCTGAAGATCGGACTTGGCGGATATCCGCTCATCGTCGGAGGTCCACATTATGTCGGCACTACGAATCTAGCTGATGGTCAGTGGCACCACCTTGCTTGTGTGATGCATCCACCTGAAACCAAAGACGGCCCCACACGACACACTCTCTACATCGACGGTAAAATCGAGTCTACCAGTACCACCTTCAACACTGAGCGAACTAGGACACTAACAGACCATCCTCTATCTACACGCGTACGAATTGGCGCCAGCATACACCGCCCCGATACCCCCCCGATCGTGTTCAGAGGGGATATTGATGAGGTTTATCTGTTCTACGGAGCTCTCGATGAAGCGACTATTTTAAATCTCTATCAAAGCAACCGCCCTCTTGTTGCACCAAATCCCCTTTCCACCAAGTGACAACTAGTGTGCCACTTGTGATGAAAAACACCAAAAACGCATATACAATGAAACTAACACAAACACTACTCGCATTAACTGCCACACTCAGTGCTGCTAACGCGGCCATCGTATTCACAGATTCTTTTGATTACACCGTTGATAATGCCTTCCTCGCTGAAGGTGGCTGGACTACAGTCATTGATACAGGCAGTGGCTTAGGAGCAAATTCTTCAACTGGTGTCATGTGGGGCAACCCAGGTGCTACTGGTGAGTCAGCACTGGAATACAATTACACCACCACACTGGCGGCAGGTGATGTTATTAGTATGGACGCCACAATCGTTCGCAACACATCTGGTTATATCTATGGCAAGGAAATCATTCTCTGGGATGGTGCTGATTCCGGAACCCGCGTATCCAAAGTGGACGACTCTCAAGCTGGTAACATCGTCACTACAACAAGCTACACGGTGACTCAGGACGACATCAATGCCGGCTTGACCCAAGTCATCTTCAAGTACAGCCACGATGGCAACTGGGGTGAGACCGCTGACGTCACTTTTGACATCGTCTCAGTCCCAGAACCGACCAGCACAGCTTTACTCGGACTCGGAGGTCTAGCTCTCATTTTGCGCCGACGCAGATAAACCTCTAGGAATAGTGTGCATCTTCTGGTGCTCTTAGCGGGAGGGCTTCGTCCTTCCCGCTACTTTTTTATAAGTCACCTGCTTACCACGAGTCGCGGATAGATGATCTTCCTATCCAAACATTGACTCGCACATAGAGCGGCCACTATTCAACCGGCACAGCACGTGGTGTCTCAGGCTCGATGACAGCGCGACCAGGCTCCACTGGAATAGCCTTGCCCGGATCAGGCTCCGCGGGAATAGCTTTGGCTGGTGGCTTGATATTAGGTGGCCCATTGGGCTTTACCAGAATGGCCTTGGGAGGGTTCTCTTTAGGTGCTTCCTCCTCTACTTTCGGTTTGGGTTCCTGCTCTACCGCCTTCTTGACTACTTGGGATTCTCCATCTTGCGGAAGCCCTCTGCGCATCTTGATCTCAACACGGCGATTCAGAGCCTGGGCATTCTCATCCCCTTCAGAGACTAATGGCTGATTCTCACCATAGCCTATCACGATCAAGCGCTCAGGCTCGATACGCATGGCGGTCACCAGCCAGTCTTTCACCGCTTGAGCACGCTTGACGGAAAGTTCATAGTTAAAGTCGTCACCACCTATCAGATCCGTGTGTCCACCAATCCAACAGTTCAGCTTAGGATTCTTATCAATCAGCAGCGCCACTTTTAGCAGACTGTTGCGGGCACTCTCACGTAGGGTAGCTTTGTTGTAATCAAACAAAAGGTCTGAGCCGATCATACCGGTGGCATTCTCCAAGGCGTTTCCGCTCATGTTTGCCATTGTGCTGAGTGGAGTAAATTTATCCAAAGCACCCTTGTCAGCTAGACCGTTGGCGCCTTTCTTCTCCATTTCTTCGTTAAACTTGTCCGGATCATAGATGTCCGCGGACATCTCACCTGGATCGACCACGACCTGACCAACAGCAGCAGGCTGGATAATGTCATCCATTCTGCCAAGATCGCTCATGCTCTCATCAAACTTGGGTCCAGCTATAGGATCCAGACTTTCAGCTAGGTCCGAGCCCTTCATAGCCGGAATTTCCATCTTCACGGTCAAATCAGGCTCCTGAATCGCCGGACTCATATCGATCTCGGTATTCTCCGGAAGGGCCTCCAAGGCCTCGATCTCCTCCAAAAGCTCCCCCGTCACCTCAGGTGTTTCCACGGTCTCCATCTTCGCTTCGGGTATCATCTTCGAGTCGTCAACATTGACTACCCTAACTGGCTCGGTCTGGATTTCCAGCATCTCACCAATGCTGTCCATCACGATCGTCATATTCTTCAGGCCGAAAAACAGGAGAACATGAAGAAGAATCGCCAAGACAATAGCCACACCTACCCATCTCCCGAAGTTTTCTGACTTCGGCAGACTGAATGAAGATCCATGCTTCACATTCCTCCAACTGTATCCGTGGTTTGCCATAGAGCTGTTAACCTAAAAGCGTCACAGGGAGCCGTGTCCGTCTCGCTCTGCTGATGCCTACAAGCTACACCATCCTTTACCCCGATAAAGCCCGAATTCTATCACAAATGCTATTTCTTTCGCACTTAGCTCCCTTGATGGTTAAAAATAGACACCAATGGGCGCAAATTGATGCCATACATGGCTAGATTCACACTTGCGGATGGAAGCTGATCCACTATCACCAAGCCATCATGAAAAAGATTCCTGTAGAAGTTTTCCCAAGCAAAGCAGAAGCTACTAGAAAGCTTGCCGCTGAAACAGCAGAACTCATCCGCTCCAATGACGCCGCTGGCAAGAAAACCGTTCTTGGTCTAGCCACAGGCTCTACCCCGATTGCCTTCTACCAGGAACTGATTCGTCTTCACAAAGAAGAAGGCCTTTCTTTCGCTAACGTGATTTCCTTCAACCTGGATGAATACGCAGGTCTACCTAAGGAGCACAAGGAGTCCTACTGGTACTTCATGCACCAGAACCTTTTCGACCACATCGATATCAAGCCTGAGAACATCAATCTCCCATCAGGTACTGTAGCCGAAGCCGACATTCCAGCTCACTGTGCTGAGTACGAACAAAAGATCAAAGATGCAGGTGGCATCGATCTTCAGATTCTCGGCATTGGCCGCACCGGTCACATCGGCTTCAACGAGCCAGGTTCTCCAAAAAACTCACTCACTCGTGCCATCGAGCTGGATCCAATCACTCGTGAAGATGCAGCTCCTGCATTTGACGGTCTTGAGAATGTTCCTACAGCCGCCATCACCATGGGCTGCGGAACTATCCTCGCTGCTCGCCGAATCGTCCTCATGGCATGGGGTAAGAACAAAGCTCCTATCGTCAACGAAGCCGTGACAGGCCCGGTCAACGACATTGTCTCTGCCTCCTACTTGCAGGAGCACGACAACGCCGTCTTCTACATCGACGAAGAGGCCTCCACAGAGCTTCCTGCTTAAACTCTGTAGCTACAAGATTCTTCTAAAGGCCACGTTGCTCAAGGCAGCGTGGCTTTTTTGCATGCCCGCCACGCACACTGGTTTCATTTACCAACCTTAAATTACAAGGCTACGAACGAATTGTCCCCCATCCACATCCTATAATCAGGTATCCTCCTCATGACTGGCAGATTATCAAAACCAGTTCAATTCATTTCCCAAGACAACACTGCAAGGCTTATTTTCAGGATGTTATGAAAAAACACAACATCCTCCTACCGGCTCTATTCCTTGCTGCCACACCAGCATTTGGAGCCATTACACTTACCAAAGCCGTAGAAGACTTTGATTACATCTACACCATGGATGTAGCTCCTAACAATCAGGATCTCGACAGCAATGGTACAGACGACTGGTGGGACACCGGAGTACCTACAGTCTCCGGCGGCTACGCCACGAACACAGCTGCCGACCAGATTTTCCGTGGTGACTTCACTGACTCTATCTGGAGAAGTGTTGTCTCCGACAATACTGGCACAGTCGCTTGGACCATGGAAATCACCGTTGGTAAAGTTGGCGGCACACAAGGCACCAATGGGTGGTTCGGTATCGCTACAGATGTAGAAGGTCCATCCAGCGCCATCTACATCAAAGATGACCGCATCAGTATCGAACAAGGTGCAGTTGACTTGGACTTCCTCGTCGGTACTGACTTCACCACAGGTTACCACACCGTTCGTATCGCTCACGATGCTGAGGCTGGTGGCTACTACTACTGGGTCAACGGTACTCTACTCAACGACGACACTTCCACTCCGATCGCTCCTGGAAACGGAAGCTTTTCAGGTAGCCAGTCCACCTTCATTGGTGACTATGGTGGAGCAATTAGCGGAGATTACTCCATCGATTCCCTCAGTCTGACCAGTGGCGCCTACGCTGCAGTTGCTGTTCCAGAGCCAAGCACCTCACTACTTGGTGTCATTGGTGTCGGAGCTTTGCTACTGCGCCGCCGCAGAGCCTAATTTCCATCAACTCATCACACTGTTTACATGGATAAGCCACGTTGCCTATAGCAACGTGGCTTTTTCATTACTTAAGATAGTAGCCGGGTAAAAGCTACTGATGAGCACTTGGAGCATGATCTGCTGGTTGCTTGGCAGCCTCACTTTTCTCATAAGCTTTGGCTTGGATCTTAGCCCAGTTATCGCCCTCCCAATAGAGAGGATGTGGTACTTCCAGTACCCAGTCACCGAGTTTCCTTTTCAGCGAATCAGCTTCCTCCAAACGTGCTTTGAAAAGATCATTTTGCTCACCAGGATCTTTGGATAGATCAAATACCCAAGGCAAAGCATTGGCCCGATCAATAATCTTCAGATCCCCTGAGCGCATCATATTCACTCCATGGAATCGCCAGTACAGGTCACGAGGCGCTGGCTCTTTTACCTTGCCTGAGAGCACACCCGCCAGGTCCAGACCGTCTAAGCCATCTTTCTCACTCACACTACCTCCAGCTGCATGGATGAATGTCGGCATCCAATCCAAGGCCGACACAGGGCTATCAACGATTGTTCCTGGAGTAATCACCCCCGGCCAACTGACAAGGAATGGTGTACGTACACCACCTTCAAGTAGAGTCCCCTTAGCAGCCCTCAGTGGAGCATTGCAGGATGAATTACTGCTCGCTCCACCATTGTCACTCATGAACACAACCAGCGTATTCTGATCTACGCCGTTCTCTTTTAAAGACTCTAACAATCGCCCCACACCACGATCAAGCCCATGCACCATAGCACAATAGGTACGGCGTTTTTTATTCTCTATGTGTTCGTAGAGAGCTAGATCTTCCTTGGTTGCCTGCATTGGCGTATGCGGGGCATTATAGCTCATAAAAAGGAAGAATGGCTCGTCCTTGCATTGCTCAATGATCTTGATGCCTGCATCCGTCAAATCATCAGTCAGGTAAGTCACTTCCGGTACTTCACCAAGAGTGGACTGAATCTCTCTAGCCCCACCATTGCCCTTATTTTGCGCGAAATAGTCTCTGCCACCACTCAAGAATCCATGAAATATGTCAAAGCCACGCTGGGCTGGCTGGAACTGCTCTTTTTCCCCCAAATGCCATTTGCCTACCACTGCCGTGGTATAGCCCAAGGCCTTCAAGCGGTCAGCCATAGTCTTTTCCTTCACATTCAAACCATGAAACTCAGGATCCATACCATCCAAGTTCGGACCGAGGTTCATGTCGTTACCGATCATAGCTGGCGACTTCCCAGTCATCAGACCGCAGCGGGAAGGTGCACACACAGGTGCTGCGGTATACCCTTGGGTACAAAGAGCCCCTCCGGCAGCGATGCTATCAATATGCGGTGTCTTGATCTGGGTGCTCCCTGTACAGGAGAGATCGCCTGACCCTAGATCGTCGGCGAGAATAATCAGGAAGTTCGGCTTCTTCGACTCAGCAGTGGCACTGCCCAGATTCAAAGAGATCACAGCCGCCATCGTTGGCAGCGAGAATAAGATGGTTATTAGCTTCATAAAATGGTCACCCTAAGATGACCATTTCGATAGAGTATTACTCAGAGAACTTTATGAAGCTCCGTAACAAGAGGCTACTCCTGTTCTGTCCCCTTACTCTTGGGCTTCTTTCATCTTGCTCTGGAATATTTCCCAGCACTCCAAGAATCCAGGCGCGAAGTCTTCAGGACGAGCAGCTATCCATTCCTCTACTTGCTCCATGCTGAACCACTGGGCTGCATCCACTTCACTACATGGGAAGCGCAAGGCTCCATCATAGCGAGCAAGGTAAAGGCCGATAAATTCCCAACCAGTATTTGCACTGGCCGGCACTTTGGCAAACTGCTGGACCTCGGCCCCCGTGATGCCCATTTCTTCCTCCAGCTCGCGGATCACGCAGGACTCGTAGTCCTCCCCGGCATCCAGATGACCAGCGGCGCTGCTATCCCATACGCCGGGAAAATTATCTTTCAAGCGGGAGCGCTTCTGCAAAAGCAGTTCCTTCTTCTTGTTGAAGACGAGTACGTGCACTGCACGGTGCAACAAATTCTCCGCATGTACCACGGCGCGCTGCTCTTGGCGAATCACCTCATCATTCTCATCCACCACATCGAACATCTCATCGTCCTTCTGAGGAATATCCTTAAGCGGGTGATCATCATACTCACGTGTGATCTCCACCCAGTCTTCTAGGGAGATTTCCTCAGCTCTCGCTGTTTCCAACAGGCCAAGCTTCTCGCCCACTTCCTTCCACTCGCGGTTCTTTGGCAGCTGCCCTTTGATCTGCTTACGGCGCTGGGCAAAGCCACGACGAATCAGTTCATCGAAGAGGCGCGCATCATAGACGGGCAGGTCGCCTTCCGGCTTCAGCTCACAAGTCATCACAGTCGAATCTATCAAAGGCATCGGATGGAATGCCTCTGGCGGGACTGTTTTCACTGGCTTGCTCACCCACTCACTCTGCATGCGTAGAGTCAGAACCCCATAGGCTTTGGTACGCGGCTTAGCCACGATGCGGTCAATAAATTCCTTCTGCAGCATCAGTACCGCCTTCACCACAGGAGTAGGACACTTCATGAAGTTACGCATGATCGCACCTCCTGCGGAATACGGCAGGTTTCCTAAAAACTTGATCGGAGCATCCTTGAAAAGTTGGCGGACGTCGAACTTAGCCCCATCCGCGTGGTTCACTTCCACATCATCACGGTCGGCAAAGCGTTCGCGTAAATACTCGGCCAAGCGGGCATCAAACTCCACCAGAATCACCTTCTTCACTCTTCCCACCAGATGCTCAGTCAGCGCACCAGTACCAGGGCCTACCTCCACGACGGTATCATGCGGTTGTGGATCAAGTTGCTCCACAATCCAGCGGGCCACATTTTGATCACACAAAAAGTTCTGCCCCAGTTTTTTAGAAGGAATCACTCCCTTCTGCTGTAAAACCGATTTAATATCGCCGCCTGTCATGGCTTCATCAAGTACACCAGACCCCAGAAATGCAAATCCCAAAAAAGACTTCCTTGCAACTATTTGAAGCAAGTAGAGTTTAAGTTATTACCATAACACCTATTCCTTTAGCTCATGTCCAACTCAGATCCATTCATTGATCCTACTACTATTTCTCGACGCCGCTTCCTCCAGCACATGGGAATCGCTGGTGCGGCCACTTTCTTCGGACTCTACAACACGGCCAGCTTTGCTGAAATGCTCGCCGCCACTCCCCGCCTCACCGAAGGCCCTTTCTACCCGAACAAACTCCCGCTGGATACGGACAACGATCTACTTGTCATCAATGACTCCATTACTCCTGCCCTAGGAGAGGTCACCCACCTCAGCGGACGTATCCTTACGCAGGCTGGCACTCCTGTCCGTAATGCCCTGATCGAGATCTGGCAGGTGGACAACAGCGGCTGCTATATCCACACTGGCGATACCAACAACCGCGCAAAGCAGGACAAAAACTTCCAAGGCTACGGCCGCTTCATCACAGACAGCTCCGGCGCCTACTATTTCCGCACCATCAAGCCTGTCTCCTACCCGGGTCGCACCCCACACATTCACGTGGGTGTCAGCGTCAATGGCAAGCGCGTGCTCACCACCCAAATCCTCGTCAAAGGTGAGGCTCAGAACGAGCGCGACGGCGTCTTCAGAAGCATTCGCGACGCTCAACTCAGGGACACTTTAGTGGCTGAATTTAAACCACTCAAAGACTCCAAGATAGGCGAACTCACCGCTGAGTTCAATATCACCCTTGGGGTCACGGTCCCCGACAAAGTCGAAAAGATCAAAGGCGGCATCGGCCCCTCCGAGTGGGGCAAACGCCGCTAAAACCCTAGCTATTAAGCATCCAAAACAGCCAGCAGATCGTCCAAGTGCGCTGCTGGCTTTACTTTTTCCAGCACGGCTTCGATTTTACCATCAATACCGATCACGAAGGTACTGCGCTCCGTGCCCATGTATTTCTTACCATACATCTGCTTCTCCACCCACACGCCGTAAGCTTCCACGATTGCCTTCTCCTCATCACTGATCAGCGCGTAAGGAAGGCTCTGCTTATCGATAAACTTCACGTGGCTCTTGATCGGATCGATGCTGACGCCAAAGATGCGGGCCTTGCCCTTGAGCTTGTTCCAGTCGTCTCGCATGGAGCATCCCTGTGTCGTGCAGCCCGGCGTATTATCCTTCGGGTAAAAGACGAGCACTACACGCTCACCTTTCAGCTCAGAAAGCTTCACAGAGCTCTCCTCTTCCCCATACTCACCACCAATCACTGGTGCTTCAAAATCCGGCGCAACTTGTCCAACTTCAGGTTTCATGGGGAAAGCAGTAAACCAGATCTGCTAGGTGTAAAGGGAAAGTGATGACACTCGCCTACATCTATTGAGATAAAAAAGAAGGGAGCAGTTAGCCCCCTCCTGGTAAGTCATTAGTCGAGTATTTAGTGATCTCCTATTGCTTGCCACTCATCAGCTGATCCATGATGGCACTGAAGTCGAACGAGGCTGCTTTCTGCACTGGTGGATACTCTGAAAGCGATTTTATGTGCTCGCCCAGCAAATGCTGGACGGGCTCATTGAGCCATTGCTTAGCCTGCACGATATCCGAGCGGTCAGTCACGCCATCAAAACTTTCGAACGGATCCATGCGAAGGTTATACATGACCGGAAACTTCTGCTTCTTGTAGTTATCATAATAGTTCTCACTGGTCTCAAAATTAAGTTTCCACTGCTTGTAGCGTATCGCTTTGATGCTGGACTCATAGTAGTAGAGGTAATGGTCTCGTGCACTTTTGTCAGTCTTGCCCATCCAATAGTCTAAGTTGTTCACCCCATCGATAGGCTGCTTGTGCTCCTCAAGCACCTTCTTGGCAATATCTGGTTCTCCAGCAGCAGCAGCTAATGTGGTGTAGATGTCCATATGGGACTGGATCCCACTGAGTACCTTGCCTGCTGGGATCTTGCCGGGCCAGCGCACAATCATAGGGACTCGCACGCCTCCTTCATAGGTCGTCATCTTTTCACCTCTGAATGGTGTAGTACCACCATGTAAACGAGCACTGTGCTCTGGTCCATTGTCCGTGGAATAGATCACGATGGTATTTTCAAGCGCTCCCATTTTTTCGAGTGTCGCTAGAAATTCACCGATCTGGCGGTCGTGCTCAATCAGACCACTTCCGTAAAAGTCATGTTCCGTAGTGTGTTCTGCTGCCAAGTAGCGGCTCTTATCACTCAAGCGCGTATACATATGCATGCGGCATGGATTGAACCACACAAAGTAAGGCTTATCAGCTTCCTGAGCTTTCTTGATAAAATTGACACTAGCATCTATAAATTCTTGGTCAGCTGTAGTCATGCGTTCACGAGACAACTGTCCAGTATCTTCGATCTTCTGTTTACCAACCTTTCCGAATCTTGGATCCACCGTCTCATCATCCACATCTGTCGCCCAGGTATGAAGAACGCCTCTGGTACCATATTTTTTGAAGTACTCTGGATCCTTGGGGTAATCCACCTGTTCGAACTCTTCTTGAGTATTCAGGTGGTAGAGATTGCCAAAGAATTCATCAAAACCGTGCATCGTAGGAAGATGCTCATTGCGGTCACCTAAGTGGTTCTTGCCAAATTGCCCAGTAGCATAGCCGAGACCTTTAAGAACCTCTGCTAGAGTATGCGACTGTGGTTTAAGACCAAGTTCTCCACCTGGGCGACCTACTGTCGTCATACCACTTCGAATAGGATATTGCCCTGTAATCAGTGCTGCACGCCCAGCAGTACATGATGGCTGTGCATAGTGGTCGGTGAACATGATTCCCTCACGCGCCAAGCGGTCAATATTCGGGGTTCTATAGCCCATGGTACCTAATCCATAGACACTCACGTTTTGCCAGCCCACATCATCGGGGAATAATATGAGAATGTTAGGCTTCTCAGCAGCATGAGACACCAATGTCATTAAGCCACATAGGATGGAGGTTATTTTTAACTTCATTTTTTCATTGGGATTTTGGTTTCAGTTCCTCAGAGAGTGAGGAAGACGACAAGTCGAATGCAAAGCTCAGCTATATTCCAGAAAATCAATCACACACGACACTCACTAACACACATAACTAACTTTATCTGTGCAGTCAACATCATCCGAAAGCCCACACAGAAAACCACCCACTTCGTAGCGACTTGGATCTAACTCTAAGTCTTTCTCCCCCCCTGAACCACATCTACGCCGTTCGCTCGGTGATGCGGAGTGCCTAGTGCTGAAAAAAACCGGAAATACTCATCTCGACTACAGCAGGATAGATCACACCAGTCTTAGACGTAAGCAAGGGTGTGTCGTTTCTCCATTCTCTAAAAAAGAAAAAGCTATGGAAGCTGCTTGGGCTAAGCGCAGCTCTCATCTCATTCAGTTTAGCCCTGCTCGTCTGGTATCTAGCAGGTGAAGTCGTATGCCCGAAACGGAGAGTGATCCAGGATTACCATCACGTGTACTTGGAGCACCGCGAGCAACACTCAATCACGATCACTCAAACTACTGTGCTGGACGGAGAGGCTCCTGTGCTCATCGTAGAACCAAAGAAGTATGAAACCACTCTCTCGAAGCGTGCAAGCATCCTCCGGAATCAACTTCAGGAAATGGATGTCGCTCTGCCATACTTCGGACGGACCAAAGCCAATCTCGTGCTGCTACACGGTCGCAAAGGCCGCAAGGAAGACATGCTCCCCATTGCTGAGAGATTCTGCGCCGTAGGTTTCCGCTGTATTCTGCCAGACATGCCAGCTCACGGTGAGTCTCCGAGGAAGTTCACCAATTATGGCACCACAGATTTCGAGCGAGACTTCCCCTCGGCCGTCCTGCGCGAAGTATGCGTGCAACAGGGATACCCAGAAGATCTCCCCGCCGCTCTCTGGGGCATGTCCATGGGCGGCTCTTATGCCATCCACAATACATCTCATGACAACGCCCCTTGGAAATGCCTGATCATCGTCTGCTCCTTCGATTCACTGGACAGAGTCATCCTCGATAACTCCCAGGACTACACAGGCCCTTTCGCATCTCCTCTATCCGCTTTGGTCAATAGGTGCTGTCAATGGAGGGCTGGATTAAACCCAGCCAGTGTCCGTCCAGTGGATTTCGCAGCAAACATTCACATTCCCACCCTCGTACTCCACGGCACCGCCGACAAGATGGTCGCTTATGATCGTGGCAAGTCTCTCCACGCAGCCCTTGGATCAGAGAACAAACAGTGGATCGACGTCACCGACGCCGACCACCAAAATATCCTCATCACTCCTCAGCCTATTTATGCACCAATGGCCAAATTCTTGTTAGAAAATACCTTATGAGCTCAGACACTCACCACAAAGTCGTGGTCATCTCCAGTGTTCCACATGTCTTTACCAAGCTTCTGCCTCAGTGGAGAGAAGGTGCGGACACTAAGTTCTTTTCCGTTCGGCTCGAAGGTTAGGATTCTAAGCCAGCCATCACCGCCATTTCCCCTTTCGTCGCTGCCTCCCCCCAAGCCTTGAGCATTGAATACCATCTGATGCACTTTATGACCTCCGTCTGCAGCATCTTTCCGGTAGCCCACATGACGCCCCATGATATGGCCATTCAGCACCAACTTAAGTTGCGGAGACACCTTGACCAATTTCTCCCAGAGTTCGGTACCGTCATTGGTCGTCTGTCCGTTTTTCCCCGTTGGGTAGGTGTGCGGATTTCCAGATTGGTGGCCTTTCGTGCCATCACGTAGATTATCTCCATTTAAGTAAGCATGCGTGAGAAGGATCCCAAAATGATCCTGGTACTCCTGCTTGGCTAGGACACTTTTCGCCCACTCCACCACCTCATCTCGCGCACCCCACTCCAAGGACAGCACTAGCATCTTCCTCCCATCGGGAGCATCAAAGGTATACAGAGCATTCTCCAGTGTCACCGCACCAAAGCTATTGGGAAATCCTTCACGCCAGATTCCCCCACCTTTGCCATCGCACACCAAGGGATTATCAGTCAGGCCGAAGTGATTGTTGAACTGCGTCTCGCGCGTCTCCGCGTTGCGTATCCCATAGTCGTGGTTTCCTGTAGTAAGAATTGTCGGCACGTGTCCATACAGAGTCGACATACTCCTCTGGGCAGACCGCCACTGGGATGCGGAGTTCTGCTCGCCCCAGCCACGCCCACCTCCCTCTTTGATATCATTCTGCTCCACAAAATCTCCCTCATGCAACACCGCCTTGATATTCCAAGCCCCAATGTGATCCCTGATCCACTCCGTCATCAAATCGAAGTGCTGCTGATTCTTGGCAAACTTCGCGTAGTTCTGAGTATCTGGAAGAACCACCATACTCCAGCCCTTGCCCTCAATTCCTCTATCCGGATCCAACACGGAAGGTTTTTTCAATCCCTTGATTCCAGCAAAGCCCTCGACTTGACTGGCAAACAAACTTCCTACGATTCCCTTGGTAAAATGTCGGCGTGTGAGCATATTAAGTGTTCTACAGGAAAGAATAGCATAGTCTATCATAAGCCAGACCTCGAATGGATTCTGCCAGGACCTTTTCGACTCTGAAAGGGACTGGTCATCCCATCCATTTCAGCCTAACATAGTCTCCAGACTATTCCGCCCGTGTGAACGCCGCCAACGCCATAACGCTACTCCGCCTCATCCTGATTCCTATTTTTGGGATGTTTGCAGTCATGTATGGACGATCCATCGTAGCAGGCGCTCCCGAAGAGATGTATCGATACGCGGCCCTCATCAGCTTTACCGTAGCCGCTCTCAGTGACGGCATCGATGGCTATATTGCCCGCAAGTATCATATGGAATCCCGGCTGGGATCCATCCTGGACCCCTTGGCCGACAAACTTCTTATGCTCACGGGCTTAGTGACCCTATCTATCGTCCCTTGGGGGGAGAATGACTGGATATTGCCCTTTTGGTACATCTACATGGTGCTCGCGAGGGACGTATCTATAGGAATTGGCTGCGCTATGATTATTTCATTGGGTCAGAAACTTGAGGTTCATCCACACTGGACGGGAAAGGCCACGACTGTGGCTCAATTATTTACAATCGGCTGGCTTATGCTAAAAGTTATTCCCTTTTCGCCAATTTACCCTACACTGCTGGCAGCTATTCTCACACTATGGTCCTCATGGGCCTATGTGCTCAATGCAATCAGGCAGCTAAACCCAAAACCAGCAGCCTAAAAAACAACCTGAACCGAATCCTATGAAACTACTCTCAGTAATACTACTCACAGCCTTGACTACTCCCATGGTCGGCTATGCCGAAGAGCCAGTATTCACCACCCAGGATCTATACAACCACCTGGGTATTAGAGGATTCAAATGGAATCACGATGTCGACAGCCCCTTCAACAAGGCTACTGTCAACCTCATCCAATACACTCGCAACGAGTACGGCAATTTTGAGAAAACACTCATTTCCAGTCAGACTATCACAAATTCGGCTTTCTGGGGCGCAGGCTCTCACTCAGTCACCGCCATGTTTGATAAATCCAAATGCAGCCTCTCCTTCCTCACTCTCAACATGTCCTGCGCCGAGTCCGAAGACATGATCTGGGCCGATGAAGAAGTCAGCTACTGCGAGGAATATCCTATGTATCTCGACGGCGAATACATTTTCATGATCAAGTGGAGAGACAACAGCGTCTCTACCAACAAAGACGACATGAATTCCTATCTTTGTATGACGATCGATACCTCTCTTGTCAGCGCTCCCAGCCAGCTGACTCAGCCTGCAGAGTTCCACTAAATCTCCTTGTACCCCTTTACCGCGGCATCCTGCCGGGCACTCGTGCAATGGCTACCCCATTGTGGAATTGCTGTTGCATCCCCCTTGATGGTGAGGTAGTGCGGGGGAAACGATCAACTTTCTAAACACCAGCATGCCAACCATCGCCATCGTAGGGCGCCCCAACGTAGGAAAATCCGCCCTCTTCAATAGACTAGCTCAGCGTCGCATCGCGATCGTTCACGATCAGCCTGGTGTTACCCGTGACCGTATTGCCGCACCGTGTGTGGCCACAGAACACCCGTGTACCATCATTGATACCGGTGGTATTGGTGCCACACTGGATGACGGTTTTGCAGACCAAGTCACCATCGAGGCGGACATCGCCATGGAAACTGCGGACGCGATCCTCTTTGTAGTCGACGCCCGTGACGGCCTCACCCCGATCGATGAAGCCCTGGCACAGAAACTTCGCCGTGCGAAACCTCCCGTTCACCTGGTCCTCAACAAGGCTGACCACACCGAGCAAGAGCTCATGGTTGGCGACTTCGCTAAACTCGGATTTGGTGCCGGGCTTCCTGTCTCCGCCGCACACGGCCGCGGTATCAGTGAACTGACCGAACTTATCGACTCAATCGTGGGCCCACTCCTTGAGCGCGAAGCCGAAGAGAAAAAAGAAGCTGAGGAGATTATCACCCGTGATGGCCTCAAGATTGCGATCGTTGGAAAACCAAACGCTGGAAAATCCTCTCTGATCAATGCCATTCTCAAGGATGAGCGCACCATCGTCTCCGAGATCGCTGGCACCACACGTGATGCCATTGATATCCCCTATGAATATGCTGGCGAGCGCCACACCCTGATTGACACCGCAGGTCTACGCCCCCGCCAGAAAATGGACACCTCAGTGGAAGTCTTCTCAGCTCAGCGTACGGAAAAATCCATCCGCCGTGCTGATATCTGCCTTCTCGTAGTCGACCTCGCAGCTGGTATCTCCGCTATGGACCGCAAGATCGCCCAGCTCATCAAAGAGGAGCGCAAGCCCTGCCTCATCATTCTGAACAAGTGGGATTTGTACCACCCTGGCGGCAACCGTAAAGACAGACTCGAAGAAGCAGAGGAGCAGATTCGCACCGATCTATTCTTCCTCGCCTACGCTCCCTTTGCAGCTGTCTCCGCCAAAGAAGGTCAGCACATTTCCCAGATTTTCAGCCAGATTTCTAAAATCCGTGAGGCTGCACGCAACCCGGTCACCACAGGAAGACTGAACAAGCTGCTGCAGGACGCCTTCACCATCAAACCTCCCGGTCAGCATAAAAAATACAAAAAACGTGTGAAACTTCTCTACGCAACTGCCGTAGTGAATGACAAATACACGGCAATTCCGGTCCCACAGTTTATCCTCTTCGTGAACGATAAGCGACTGATGCACGAGCATTACGAGCAGTATCTCGCGAATAGAATCAGAGAAAAACATCACATTCCGGGAATTCCTGTGGTATTTTCCATACGTTCCAGAAACAAATCCAAAACTGGCTCACGAACCCTTGGCGATTTGACCGAGGAACAATAACCACTCCATCTGAGAATTTAGCAGGCTCAAATCCGTTCAGGATTTGGGCCTATTTTATTACTTTATGAAGTTATGTCCTGTAGCTCTAATTTTTTCTGCCGGTGTTTCGTTAGAAATGAGATGAACTCACGCATACTTCGCTCTCTAATATCTATCCTGTCCTGCTTTTGCCTCGTTACAGCCTCTACGCTCACTGCAGCCCCTCACACGCTCTCTGAATGGAGTTTTGGCGAAGTAGTTCATGGGGAAACATTCACCAAAGAAAGCCTCAAAGGTAAAGTAGTCGTAGTCGATTACTGGGGTACACATTGCCCGCCGTGCCTGGCCTTGATTCCTCACTTGGTCAAACTGGATGACAAATACCGGGACAAGGGTCTTAAGATCATTGCTCCTGAATCCCAAGGTTCGAGCAAAGACGCCATCACTAGATTGATGAAGAAGCATCAGGCCCAGTACACAGTTACGGCAGGATGCAGTGGACCACTCCAGCTGAGGGGTCTTCCTCACGCTGTCGTATTTAACGCCCAGGGACAAATCGTTTTTAGCGGCCATCCTGCCGATTCAGCTTTTGATCGATCAATTAAAAACGCGCTCAAAGAGAGTCGCTCAGCGAATTATTCTAGGGACGCCATCTCCTCAAACCAGCCACTGATCGGCCATCGTACTTGGACCAACCAAGATGGCCAGAAGATCAAAGCTACTTTACTTGCAGTTGAAAATGGTAAAGCCAAATTCCGCCTCACCAATGGTAGTGTCACTCTCTATGACATTACTAAGCTCAGCCTGTTTGATAAAGAATTAATCCAAGACGCTTTAAAGGATTAAGCACACAAATCCCCCAATTCCTAAATCGCATTCTCTGACCAAGAGCTGGCTGTAAAGCCAGCTCTTCTTGCCGCACTCCCACCCCAGATCAACAAAAGTGCGCATTTTTAGAAAAGAAGCATGGCAAAATGATCTACCATTCCTATCCTCTTGCTGGAAGCCATGGCGATAGCTTCACCGATTCACTACATACAAGAACCCAACCATGCTCAAAGTCAGTAATCTTTCCACACGATTTCATACCAGAAACGGCATCGTTCATGCCGTCGAGGACGTATCCTTCTCCGTCGAAAAAGGTCAGACTCTCGGTATTGTTGGTGAATCCGGATCAGGCAAGTCAGTGACCTGCTATTCCCTGCTCGGACTGATACCTCAGCCTCCCGGAAAAATTCACTCTGGTTCGGCTATTTTCGATGGCAAGACTGACCTCCTGAAAGCCTCCGAAAAAGAACTTCGTAAGATCCGAGGCAAGAGAATCTCCATGATTTTCCAGGATCCTATGACCTCGCTCAATCCTTTCCTGAAGATTTCCACCCAGCTCACCGAGCCGTTGGAAATTCACGAGGGCATCAAAGGGAAAGCAGCCCTCCACCGTGCGATCGATGCACTCGCAGAGGTCGGCATCCCTGATCCGGAGAAACGCATCCAGTCCTACCCACACGAATTCTCAGGCGGCATGCGTCAGCGCGTGATGATCGCCATGGCCCTCATTACTCGCCCAGAGCTGTTGATCTGTGATGAACCGACTACCGCTCTGGATGTAACCGTTCAGAAACAAGTACTGGACCTCATCAAGGAACGCCAGCGTGAGCTAGGTACAGCCGTCATCATGATTACCCACGATTTGGGCGTCGTTTACCAAGTCTGTGACCACGTTAATGTGATGTACGCTGGTCGCCTCGTCGAGAGTGCCAGCGCCGCCACTTTGTTCTCCAACCCGATGCACGCCTATACACGTGCCCTTCTCAAATCGATTCCCGCCACGCACTCTAAAGGAGAGACTCTCTACACCATTCCCGGCTTACCACCATCACTGACCAACCCGCCAAAGGGATGCGCCTTTCAGGCCCGCAACACCCTGGGTGACGCATCACTCTGTGTCACGGATCACCACCCGGCTCTCGTGGAAAAAGCTCCGGGCCATCTCGTCCAGGATTGCCCTGGTTGTTTGGCCAAGGGCTCTCCCGCTCTCGCGGAATAAGCTCGTATGAATCTGGAGCAAATAGCCGAAGAGAAAATCGAAGAGGCCATTGCGAATGGTCTCTTTGACAATTTGGCTGGTAGAGGCAAAGCCTTAGATCTCGACGACTACTTTGCCACTCCAGAGCACCTCCGCTCCACCCACGCCATGCTGAAGACCCATGGCTATGTCCCCCCTGAAGTTGAGCTGATGAAAGAAATCCATGAGCTTGAGCAGGAACTTTGCTCCGCCGATGAACCCCGCTCAAAAGTCATTGAGCGACAGCTCATGCATAAGCGCACGGATTTAGCGATGGCGATGGACCGCATTCGCCACCAGATGAGGCACAGCGCCTCACCATGACATCTTCCCCGCTATCTGATAACAAATCACTTCCCCGTTCGTATTAGGACGTGATACTATCAGATCATCATGTCCAAATCCTACGCATTGTACACTCTAGCCAGCATCGGTCTGGCCCTCAGTTCCCAAGCAGCATTGAAGCTGCCTCATATTTTCTCAGACCACGCCGTACTGCAGCGTGATTTGCCAGTCACGATCTGGGGCTGGGAGGATCCCGGCGCCAAGGTAAACATCTCCTTTGCCGGCCAGTCAAAAGCCGGCACCACTGACAAGGACGGTAAATGGAGCATTGTCTTAGATCCACTCAAGACTAACAAACAAGGCTCCGAACTTACCATCACGAGCTCCACTGGAGACAAACAGATTCTCAAAGATATTCTGGTGGGAGAAGTCTGGCTCGCAGGCGGCCAGTCAAACATGCAATGGACTATCAAGCAGGCGCGCAAGGAAGACCAAGCTGTAGCCCAAGAAAAGACCCGCCCTCTCATCCGCATCGCGACTATCCCAAAGATTGCCAAGTACGAACCGCAGGATGACGTGAAAACCAAGTGGGAAATCAGCACCCCGGAAGTAGCCATGCGCTCCACCGCTGTGGGTTGGTTTTTTGCCAAAAATCTCGTCGATGAATTGGATATCCCAGTCGGCATTATTTCCTCAAACTGGGGCGGCTCCAAAATAGAAACCTGGATCACTGATGACGGCTATCAAGCGACTCCTTACCTTCAGGAGCTCTATAAGCAGCGCCAGACTAGGATTCCAGGCACGCCCGCCTATGAAGCCCTTTTGAAAGCCAGTAAGGATTCTGGGAAAAAAGCCCCACCAGCCATGAAGCCCGGAAATCATACCACTGGTCTCTACCAAGCGATGATCCACCCACTGCTTCCCTATGGGCTGAGAGGATTTATCTGGTATCAAGGTGAGTCTAACAGAGGTGAGAGCTACACTTACATGGACAAAAAGAAAGGTCTTATAGATGGCTGGAGAAAAGCTTTTCAGCGCCCGGACGCCCCATTCTACTTCGTACAGCTCGCTCCTTTCATCTACGGAAAGAACAAGCCGACTGACCTGGCCATGACCCGCCAGGCTCAGTTGGAAACCCTCAAGCTGCCTAACACAGGCATGGCCGTCACCATGGATGTAGGTAACCTGAAGAATATCCACCCCACTAATAAATCCGCCGTCGGTCACCGGCTCGCACTATGGGCTTTGGCCAAGGACTACGGTAAGAAGGACCTCGTTTATTCCGGCCCTCTCTTCAAGTCAGCCAAAGCCGATGGCAACAAGGTCATCGTCAACTTCGAGCATGCGGATGGGTTAAGAACCACTGACGGTAGCACTCCAAAATTTCTGGAGATCGCAGGCTCTGACAACCAATGGCACCCAGCTACAGGCACAATCAAGGGTTCTCACCTAATCGTCACCAGCAAAGAAGTTTCCAACCCGACTCAAGTCCGCTATGCTTGGAGTCATGATGCCCTCCCAAACCTGATCAATGGATCCGGTCTTCCAGCATCTCCATTCCACAGTAATTTCCCCCCAAGGAAATAAGAACCCTGCACATCATTATGACTTCGACTCTCACACTCATGCCGGGCCTTCACGGCACGGACGAAATGTTCTCCGATCTGGTTGATCAGCTGGACGGCCCGGTTGAGTGTGTGAATTACCCGCGTAAGATTAGTCAGGACTACAACACCCTCTATGCCTGGCTGGAGGAAAACCTCGACTGGAATATACCGAGAATCCTGATTGCTGAGTCTTTCTCTGGACCTTTAGCCCTCAGACTCACCAAGAAACACCAAGACCAGGTAGAAGGGCTGATCCTTGCAGCTAGCTTCTGTGCATCACCCATCCATGCAGGTCTGGCGCTCCTCCCACTGCGCCCGCTCTTCATGCTGAGTCCTCCATCACCGGCCTTAAAACATTTCCTGATTGGTCAGACACCAGCACCAGAACTCTTGGCCACCCTCAAGCAAGTAGCCAAGGAGCTTCCATCACGTATCATGAGCCAGAGGGTAAGAGCGGTACTTACTCTCGAGGAACGGGACTGCCCTCCACTACCGAATACACCGATTCTTTTACTGCAAGCCCAGCATGATAATTTGATTCCCTGGGAAGTTCAGACTATGTTAGAGCAGCGATACCCGCACGCCACTACCCACTGGATGGAGACGCCTCATCTACTCCTCCAGTCAGCACCAGAGGCTGCGGCAAAATACATCAAGAAATTCCTCTCGGCTCATGCCTCGCTAGTTACGACCTGAGAAAAGTTAGCAAACAAGATGAACATGACACCTGTAGCTCTCACCATAGCTGGATCCGACTGCTCCTCTGGAGCTGGTATTCAAGCTGATCTAAAAACCTTTTCCTACCTCGGTGTCCACGGACTCACTGCAGTCACATGCGTCGTCTCTGAGACTCCTCATACAGTCAGTGATATACACGCAGTTCCTCCAGCCATTCTCCAGGACCAAGTCCGCCTACTTCTGAAGACGTATCCCGTAGCCGCCATCAAAACAGGCATGCTCTATTCCAAGTCTCACATCGTAGCCATCACCGAGCTCTTGGAGAATAGCACCATCCCCCTCATCGTGGATCCCGTCATGGTTGCTACCTCAGGTTCCTCCCTACTCAAGGATGATGCCGTGAGAGCCTATATGGAGCGCCTATTCCCCTTGGCTACTCTAATCACCCCTAACATGCCGGAGGCTTCCGTGCTTTTGGAGCGAGAAATTACCCAAAGTGCTGAAATGGAAGACGCAGCCAGAGAATTGGCGGAGAAATTCTCCACCTCGGTACTACTTAAAGGCGGACATCTGCCCGAGAGCGAAGATCGCCTGGACATCCTTTGCCATGAGGGACAGATTCACCGCTTCACCTCAAGCACGGTCGACCTCCATTCCACCCATGGCACCGGGTGCACCCTCTCTGCAGCCATTGCTGCCCTCATCGCCCGTGGCAGTGACCTACCCACAGCCGTTTCCGAGGCCAAGCAGTGGCTTCACGGAGCGATCCTCAATTCCTTGCGCTGGCCAGACCAAGGCCAAGGCGAGACACTCTGCCTGAATCATCTCAGAACTGAGAGTCTCTGAAACGCTGATCGCTCTCCCCCCTCGATCCTGTTTCCGGACAAAAAAAGACCGCAGGCTGCCCTGCGGTCGTTTGATCAATCTTACGGTGCTGCTCAGTAAGCACCGGTAGGAGGCTTAAGCAGCGATATCGTAGTGCTTAGCGATATCGTTGAAAATCTTGTCACGGCGAATGCGAGCCTGCTCTACATCGCGAGTTTTGAGTGAGAAGCGAAGACGCTCTGCTGTGGCATCAGCCTTGTGTACAGTAAGGTGGCACCACCATACGCCACGATTGTTCCACAGATGGTGGTTAGGGTTATCATTATTCACTCTGAGAGCGAGCTTAGTTTTCTTAACCATAGTCGTAAAGTGTTGTGTTTGCGGTTTACTGAGAATTTGTATCCTCAGTGGGGGAAAACGCCACGAACCTACCGATTCTTTCACTATACACAAGCAATTTAGCAAAAATAAGGTCAAATAGTATAGTTTTTGCAGAATTCTGCATACCCATGCTTAAAAAAAACACACAAAGCGACACCTAACTCCCCCAAATCATATATATTACAATGGTTTACAAGGCTACACCCTCGATTTCGCTATGTGACACACTTGTCATATCGAGCTTGAAAATCATGCAAAAACCCACAAATCCACACTAAAATACTCATATTAAAAATACCATTCCGCACGGCTAAACCCTTGAATTTCCAAGCTTTTCCCGTTCTCTGTCATTTGCCCAAAACAGCAAACATCCGAGCGTAAACTGCACAATACGGCACAACTTCTAACTGTCGTGTTTTATAAAGCAATTTCATTTTCTGTATTACAGATCAATATTAAGTTAGGAAATAACACGGATACTTTAGATTTTGAGATGTGAAATTGACAAAAAAACCACAATTTTACCTCTTGAGCCCTCATCAAACGACAAGAATTAGAATTCAATAAGACAAAGTCACGACTACCTCAGACATTCCATACCTATGTAGAACCCCTTTCACCCATGACACTGAGTTACGAATCCACACTGGAAGATTTATTCCAACCAGCCGCGCGCTATCACATTCAAAGCCGTACATACCAAAAGAACCTTATCCATTATACCATTACTTCGATCATTGTGTGTGCGCTGGTCTTTCATATCGCTATGCGTTTGAGCGAGAATGAGTACATCTGGTACCTGGCGCCTATCGGAGGTCTACTAGGGGCATTGATTGGCGTAATCACCAATAAGTCCAATGTCCGTACTAGCATCCGCAAAAATCTCAAAAATGAGATTGGTCATCGACTCCCTTGTACAACGACGTATCAGACTACGGACGATTCACTTAGTGTGGAATACTTAGGCATATGTCTTAGTTTCCAATTAGCGGAACTCACATTGATTCGTGAGGATAAAGGCTATTTGGAGCTTTGGTTCGGCGATTTAGCTTTGTGCACAATTCCTCTGAGAGCCTTTGAAAGCCCTGCTCAACAAGTAAGATTTATCGAGGACCTGCAATTTAGTCCGGCTCCTTGATTATTCAGACGCGTCCACTCTTCTCGATTAAATGTCATCATAGGCTACCCCATATAAACTAACAGATACTAACACACATACTTAGATTGACACAATAAATGTCTCGACAACAGATAGCAAACTCATGCACAAAGATAGGTTAACTATACTACCCATGCTTTAACAATCAGAGGCTTGGGTTCAAAAATCCAATATAAGTACACTATGGGAACATCAATGTCATGGCTCTGCACAAGCGCAGAGCATATCGAAAAGCTCAGAGAGACCCTGCATGCAGAAGTCGTGCAAAATCCATCAGGATCCAGCCTCAGAGTCACCACCACACCTGACGACAAACTCTTTATCTTTGAATCCCGCGAAATGGACTGGACCTTCCATCGCCCAGAGATAAGAGCCCTCCTCTCTACCGGGTGTGAAATCATGTTCTGCACTCTCGAAGACCATGTCATGGCCTCAGAATGCGCACTTTGGCGCAATGGTGAGGAAGTCTGGCACGTCCAGCACAACAACGAACTCAGTGTCTATCACCTCGATGCACGCGGAGACATCCCACCCCGCTACCTGGCAATCAAGCAGGACCATATGGATACCCAGTGCGCTGAGGGCGGTGAACGTGGACAGACCGACCACATGCTGACCGTTCCGATCCAGCTCGCCGCAGAACTTACTGGTTTCGATAGCAGCCCCCAGCTTCCGGAGGGAAGACATCTCTCTTGGCAATGCCATAGTCCGAAATCCCCCTCCCTCATTCCACGGATCGTGCACAAAATCTCCAGTATGATCTAGTCGAGGCAGATCATTGGGTTTATCTCATCTATGTATGCAGCACTCAATCCACACGGGAGAAACCTTCAAGAAGCTCACCAAGGCAAAGCAACTTGGCAAGGACCTCGAGAACTCCATTTGGGTAGACTGTGAATTCTCTCACTGTGCTCTCGATGGCCTACAAATCTACGGTGCCATTTTCACCCGTTGCCATTTCGAGAAGGTCTCCCTCTACTGGTGCAGTGCCTTCCAGGCCACCTTCATCGACTGCAAGTTCCTTCGCTGCGACCTCCGGGGAGACTTCATTGAAGCTCGCTTCATCCGCTGCGGCTTCGACCAATGTGAGACTGGCGACAATAACCTAGGCGGGAAAACGGAATGGACTAATGCCGTCACCGTCGGATGCGTCACCTCCACCCCTCTCCCTATCATTCTACGAGAGGATGAATAAAGTAGCGCCGCTCTAGCATGTTAGTTATTCCGTCTGGCTCACGCTTACATACACGGACCTGCACTTCGTACAGGGAGTATCATTAAATGGTCTGCCATTACAAACGCACCAACTCTTTGTAATGTTGTTCGATGCTACGAAACAGAATACTCGAGCCCATCCATCTTCTGACATGCCAGCCGTCTTCCACATCTCCCGCTTGCTCTTGCTCGCCATTATTGGCGGTATTCTGAGCAGCACCTGTACACTCACTTCTTGTAATAACCGCAGCCAGGAGGAACCCGTCCGCCTGCAGGTAAGTAGGACTGGGAACAACACCCGGATACGTATCACTGGCCAGCGCAGTTTTTCACTCATCGTCACCGACACGACCACTGGCCACGAGATCTATCGTTCCAAGGAAAGCACCAGCACCCATAGCTTCGAGATCCCCTACCATGCTTCGCAAGACGAACATATCGGCCTGGATACCGAAATGCTTCTCATCATGAATAAGACCTATCGCGTGAAAAATCTCGAGTTCCAGACGAGCCAGTAGAGCTAACATCAGGAAAAGACTTCAACTCATCACAGAGTGTACTAAGCTTGGCTTAGTCATGAATCGATTGCTTTTCTTACTCAGTCTTCCACTTCTCCTCACCAGCTGCGGTGGCATCACCCATTACGTCCACAAAGACGCTGAAATCCGCAGTGGCCAGATGACTCCCGTCACCCTCAAGGTTGGAGAGGAAAAGCTCATGCTCAAGCACACACAGGGTATCGCCATCGTCGGCGGCTACAAGGAAGGCATCAGTGTGGAGGATAGCAGCATCTCCCAAGTCCGCTACGGAGACGGCAGCGAGGCTGATTCCTATGCGCCCAAAGCCTATCTCATTGGCAAGAAGCCAGGCATCACCCGAGCAGTCTATACCAACCGCCTCGCGCCCTCTGCTTTCTCCCGAGATGATCTCGATGGCAACCACTCTCCAGCCATATTTAAAGTCATCGTAGAATAAGCTCAGATGAAGTCCCTGGTTGGGAAGAATGTGACGGTATTCTACAACCAAGAGGATGTGAATGAGTCCTACCTGACGAACCCACAAACCACGTCTGGATCTATCTCGGCTTTTCTCTCGCTTTATCCATCGTCGGCACGGCTTTTGCCTACTGGATCATACTCTATATGGACTGATCTCTAGGAGAATCATTAAGGTCCCCCATCCACTCGTATCCTGGCTTTGAGCTTCGTAGCTACGATTCGTTTCGCATTTCCGAATTTGTCACGAATCGACCGACCATCACCTACTTAAGAAGCAGGGAATACTACGACGAAGGGAACTTCCCCAGCTCTTGTCGACTTAATAGACACACAACCCATATAGATACATAACTCCACTTAACACATTAAGCACAAGTTATCATTCCCCAAAACAGGAATGATAACGTAAGTCACTATACTTAAGAGAATCACAACAAGCAGCCCTTGTTTCAAAAAGCAGACAAGCGTTTAATACATAACGCTTAAGACCTCAGCAAGCTCTCCATTGTGTGTGTCGTTTCGATGAGGTCAAAGCCATGGAAGTCCAATAAATCGCTCCCATGAACAACCAACTAACGAAAGGAAAAGTATGACCCCCACCTTAATCAAGGGGCTTCTGGCCCTTACTGCTACTCTCGCTACAGCCAACGCTACCCTAGTTGACTTGAGAGGTGATGTCGACGCCTCGGGCTTCATAAATGATGCTCTGTTTGCCGTCGATAACTCTCAACCAGCAGGTACAGGCATATTCGGCAGAGAAGATGGCGGTGTGTTCTTACGTATTAGAATGACTGGTCAAGAGGAAGGCTATAACACCAACACCAATGGTGTGATGGACAACATCGATGGCACATGGACCCACGATGTCTTGTTCTCCAGCCTGAATACCGTGAACATTAATGACGTACTCTACGTACCATTCCTACTGGACGTAAATGAGAACGTACCCCAAGGGGAAATCACTCTGGAGGCGCTGCAACTCTTCAGCTCCACCACTGGCGGTCTCTCCCACCAATCACTGGCCGATCTGGCTGGTGACAGTGCCACCACCCTCCTGTATGACCTGGATGGGGCTGGTGATAGCTCTGTACTCCTGGACTACAACCTCCAAGGCACCGGTAGTGGACGCTCTGATATGGGCATGTTCATCCCCTTGGATTTGTTCGATGGAGTCGAGGATGATGACTTCATCATTCTCTATAGTGAATTTACAGGATCCGATGCAGGCTTCGAAGAATGGACCCTAGGCTCCGGCGATGGCGGCCCACCACCACCAGATGACGAAATCCCTGAGCCATCATCCTCCGCATTGCTCCTGATATCCCTGGCGGCCCTCTTATCGCGCCGTCGCAGATAGACTAGAACGCTAAATAATTGCGGGTATAAACCTAACCCACCCTGCCTCCCCTCATAGCGAGAGGCAGGGTGTCTTTTTGCCGACTAACAGCAAGTCACGGAGACGATCCCTGAATTCTTCCTCGCACACTCACCCCATCTATCCTCTAGTAGGCTCTGTAAGCACTCATGACCGCCCAAGAACTACAAGACTACCTTTACCAGCGCATTCCTCAGGCCAGCGCCATGCAGGCCTGCATCGAAGAGGTTGGCGAAAACTCTCTCACCCTCAGCGCGCCGCTGGAGCCAAACATCAACCACCGTGACTCTGTCTTCGGTGGCAGCGCCTCCTCCATCGCCATCCTCTCGGCCTGGGCCTATCTCCATGCCCGACTCAAGTCCCTCGGTATCTCCACTACCCTCGTCATCCAGCGCAATACCATGAGCTACGATGCCCCCATCCTAGGCCGTTTCTCCGCCACCGCAACCCTCCCAGAAACCGCCGACTGGGACAAATTCCTCCACACGCTCCGCCGCCGCGGCAAAGCCCGCCTCCAAGTCCAAACCCACCTCCACTACGATGGCAAACCCGCCGGCGAAATGCTGGGCAGCTTTGTGGCTGTGGGCTGTCAGGAAAGTTAATGCACCATGCCTCATCGCCATCCACACCCTGACCTCAGCCTCCAAGAGAATCTGGACGCCAGTAGAGCCTTCTTGAAGCACTCGTCCCTAAGTGGAGCGAGGACAAAGAAGTACTTTACCCTCGGAGGCATCATTGCATGGAGTCCTTTATTTCTCCCTCTGATCGGCCTATCCTCTTTTCTTCCAGAGCATTACTATCGCTATTCAACAATCACCGCATTCGTGATCTGTGTTTGCGCAATCGTTAGACATTCAAAGCTCCCAGCTAGCCTCATCCACTGCGAGAACTGCAATACTGCTTGGCAGAAGGAAAATCACGAAGATGTAGATTACTACGTATGCCATCCTTGCCAGACCTACTTCAAAGGCGGAGATTTTAGTTAGAATTACCCTATGAAATCCATTACCTCCACAATCTACATGAAACCCGAGGCTGAAGGTGGCAGACATTTCGGCCTCAGGCAGGATTACTGTCCGCACCTCATCCCTGCTGGTACAGACGAATGGATTCCTGTAAGAGTGACAGGTATCGAAGGAGCAGAGGAAGCATCGCTGGGCACCACTAGCACAGTCACTTTTTAGCTCATGTACGACACCCTCGACTACTCAGCCCTCACTGCCGGACACAAATTTATCATTCGCGAAGACACATAAGTGGTCGGAGAAGACCGCGTCATCCAAACTATCGATTAACCCTATATGAGCATGAGTATTCCAGAAGGTTGGACAGATGACATGAATATTGAATTACCACACGGCCATACACAAAGCCAAGTGGCTGAGTTCATCATGAGTCAGCTAGATCAGCGTATAGGCTACGATACAGCTATCCAACAACTGATCTCAGAGTTTGGCATAGATGACGAAGATGCTTATCTTGCATACGATAGGACGCAGGGAGGTATCATCCGAGCTCTTACCTGTCAGCCAGCCAACAAACCCAATAAAAGAAAAGACCCTATAGCACACCATTCATTTAACGTGGTGTGGGAAGAACTACCTAAGAAGCACCTTTTCTCCCAGGAGAAGAAGGCAGCCGGTAAATGGCATCGTTGGTACCTTGAGAGAAAATCTTAAATATGCAGCCTAACAAAAAAACCACGCCCATCCACGCGCACCCGCCACATTGAAGTGGCTATCTGCAGTCTGCTAGGCATCTTAGGTGCCGTTCATTGCGAGCTCTACCATCACTGTGCCTGTGGTCACTTGAAGCATGGAGCGGCCCGCGAACTCCTACCTTGGATTGCGGATGGTTTGGGCTTCGGAGGACTGGCTGGAGCCTTTGTCATTTCTCTAGGTGGTGGATTCCATTTCTCTCGAATCACCACGCTGCTATGCGCACAGCTTCTCCTCATGATGTTCTATTACCGCAATCCTATGAGTGCGCTCGTAGCCATTATCCTGATCCCCTTCTTCATCTGCCATCTCGTCGGGATTTTCAAGCTGCCTCGCCCCCTAAATGCTAAATAAACAGCATCAAAGCTTGCTAGTGGGTACGGTATCGCCATAGTCTGGCGCTGTGAAATGTCGTTACCTGCTGTCTGCCGCCCTTTGCCTAATTCTAAGCTCCTGCCAGAAAGAACCGAGCCAAGATCTAGAAACCGTCAAAGCCTCACTCTCTCAGGCCCAGCAGGAACTTATCAGCCTACGCAATGCCGACACATCCAAGAGTCAAAAAATCATCGCCCTGCAGAATCACATTATCAATCTACAGCAACAGCGAGCCTCCCTGCACATTGCCAATGTCAGAACAACAGATGCGATTACTCAACAGCTCAACCAGCATATTCCCTCTGCTGATCAGGCTAGCATCGAGCAGACAACTCACAGAGAATCCCTCATCTACTTACTCAATACGCTCAACTCAAGTGATCACTTCACAGAGACTCCAGAAGAGGGACTCTCCAAGTACGTCAAAGTCCTGAAATCCGAACTGGAGATCCACGCCCTCTATGACAGCCCATTAGACTATTATCGTGAACTAAAAATAGAGGACACCAACATACGCTGGGACGAAGCCGCCAGTCAGGAAGAATACCTTCTCAAGTCCAGTCTCGCATGTGAGCTCATCAGCCTTCACTACCGCTGCTACCTTTCCAGCCATCAAGGCTACTACTTTACTCCCGAAGAGCTCCCACTCCTTCAACTTGGCCTGACCAACTTTCCGGGCCTAAATGCCCTGCGCGGTGAAGCTGGCTATTACAGTGCTGACATCGCCAAATATCTGCTAGAGTATCGCTTTCAACGCCCAGAACCTGACCCTGAGAGAGAATAAGTAATCTCGGTACGGGCAAACACTCCAAGACTTAGACATCGAACCTACCTGCGCCCCAGGAGTGGACAGCAAAATGATCCTCGCCAGCCATTCCGGAAAAGATACAATCCTGCCTCAAGACATCTGCTCTTAGCTCACTCGTTTTCCTTTTCACCTCAATCTCCGAATGAAGATCTACTCCGACTTTCCCTTTAAGAAGCCTGAAAAGCCGCTTCACATCGCCAAAGTATCCCTGAGGCTAGCGCAAGACAATGAGGAGCCCATCCACTGGCTTCATCCTCCCGCATCATACGGCAAAGCCTACAACCCATCTACCGAGGCAGTTGCTCTCTCCACGCTCGCTGAGATGAGCGACGCCCAACTGACCCTGACCATCCAGGAGCTCGCCTACCAAGCCCCCTACAGCCAGGAGACCATGGGACAAGTACTGGTAGAATCCATGCGGGAAGCTGCCACAAAACTGAAACTCTAGACTCACCGTTTATGAAAATCGCCGCCGCACTTCTCGCTGGACTCTTGCTTGGCTACTTCCTTCCCGTTCTCTTTAAAGAGCAGCCTGAGCTCAGCCACTACACCATCCTACTAGACAATGCCGGCCAACTCAGTGAAGGGAGTGAAGTCACGTACCTGGGAGTCACGATTGGCACCGTTACCGAGGTCTTGCTTCAAGAGAAGCAGCCCGCAGTAAAAATCCAACTGGAGGAAAATGCCCCTTTGATCAATGAGGCCGATGCCTTCCACCTGGTTACAGCCAGCCTGTTAGGCGACCGCCAGCTCACGATCACCCCAGGTAAACCAGCAGGTAAGCACTTACCACATGGTAGCACGATCACCGCCCAAGAACCCAGTGTCGATCTTTCCCCTTTCCTGAAAGACCCATCCAGCTACATCGACCTCTTCACCGCCCTCTCCAAGCTTCCAGAAGGTCAGCGCAAAGAAGCGATCCAGCAATGCCAGGAGATTCTGAAAAATCAACAACAGTAGAGCTGCTCAAATATTCAATGTCCCTGCTAGAAAATCCATTCGTCCATCACGGCATTGCCGTCCTCATACCTTCATTACTCGCACTTCTCCTCGCTCCAGTATGGCGTAAATCCCAGCACGTACCTATCTTCTTCTGCATCTTCACATGGATTCTAGGCTTCATTATAATCCATATTCTTGGAGCCATAAGAACTAGCCAAATGCTCAGCGAGCACCTCAAAAATCCACTGAGTGAAGAAGAATTCCTCGCCATTCCAGACGGCCCCAACATTACCGCAGGTTGGATCCTGCTTGGCTGGATGGCTCCCTTGCTAGCCGCGATTACCATCAAAGTCATCCGCCTCAAGGCTCAGCACAAAGCGAAGCAATAGTCCCATTAGGAGCACATATTGATATCGATTCCTACCGCTACTAGTCGAGTTAGAGCCAGCCAATCCATTTACCTCTACAGACAATCCGCTGAATCAGTGGCCCATATTGATATGCTCCCCATAAATAACAAAAACGCTCCTGAACAAGCAGGAGCGTTTCGGTTGAAACCGGCGAGGATAAGATTACTTCCTACGGCGTAGTAGAAGAGCCATCCCACCTATTCCGAGCAAAGCCATGGAAGAAGGCTCTGGCACGACGGTTCCAGTCACAGGCCCGCCACCAGTAAAGCTGAATAGCGTATCCATATTGCCCACAGTCACCTCAGTGCCATTGGCCGTGATGGTGCCAGCTGCGCCAGTGTCTGTCACCTGCTCGTCGAACTCCGCACGAGTAGTCAGTGTGAGTTCTGCACCAACAGAGAGGTTCAATGCCGTGGTATCTACTTGAGAATTGATCGGGTCGCCCCCACCTCGGAATTGTAGGCTACTCGTACCATCCACATTAAAGTCCACTCCGATGGAAGCAAACTGTAGATTCATACTTGAGTTGATCAGATTGATCGTTGACTGGGCGCCACTAGCCACACCGGATATACCATCCGTATTTCCCGCACTGCTGTAGTCTGAATTGGTAAGAGTCAGACTAAAGCCATCACCTATCAGGAGAGCACCAAATCCAGCGCCACTCGCTGAAGTCACTGTGGCATTAGAAATGACCAGATCATCCAGAACTTCCGTGTTCGCATCGATAGCCGACAGCGAGCTGGAACCAAAATCCCAGTTGGCATCATTGAAAACATCGGTATCTCCTCCCGAACCGGTCCACGTGACCACGCATTGGCCACTGGAAATCAAGCCTAGCATTGCCAGACCACAAATCATCGAGGTTTTATACATTTTATTGATGGGGTTTCTTTAAAATAAGACAAAGCGTAATATGCCCCATACTAACTACTTACGTCAACCATTCTCCTCCCCAACAAAAACAATACACTGGTACATTTTCCACACCACTCATCTCCCTCAAGGTTTCTGCTACTATACACAAAAGACCATTTTATAATTCCAAGAAACGCCCCACACCTGTTAGCTAAGGCCAAGCAAACAGAAATTGCTGCCCCATCACCATGCATAGTATCAAACCCGGCCGAGGCCCATCCATCGCAGGAGGCGTCTTCTGCATCTTCTTCACCGCTGTCAGCCTTGGCATGTTCATCCTCTTCGCCACGGTCATTCCTGATTCCGCTCCTCAGCCCATACGGATCATCTTCCCGCTCTTTCCGCTTGGCTTTGTCTGTCTGGGCGTATTCCTGACCGTCTACAACTTCAAGAATGCGACCAGCAAAAACCGTTACTCGGCTTTCGATATCACTACGGGAGAAGAGGAGCCTGATCCGCTGAACGAGTTCTTTAACAAGACCAAGCCTCAGGCTACTCAGGATGAGCCAGAGGAATCTCTGGAGACTCGACTCGAAAAGCTACAGGAGCTAAAAAACAAAGAACTCCTCAGTGACGAGGAATACAGCAGTCAGCGCACACGCATCCTCAACTCACTTTAAATCAAGCCTCTTAATCTTCTATTAAGGTAGTTCTGCTATAGTCTACTCATCCCCCCAGAAATACCCCCTTATTGTATGTGAAAAAACATCAAGCGGTCCGTCACTGACGGTCCGCTTTTTTTGTGACCTGCAGCAATCATCCATATCAACGCAAGATAAAAGGCCATCGCAACGTATTCATTACCTTAACTACTCTTCATGTTACTACTGCCACGTCTCAGCTGTAAGCGCCGCTTTTGGCTACTCGCAGCTATCGCCCTCCCCATACTTTCTTTCCTCTGGGGACCTACCCTGTTTCATCTCGTCCACCGCATGGGTACCAGCAATTCCGAAAAACAAACAATGCGAGAGCGCTACCAGCACCTCTCTCAGATCAAGCACCACGAGAAAGACCCAACCGAACATCAGGAACAGCGCGATATCTATCTTTGGTTCCACATCAGGGGCTGGAATATCGATGAGGGCTGGCACGAAAACTTTGCCACTGAACGTCTCCGCCAATGGAGCGAACTCTGCGAGTACTGGGAATAACATGCTGAGACCACAGTTCGTAAAGGCGTGCACCCAATTCGCAAAACAGAGCAGCTTGATCGACTGATCCACGTAAGCATGATAGACCGTCCTCTAGTCTGTGAAAAAACTGATGTCTATCCTCCGCCCATATCGCACCAGAGCTCTGCTGATCCTGATCAGCATTGCCACACTTGCCTCTGCGCAGGCAGAAACCATCACCTGGAATGTCCAGCTGAAATACGGCATCACCGCAGCCGGCATCAAGAAAGCCATAGCAGACGCCAAAGCGCATTTCACAAAAGCACCGAGTGACCAGGTCATCCTGGAGTTCGACAAAGGCACCTACTATCTGGAAGACAGATCCGAGCAAGAAGGCATCATCAACCTCAGTCATGTCAAACCAGGCCTCGAGGGCAGACTCATTTTCAAAGGCCAGGGCATGGATAAAACGACTCTCGTCTTCAGCGATGACAAGCATGCCATCGTAGGCCGCCAGACCTACCGGGTCACCATGATGGGTATGCACATGACGCGTAAGAACTACACCGTCAGCCAAGGGCACGTGGTCTCCCTCTCCCCCGGGAAAATCATCCTCGATATCCAGCCCGGCTTCCCAACTCCACTGGATATATTCAATCCCGACAGCTCCCAAGGCCGTTACCTCCGCCGCTACCAGGATAGCAAGACTGATCCCCAGATCATCCAGCCGGACAATGAGCAAATCCCCTGGCAAAGCGCCAGACACATCGAGGGACAACGCTGGCAACTGACTCTGAAAAGAAAATCACAGACCGCCAACTACCCGCTTGGCTCCCTCATCGGGATCAAGTCAAAGCATGGCGGCCAGACCTACTGGTTCATGGGCGGGTCCGACTTCATCTTCGACTCCGTCAAATGGACCCACAAGACGCGCGGTGTCTTTCGCGGTAGCTTCGGTAATATCCAGATCCTGAATTGCGTGACCGACCGCGCCCCTGCCATCCTGGGCCAGGTCCCCTGTCTCGCCTCCCCCGGTGGCGGTCCTCAGATCGGTCAGCCCTGGGACAAGCCCATCACTGGAAACATCGTGCGCAACTGTCGCTTCATCGGCTCCGGCGATGACGCCGTCGCCTTCTTCCATGCCGAGGGCTCCGTCACAGACTGCTACATTCAGGACGCCTTCGCCCGTGGCATTCTCCTTTCCAATAGCCCCAAGGTCGTTGCCGAGAACAACGAGCTCGTCCGCTGCCCCATCCAGCGCAGCAAAGATCACCGCCTCCCGGGCGCACCACCGCTCGACCAGCAAAAAACGAAGCGATAGGCTCTCCCCAAAACTCAAAACACAACTCGAAAAAAGCCGCACCCACACAAGGTACGGCTTTCTTTTTCCCCTCGTCGCAAAATCCCCGGAAAATATCATAGACGAGCCCACCCTTCTTATCGCAAGCTGATCGCTACTATGAGGTGAATTATCGACTCACCATCGATCCCACTCATCTCAAAAACCTCTACCTCAAGCCCAAAACACCCATCCATGTCCTGCCACTGCACCGACCTTCCGGAAACCCTCTACCTGCAGCAAGCCCCTCACGGCTGGCACCACCGCCTGCTGCAGAAGACCTGCGGCCAGCACGCCAGCCTCTTCCAGTGTGCAGATTGCGAGCAGTACTGGGCTATCGACTTTCCGCGCAGAGAGGAGCCACAAGTCGTCACCCGTATCAGCGACCCTGATCAGTGGCAGCCAGCGGGCGATGCCTCCCGCAAGCAGCTCCTCACCCACTCCCGCGGCGGCACCACAGAGACACCCTGCATCTGGGCCGGCTGCGGCGCCCCCACCGTGCATCAGACCATCTACTGCATCGACCACCTCTACGAGACGGGAGCCAGGATCTAACATAACCACATCCTCCCTGAGCTAAATCGCGTGCAACTTGCTAGATGTGTGTTAAAAACACACCACAAACAGCATGGCAGCCGAATACACCTTTTCAGGAGAGCTCAAGTTCGAGGAATACCTCGAGTGTCACAAGATCCTTGCTTCCAGGCGCCGCATTGCCCTGCGCACTGTACTCACCCTTAGCGGCCTGGGGATGATCCTGAGCACCCTACTCTCAGCGAGCCAGAAGGAAGACAAGATCATCCTCATCTATGGAGTCCTCTTCATCCTCTACGCACTGGTAATCTCCCCGCTCCAGTTCCGTTGGCGGGTTCGCCGGCTCTGGAGCCAACACCCGTCCTCCAGAAACCCCTTCCAAGTCACTCTCAAGCCCGATGGCCTCCAGACTATCGATGACAAAGACCAGCCCATCCACTGCGACTGGTCAAACTTCATCTACTACCGTGAGAGTCCCAATTGCTTTCTCCTCTATCTCTCCCCGCTCAGCCCCCTCATCCTCCCCAAACGCCTCTCCCCGGAGCAAGATCTCCCAGCGATCAAGGAATTGTTAGACGTAAGGCTCGGTAAAAAATAAGTAACACCGCATTTTGATCAAGCTCATGTGCGCCATCTACGACACCATAGGGACAAAATGCCTTCAATCCTCTGATAGATAGAATCAAACTAAGCACACAAACGATGTCCACCCTAGCCATACTCGGAAGCTCCAGTCCTGACGGCAACACCTGCGCCCTCGCCAGAGCCGTGACAAGTACCTGCAGCGGCAAGTTGCTCGATCTCTCAGACTACGATATCACTCCCTGGGATTATCAGGCAAGAAATGGCGGGGACGACTTCATTCATCTAGCACATGAAATGGCTGCGGCTACAGACATCATCTTCTGCACTCCTGTCTACTGGTACGCCATGAGCGCTCAGCTGAAGACATTTATTGACCGCTTCTCAGACCTCATCACACGCAACAAAGAGATCGGCCGCTCCCTTGCCGGTAAGCGTACCTGGCTCATTGCTACAGGATCAGACGAAACCCTGCCCGAAGGATTCGAAATTCCTTTCGCTCTCACTAGCCAATACTTCCAGATGCACTACTCCGGAGCCCTCTATGGGCAAACCAACGACGATGGACTCCTCCCCATCGCTTTAGAAGAAGCCAAAACCTTCGCCGGCAAAATTCTTGGCACACCATCCATCTAACCCACTTCTCGATACATCCCCCATCTTGGCGACGTAGCTAATGGAAGAAACCATGAAGTACGTTTGGCTACTAATCACGGCCCTCCTGCTCGCGAGCTGCGGAGAGAAGTCGTCTACACAAACAGTCTCTACCCTAGAACCCCAGCCTACGCCCTTAGAGTGGCATGAGGCCCAGAACAGTATCGCAGCCTACCGCGAGCTCCAGCCGGATCGCCCCATCCTCGCGGCCTTTACCTCCAAATGGGAAATTCCCTTCGCTATCGACGCCCTGCAAACTGCAGAAACAGAGCAAGTCCTCGCCAGGCATCATTGCCTCTGCCTGATCTACCCTACGGAAACACGTGAAAGCATCGGCACCTCGGAATGCCAACGGCTCGGCAACCACCTGCCGCTCGTCGTACTGAGCTTGCCCGGTCAGCCTGATCGACTCTTCAAGCCTGAGTACAACAAGCAGGCCGCCCAGGAATTCGTCACGGAGATCACCACCATATTGGAAGAATACGCGCAGAGCAAAGCTCAGCCCACAGCCACCACTGACCATGAATAGGAATGGCTTGCGGCGGCAGTAACATCGCCGTCACCCGCCAAGCTCATCACATCCTCTTCATCGAAGCCTTTGCCGAGCACTTCAGTGAATCCCGCGAGTGGATCTGCCACTTCACCAAAGGTAAATTCACCTCCTCCACCTACCGCACTTACAAAGTCATCCGCACTGAATCTGAAGACCCTGAGCAGGGGTCTCTCTTTGACATCGAACTCAAGCGCGATAGCACCAGCACCTTCCACCTCCCAGACCACAAGCTGGACAAATTACCTGACGAGCTTCGCGAAGACCTTTTGGAAATCCTCAAAATCGCCGGGAGTAAATAGTCCTCTCAGCACGGATAAAAGCAACCCATCTGTGTAGCTCAATCACGACCATTTGTCACTCTGTATCAACCGGTCACACAAAATATTTCACCTATGGACTGATCAAAATAAAGAGCGCAACGCAGTATCGTATATCTCACTGACTCCCTGTACATTACACCCCCTTCTCCTCTTGGAAACCTATCTAACAGAGAGAAGAAGCGCCCTTTAAAAATCCAACTAGAAGGAACCAAATGCTACAGGAAATTACCGAGAAACAAGGAGACAGCCACGCTGTAGAATACCAGCCCTCCGCTAAACTCACCGAGGAGCTCACCCACTCCCACAGCGGCTACTCTCACGACAAGGAAGCCAAAACCTCCAACCCCAAGTGGATGGAAAAAATCCCGGACTCCACCAAAGTCAGCCAGCTGTCGATGCCCGGCACCCATGATACCATGGCCTTCTACGGAGGGGATGCCGTCCAGTGCCAGACCATGAGCCTGGAGAACCAGCTTGAGTCCGGCGTACGTGTGCTGGATATCCGCTGCCGCCACATCGCAGATGTCTTTGCCATCCACCATGGAGCCTTCTTCCAGAAAACCTTCTTCGGAGACGTTCTGAATATCGCCATCGACTTCCTCCAGAAAAACCCCAGCGAGACCGTCATGATGCGCGTGAAGGAAGAGTACAAGCCGGAGAATAACACCCGCACCTTCGAGGAAACCTTCCGAGACGGCTACTGGAACAGCTACAAGAAATACTGCTGGCAGCCCAGCGGTACGGATAACAACCCATCTCTCGGAGAGCTTCGTGGCAAGATCGTCATCCTGCAGAACTTCTCCGCCGCCGAGACCTACGGCATCGAGTACGATTCCTTCTCTATCCAGGACGAGTACAACCTCGGCACCAACTGGGATCTGTACAGCAAATGGGAAGAGGTCAAAAAGCAACTGGCCAAAGCCAATAGCGGCAGCTCAGGCGTGAAGTACATGAACTACCTCAGCGGCTCCGGCGGCTCATTCCCCTACTTCGTCGCCAGCGGCCACTCCAGCCCCGGCACCAATGCCCCCAGACTGGCCACCGGCAGAACCACACCCGGCTGGAAAAATAGCTGGCCGGACTTCCCGAGGGTCAATTGCTTCCTCGGCATCTGCACCATCGCCTTCGAAGGCACCAACATCCTGACCACCAACTGGATCGACAGCGCCTATAACAACCACGTTGGCATCGTCATGTCTGACTTCCCCGGACCCGGGCTTATCAACAACATCATCAGGCTCAACGATAAGCTCGACTAACAATTACCCCCTAAACAGCAATGGAGGGGGCTTCAGGGTCCCCTCCATTCCCTTTTGTGTAAAAAGTCTCAAACTGGCTACAAAGAATGAGCCAGATTACCATGGCCGCGCGTTTCCACACTCCATAGTATCACCTCAGAAACTATGGATTTTTCAGCGATCGTTATCATTGTAATCATCGGACTTGGCCTTGCTATTCGCCTGATGGCTGGAGCATGCGACAAGGAGCGTATAGCCAACCATATCCGCAGCATGGATGGCGAGCTTGTCGACAAACGTTGGGATCCTTTTGGCCCGGGCTGGTACGGAGAAAAGAACGCCAGAATTTATGAGATCGACTATAAAGACCGCGACGGCCACCTTCACCGAGCCCATGTCAAAACCTCCATGCTCAGCGGCGTATATCTCACTAACGACCACATCATCAAGCGCGTCTCCTCCCCTTCTCTAGCAGAAGAAAAAGCCGACCTCCTGAAACGTCTTGCGGAGATCGAACGCTTGGAGGGAAATCCGGCGGATTAAGCTCAGGTAAATGTCACAAGTCACCAGTTCCCGCTTCAAAAGCCATCTTCTGTGTCCTTCCGTGAATTCCGTGGTGCCCCCGTTTCATCAAGCAGGCCCATTCGAGCAATTCGTGAGATTCGTGGTCAAAAACGGATCCCCTCCAGCCAAGTTCCAGCCAATAAAAACGCCCGTAACTCATTCGAGACCGGGCGTTTTAGAAAATTTGGGATTCCTAATGGTCGGGACGACAGGATTTGAACCTGCGACCTCTTCACCCCCAGTGAAACGCGCTACCAAGCTGCGCTACGCCCCGAACTAGGAATCTGACGGCACCTTATTCCTCAGTTCATGGTTGGCAAGTCATAAATTTCCTGCAATTTCATGTCCCACAATGAAAGCAATCAAGACAGCGGTCGTAGGCGCCAGCGGATACACAGGAGCAGAGCTACTTAGACTTCTCCTCATGCATCCTGCTGCCGAGCTGGTGTGTGTCACTTCACGCCAGTACGAAGGTGAACCACTTGAAAAGGTGTTTCCCCGCTTCCGAGGCGTGCAGGGATCCCAACTGGAATTCACCGCCCCGAGTGCTGACACGATTGCTGCTGCAGGCGCAGAAGTCGCCTTTCTTGCCCTCCCTCACGGAGTAGCGGCCGAGTACGCCATCGCCCTGCTAGAAAAGGGTATCCGCGTGATCGATCTCAGCGCCGACTTCAGACTCAACTCTGCTGAGGTCTACGAAGAATTCTATGGTCACCCGCACCCGGCACCCGAGCTACTCGACGAAGCCGTCTATGGTCTTCCAGAACTCAAGGGCCGTAGCGAGGCGATCAAGTCTGCCAAGCTCGTCGCCAGCCCTGGTTGCTACCCGACCAGCATCATCACTCCACTTGTTCCCCTGCTGGAGAAAGGTCTCATCGATCCTGCCAGCATCGTCACCTGCTCCATGAGTGGTGTCAGCGGCGCGGGTAAGACCGGCAACGTCCTCTTCTCCTACTGTGAGGCTAACGAATCCGTACGCGCCTATGGCGTACCGAAGCACCGTCACCTCTCCGAAATCGAGCAAGAGCTCTCCATCGCCGCAGGTCAGGCAGTCCAGATCTCTTTCACTCCGCACCTCGTCCCGGCCCACAATGGTATCTGCACCACCACTAGCGCTACCCTAACAGGTGATGCTGACGCTATCGGTGCAGCACTGGAAGAAGCCTATGGAGGCTCTGACTTTGTTAGACTACTCGGCAAAGGCCAGCCAGCGGACACGAAGAACGTTACCCGTACCAACTTCCTGGATATCGGCTGGGACTACGATCCCCGCACGGGCCGCGTCCTGCTGCTCAGCGCCGAGGACAATCTTGGAAAGGGTGCCGCCAGCCAGGCCGTACAATCCATGAACCTGATGTTCGAACTTTCTGCGACTGAAGGTTTGCAGAACATTTAATTATAACGCATAGTGGGTTCTCCCCTTCGCAACTCTCCGTCAATTAGCACAGCAATGTCCTCACCATTTAGAAAAATCAAAGGAGGAGTCGGCGCGCCTAAAGGTTTCCTAACAAGCGCAGTCTCCGCTGGCATCAAGAATCCTGAAGCCACCCGCCTGGACATGGCACTCATCTACAGCCAGCACCCCTGCGTGGCTGCCGCCACCTTCACCACCAACCGTGTCAAGGCTGCCCCTGTACGCGTAAGTCAGGCACATATGCGTGACCGTGACGTGCAGGCTATCCTCGCCAACAGTGGTAACGCAAACGCATGCACCGGTGTCAAAGGTGTGCAGGATGCACGCTACTGTGCCAAAACCATCGCCAAAGGTCTTGGCCTTCGCCAGGGTCAGGTAGCCGTCTGCTCCACCGGAGTCATCGGACTCCCTATGCCAATGGTACGCGTAGAGCCTAAGCTTCCCGAGCTCGTAGAGAAACTGGCACGTAAGCAAGGTACCGAAGTTTCCCAGGCAATCATGACCAGTGATACCACCAACAAGGAGATCGCCCTCTCCATGGATATCGATGGCCACAAGGTACGCATTGGCGCCTGCGCCAAAGGTGCCGGCATGATCTGCCCTAGCATGGCCACCATGCTCTGCTTCATCACTACGGATGCGAACATCGGCAAAGAGAACCTGAACAAATCCGTGCAGGAAGCCGTGGAGAACTCCTTCAACCGCATCACCATCGATGGAGACATGAGCACCAACGACACTGTCGTCGTGCTCGCCAACGGTCAGTCTGGCATGCCACGCATCAAGCGTAACTCAAAGGCCTGCCGCCTCTTCCGTGAAGCTCTCAATGTCGTCATGCTCGAAATGGCCAAGTCATTGGTACGGGACGGCGAACGCGTCACCAAGTTCGTTACCGTGGAAGTCAAAGGTGCCCGCACTTACAATGATGCCAAGAAGGTAGCCGAAGCCGTGGCCAACTCATCTCTGGTGAAATCCTCTTGGAATGGCAACGACCCTAACTGGGGCCGCATCATTCACGCGGTGGGTTATTCCCGCGCCTCCATCCGTGAGGAACTAATTGATATCCATATCGGCGGCAAACCTGCCTGCCTGGGCGGGCTGGAGTCAGACACATCCATGGAGGACCTCCGCAAGGTCGTCTCCGAAGACCAGTTCACCATCACCATCGATCTTCATCTAGGTAGTGCCGAGTACTGCGTCTACTCCAGTGACCTCTCACCAGAGTATATCGACTTCAACCGTTCGGAATACGCCTACTGGAAACAGGCCCGTAAAGACGGCCTGACCCAACAATAATTTCATCTCACCGAAAGAGAATCAGCTTAAGTCACGTAGTTAGTTTTGATATTTAAATGATTCATGGCATAGTCCCTGCGCGATGATCCCAAATGCCCGCCCCATAACCTTCTGGAAACGCAAACGCCTCTGTACTCTGCTGGCGGGCATCACCTTCCCCTTAGTCATCGCGAGCTGCAGCCAGAGCAGACCAGATGTCATCGACGTCGTCGTGACTAATCCTCATGCCTATCAGGAAAATTTTGGCCCGTTCGATGAGAATGGAAACTACGTGGAGTCCTGGGCGGACAATCCGCCAAAGCGCCGCTACATCTCCAAGGAGCAGCATCAGCGCGAACAGGCGGAAAGGTCTGGCAAGAAGCAGCCTCAAGTAGCCCAGCGACCGTCTCAGCAGAGACCTACACAGGTAGCAACCCACACTCCACCGCCAAAGACTCAGACCTACAGCAAGCCAAAGACAGTTTCCAAGCCGAAGCCGAAACCTGTCGTGGTGAAGCCTAAAAAGCCATCTCCACGAGTCCACTCCGTCAGAAAGGGAGACACTCTCTACGCGCTCTCCCGCAAGTATGGAACCAGCGTCAAAGCTATCCAGCGCGCCAATGGTATATCCGGCAGCAATATCCGCATCGGACAGCGCCTCACCATTCCTAGATAATGTTCTCCATTGTCGACACCGCTATCGATCACGCCTCTCTGCGTGAACTTACCCGCGCCTCAGAAGCAGGCGGTTTCGTTTCCTTTGAAGGCTGGGTACGCAACCATCATGATGGCAAATCCGTCCAGTCCCTGGAATATACAGCCTATCAGGAACTCGCAGAAAAAGAAGGCAAGCGCATCCTGCTGGAAGCCGTTGAAAAATTCTCCGTCACCTCAGCCGTCTGCCATCACCGCATCGGCCACCTTGCCATCGGGGATCTGGCCGTCGTTGTCGCCGTCTCCTCCCACCATCGCGATGCCGCCTTCCAGGCCTGCCGCTACATCATTGATGAAGTGAAGACCCGCGTCCCCATCTGGAAAAAGGAGCACTACACAGACTCCACCACCGCCTGGCCATCCTGCCAAGGCTGTGCAGACCACAAGCACTAGGTAGATCACGCTGAAGAGTCACACCTCTCTCGTTCCAGAAGCTTCATCTAGCCCGTATTCGTGAAATTTGTGCCATTCGTGATCAAAGAAAACAACTAGATTCAACTTCCTATACACGCTTGCGTCCTAAGAACTGGACATTGAAAAACTGGAAACTCCCATTCTCAATCATGATCCAGCCTATCGCCACAGCGGCGGCAATAGACGGCATCAGCCAAGTGGCCATGAGCTCCACAGGAAGGACAAGCGTCTGTCGTGTGATCGGATTCGTTGTCTTTCCCTCTCATCAGCTCGGTGGTCACGATTCCGGTAGGCACTGCAATCACGGCATAACCAGTTAGAATCATGATCGTGGTTACGAAAATTCCCAGATTCGTCTGCACCACCACATCTCCGTAACCCACCGTCGTGATGGAAACGATCGCGTAGTAGATGCTCATCGGGATGCTCGTAAAGCTTGTCCCTTCCACATTACCTTCAATGTAGTACATCACCGTACCCGCAATCACGGCAAACATCAGGATCGCAAAGAAGAAGACGGTGATCTTGGCCCGGGATCTCACCAGTCCCTGCATGATCACATGTGCCCCTCTGACGTGATGTGCCATTTTCAGCACCCTGAACATCCTCAGAAGCCTCAGCACCCTCACGACAGCAAAGCCGGAGGTGCCAGCCAGGAACAGCGTGATATAGGTGGGCAAGCAGGACAGCAGATCCACTACCCCGAAGAAACTGGTCGCATAGCGAAGTGGCTTGCGGGAGCACCACAGGCGCAAGAGATACTCGGCTGAAAACATGATCGTGAAAAACCACTCCACAAAAAGCAGCTCGGAGCTGTACTTGTCTTTAAACTCCGCCACCGTTTCCAGCATCACCGCTAGCACACTCATGCCGATGAAGCAGAGCAGAACTATATCAAAGAGCTTCCCCGCCGGCGTCTCCGCCTCGAAGATAATCTCCCACACTCTCTGCTTCAGAGTCTTTGCTTGCTTCGTCTGTTCATCCTCCGCCATTAGCGCCGATTCTCTATCAAGTCCCCCATCCTGTCAATCTACCAAGGCGTTACAAAGTCCTGCTTTATTTCCACGCGATACCGCGGCGGTGAAGCCTGCGGGCTTTACTTGCCGGGACCAACTGATAGTTCGAGTACAAGCAAATCACGAGCTATGAGTATTACCCCAGCCCATTTTAAATCTCCCCATATTGGCCTTCAAAAGAGCATCGTCTGGAACCTTTTCATGGGCTACCTGTCCATCATCTCAGTGCTCATCCTCATGGCCACTTATTTCAGATCATTGGATTCCGAGGTGAAAGAGCTTCTCAGAATTGTCGATTATGGACTCTGTGCGCTGTTCTTTATCGATTTTATGGCCCGCCTGATCACAGCGAGAAACCGCCTGGCTTACCTCAAGTGGGGCTGGATTGACCTACTCTCCAGCATACCGGCGGTTCACACTCTGCGCTGGGGCAGAGTTTTCCGCATCGTTCGGGTTTTTCGAATCATCAGGGGCATCAAGTCCGCTCGTCAGCTTTCGCAATCGATCTTCAAAAACAGAGCCAAAGGAGCCCTCTTCAGTCTGGCATGCACTAGTGTCTTCATCATGATTTTTGGAGCGATCCTGGTCTTGGAATTTGAGAAACAAGGCAACGCAAACATCTCCTCCGCTCATGATGCCTTGTGGTGGTCGTTTGTCAGCATGACCACGGTCGGCTACGGAGATTTTTATCCTGTAACCGAGTTGGGAAGAGTCGTTGCCTGTGTACTCATGATTTCCGGAATCGGCCTCTTTAGTACCCTTACCGGCTATCTGGCCTCACTCTATGATGAATCATCTGAACAGAAAGATAAGGCCAGGGATGAGCAAACTCTCCGGGAAATAAGCTTACTCCGGAAGGAAATCGCCGAGCTTAAAGAAGCTCTCAAGTACGGCTCGCTCAAGTAACCGCCCTATTCAGCCTTCTTATAGACCCGCACCCAGTCCACATCCATCCAGGCCGGATAGTCCTTCGGATCGGCTTCCCCTACCCACTTGCCCTCGATCTGCATAGATAGAATGAAGTAGAATGGTCCGTGGAAAGGATACTGCTCCGCTCCCTTGTCCGCCTGCTTGGCATAGCTGTGCGTTGGCTTCCCATTCACTGTGAAAACGATCTTTTCTTTGTCCCATTCTACGCCGTAGGTATTCCAGTCGTCGCGGGAAATCTTGGCCGTGCCACTCTTCGGCGGTTTGTTCGAGCCCCCTTTGTGTACGGTGTAGTAGGAATGCACCGTCTGGTAGACCTGGTCCTCAAAATTGAGATGCTCCATAATATCGATCTCACCCATACCTTCCTTGCCCCACTTGGCATTGCTCTTCAGCATCCACAACGCAGGCCAAGCCCCCTTGGCGGACTTGAAGCGCGCTCGGATCTGCACTTTGCCGTACTCAAAATCAAACTTCCCATTGCTGCTCAGGCCACCTGTTAGGTAAGGCTGCTCTCCCTTCTTGGTATTCTTCACTCCCCACAGACGCAGCACGCCGCTCTGAACCCGCACCGCCTTCGGGTGATCCGTCATCATATTGCTCCAGTCCGCCGTCCCCTTCGTCACGCGCGACCACACCTTCTCATTCAGAGGTCCGTTAAACTCCTCCTGCCAGTGCAGCTTCCAGCCCTCAGGTACAGTCACCTTTTCAGCCGCCGAGGCAAACGAGCCCCCAATCATGAGAGTAGACAAGAGTAGTGTGTAGAAGCGCATACCCCTTCTACGCCCCAAGCACCCCATTCTTAGCACTACTGACACAAGAGAGAGAAAATCTCCTACACCTCGCAGCTCTCGCCGCAGCTCTGCTTCCAGTCAGAGAACATGCCGTCTGCATAGATCATCTCGTAGCCCAAGCGCTCCAGGTAAGGCACCGCCAGTGAGGCGCGCACGCCACTGCCACAGTGAACCACGAGCGGCCCTTTGGCTGGATCCGGCAGTTCATCCAGGTGTGCTGCAATGCGTGTGTAGGAAACATTCTGAGCCCCCTCCATATGGGAGTCCTCATACTCTCCGGCAGAGCGTACATCCAGGATCGTGGCCCCAGCATGCTTGTCCCTCGCCTCCTCGGCTTCGGTGATCTGGATGACCGGGGTCGATGCCAGACAGGCATTGCAGTTGATATCAGAAAGCACCTCACCCGCCAGCGCATAGCCACGGATGTGGTCGATGCCCATACGGATCAGCTCGCGGACAGCCTCGTCCAGCTGTAATTCTTTTTCTAACAAAAAATAAACATCCTGATCCGGCTTCACGTAACTGCCCGCTGCTACAGAAAACTTCGCGGGAGGTGTGTGCAGAGAGCCTCTCAAATGCTTTGCCATGAAATCCCTGCGGTCAGCCCGCATGTCCAGCACCACGGATCCATTTTGGCCGCTCACTCCGGCGATGCTCACCGTGCTGATTCTCTTGGGCTTCGGCAGACCACGCAGCACCTCGATCCCCTCCTTATTCACCTGCTTCATGCGGGCGAAGTACATCGGCGGTTCAGGCTGACCACTCAGGATATAGTCCACAAAGGCATCTTCGCCTTCCTTGCAGGCGATCTTCAGTGCCGGATTGAAGCGCATCTCATACCCCACGGTGGAAGAAGGGATCGCTCCCAGAGCCTTGCCACACGCACTGCCTGCTCCATGTGCTGGCAGCACCTGCAGGAACTCAGGAAGCTTCGCAAACTCCAGAATAGACTGATAGAGACGGCGTGCTGATGGCTCACGTGACCCCACATCACCCGCTGCTGACTCTAACAAATCAGGTCTCCCCACATCACCGACAAACATGAAATCTCCGGAGAGCAGAGCCATCGGTTCATCGGCTCCACCTCCCTGGTCCTCTACCAGATAAGAAACGTGCTCCGGCGTGTGGCCGGGCGTATGCAGCACGGTGAACTGGATGTTACCGATCTTGAACTGATCTCCGTGCTTCACAAAGTTCACCCGCTCACAGCCCTGCGCCCACTCTGATTTCCAGTCCGCATCTCCCTCGTCGGAGAGATACGCCTGCATACGGTCATCCGTCTCCATCAACTCACGGGCACCACTCACAAAGTCCGCGTGAATGTGCGTCTCCGCCACGGCGGTGATCTCCAGGTCATTCTCGGTGGCAATCTTGCGGTAGCGGTCGATGTCCCGCTCCGGGTCCACGATAATCGCTTGTCCCGTACGCTGGCAGCCAATCAGGTAAGCATACTGGGAGAGAGACGGGTCATAAATTTGTTTCAAAAACATAACTCAGTTGGGGTTGGTAATGATAAAAGCGAACACTCGACCAAGCGTTCATTATAGCACAGATCAGCCACCACTGCCGCAGCAATCAGCAGGTGCTGATTGCTGCTTTTTATCCTTCGGCTGATTCCATGGCATCTTGGCAATCAGCATCCCCATTCCGCAGGTATTGGTAATCCCCGCGAAGACCAAACCAGCTCCCACGAAGGCACACAAACCATAGAATGCCGGGTTCAACAGAAAGCCCAAGATCGCCCCAAGCAGCACTAAAGCCCCGGCAGCAATACGCACCTGCCGCTCCAGCGGCATCACACTGCGATCTTCCTCCACCGGAAGGCCTGCCTCCTGCCAGGACAGGATACCCCCCTCAATGACTTGGCACCCTTCTACCCCAGCCTTGCTTAGCTGTGCCTGAGCCTGCTCCGCACGCTTGCCTGAACGGCAAAGAATATACAGTGGCTTCTCCTTACCAGAGATCGCCCCTGCATCCAGACCGTCCAGCGGATGATGCTGGGCACCGGGAAGATGGACCTCCCGGTGCTCCAATGGTGTACGGACATCAATGACCTGTTCCCACCCTGCCTCCTGTCGGGTGATCTTCTCATGTAAATCTTTCGCTTTGATCGTATTCATGATTTCATTTTTCTATATCGCGATATTAGAATATACTCAAAACGAGTAAAGTCAAATTTATCGCCCGGAAATAATGACTACTCACGTAAGTTTCGTGTATTGTTTACGATACGCACGAGGACTCATCCCCCGAACCTCCTTAAACTGCCGGGAGAAGTGAGACTCGTCGTAGTAGCCAAGCTGCTCCGCCACATGGGCGATGGTTTCATTGGTGCTCAGGAGATGAATCGCCGCTTTTTCCGCACGCGCTTTTTTCCGGTAAGCCAGAGCACTCACCCCCTCGATTTGGGCAAAACGCTTACGGAAATTCTCGTAACTCATCGACACTTTGGCCGCAATCTCATGCACCGATAAATTGGTATCGCTCAGTAGATGATAGACCTTGGCGAGCCACTTCTCCCCTTCAAGCTGGCCAGTCTCCTTTCTCAAGGCATCCACATGCTTGGCCAAGATTGACAACACCTTGGTTTGTGCTGTTAGAGGACTGGTCGCGCTAGTCTCAGCCACCTCCATAAACATTTGCTTCATTGCGCTCACATCATGTCCGTGAGAAATGGGCATGTAGTTCTGTAATGACAATTTGTCCGCCCACAGATCAAATTCCTCCCCTTCGAATACCAGGTACATCTGCTCCCATTTTCTACCTTTCGTTACAATATAGCGGTGCGCTTGATTGGGCAAAACCAAGATGCAAGAGCCACTCTCAAAGGCGAGATCGGGTACATCTAAAGACCGGTACTTGCCACCTTCTGCGTGGATATTGAGTACAAGCGCGTACTGCGGAAGCGTTCTCAGGCTTAATATGTCGCGTCCTGGATCTGTCACCAGAGTAGACACAGTGACCACTTTCCCCAAAGGTGTGGCACTCTCTGCGGCATACTGCTTAAAGTAATGGGTCTTACGCGTCATCATTTATCCAAAATTTACCTATTTGTACAATTTTAAGTGCCATCTGTACATGGAAGAATGACCCGGCTGAGTTTATTTATGGGATTCTAACCATCTCTTGGTGCAACAATGAAAAAAAACATACTCCTATTCACAGCCTTATCGGCACTCACATGTACGAACGCCTCAGCCGTCAGCATCACCGTCCCTAACGGTGACTTCGAAGACCGCACAGGATCCCAGTACGCCGCCTCACAGAACTGGATCACCACCGGTGGCGGCTACATTGCAGCCGAACTCAACTCAGGCATTTTCTCTGCTGATGCCGATGGCAATGCGAACGGCACCTACCTCTTCTATGAAGACGGCGGTCAATCAGTCAGTTCCTCCGCTCTCGCCACCATTCAGGCTAATACCCTATACACGGCCACCGTCGATGTCGGCAATCCATTCGCCTCCTACGGCCAGCAACCATCCAGCTACATGATTGAGATTCTTCTCGGCGGCACCACCGTATCCTCCACTGAGTACACGAACGCCGAACTTGGCACCACATCTGAAGACAGCTGGACCACCATCTCCACATCCTACGCTTCACAAGTAGCCGACTCTGGAGATTTAACCATCCGCTTGTCCATGGGTACCAATGAAGACGGCAACAACCAGTACTTCTTTGATAACGTCACCTTCGATGCAGCCGCTGTTCCTGAGCCGTCCTCCGTCTCATTACTCGGTCTGGCTGGTCTTGGCCTAATCACACGCCGCAGACGATAAGACAGCAAAGCTTTTGATTTTTTCTCAAAGCCAAGCCCATGCCGGGCTTGGCTTTTTTTCTATGAAACTATTCCCCACACCCCTGCGTAGGCCTGAATGTGCGTCGTTTACTCAGTCACCGTCATCCCCTGCTTTATGCCTTAGCCATCCGTTGTCACCGAGCCAAACGGCACCTCCGCTGGCATCTGGAGAAATCCTCCTATGCTTCTGTTATCGAGACAGAGCACTCATTACCCTGCAATGTGAAGCGCCACTCCTCACGCCTCATCAAGCTACTAGGTGAATCCGAAATGCAGCTGCAGCTGAATAAAGTCACCAATCTCAAGCTTTGCCTTCCTCACCTCAACGGCCTGCTCATCCGCCCTGGTGAAACCTTCTCCTTCTGCAAAGCCGTCGGCAAACCCACAGCCAAGCGTGGCTTTCTCGAAGGCATGGAGCTCTCCATGGGCAAAGCCCAGTCCGGCATCGGCGGCGGCATCTGCCAGATGGCCAATATGCTCCACTGGCTCGTCCTCCACAGCCCTCTAACAGTCACCGAGCGCAGCACTCATAGCTTTGATCCCTTCCCGGACCAAAACCGCTCCATCCCCTTCGGCACCGGCTGCGCCATCTTCTATAACTACATCGACTTCGCCTTCCGCAATGATACCGACCTCACCTTCCAGCTCCTGCTAGATATCGACGATAAAAACCTCAACGGCCAACTCGTCTCCGACGCCCCCACCGAGCACACCTACAAGATCTTCGAGAAGAACCATCACTTCCTCAAGCAAGGCCCCACCTTCTACCGCCACAACGAGATCTGGCGTAAAGTCCTCTCACGCTACTCCGGCGACATTCTCCACGAAGAACACCTCAAGACCAACCACGTCCGCGTCATGTACACGCCAGAGACTTGGGAGGATATTGACTAGTGAACCCTGCCAATTTTCTCTGATTCCCGGTGCTTGCAATACGGACACTCGGTCACCCGATAGACATTAAACTGCCTCACCAAGAAATACATGATGAGCGAGGGTAACATCGCCATCGCGACCAGCGCAAATCCCGCACTACGCAGCATACCTAGGTCATTCACGTTCAGTGCGAAAACCCCCAAAATGCAGAACACCCACACCCCCACGATGTGGAAATGATAGTTCTCTATCAACCTCGCAATCGGATTCAAGCGCTCCAGCCTGCTGGCGATATTCACCAGCGGTTTCTTACACTGCGGGCATTGCAGGATAGCTCCATTCTTGCGATCGTTCACCATGACAACTACTTGAAATTGTCTGCTTCAAGCAACACTTGCACCGCCTTTTCCAGCTGCTCCTTGCGCCCCGAGAGAGAAATAATCCCACTGTCCCTATATTCAGCTTTTCCGTCTATCGTGGTAAGCACCTCAGAGTTTAGCTTCTCAATCACTTTTCGAATGTCTTCATCATTCATAACAGTCAATTTCCATTCGCGTTTAAGATGCTTCATCTCATTCAGCTCTTCCACGGTGAAGAAGTGACATACATTATCTCTGACAAATAAAGTCAACCCAAACTGGAAAGCTACATCATCCATCATTCTTAACGGATCTTTACCTGCTTGGATCACCCCAGTTAACTCATAATTAGCACCTTCAAATGAGTCACGCGGCTCATACTTTACTCCAGATTTCTCAGCCAACAGGGATAACACTTTATTCAGAGACATGTCACTGACGCGTATGTCCTCCATAAAAAGACGGCTGTTGAGCTGAGTCCCATTGAACAACTCTGTCTCTGACTTAAATTCTCGGACCTTCAGATACCTCTCCAGAATTGCGCCCACCGAATCCGTAGTATCATCCCGATGATAAAGCTCAACCAGGCCAGTATCTGAATCATACTTCACACTGGAACGGTCATCCTTAAATGCAGCTCTGATTTCCTCCTGAAATTTCTCCACAGTCATGCCCCTCTTTCCATGAAAACGCATATAAATCTTATGGAATGGGAGCTGTCTCATTTGATCCTGGCTCAGGATATAACAGATCCTCCCTTTTAGATAGGTTTCTAAACCATGCTCACCAGCCAGCTTACTAACTGCCGCAATCCTTTCCTCGTCATTAGTATAATTCTTCCACTTATATCTGACGACAACGCCATCCAATTTTCTGTGTCTCATATACACCAGCTCCCCACCTTCAATGATTTCAGCTACCACGTCATTGATACCCCTTATCGCCAGCTCCTCTCCAAAGGTCGATATTGAGCCAAGCAGGAATAGACACACTCCAAAAAGCTTCTTCATAGGCAGGCAATCTATGTCATTTCATGATTCACCGCCAAGCCTGAAATCCTGGCGAATACACCTGCTAGAGAAACCGGCTATGTCGGGACTCTGAGTACACCTCACAACCTCTACCTCAAGTATTTCTCAGTGATCTGGAGCAGATGATCGGGGTTCAGGTCGGGGCCGATCAGGATAACGGAGTTGGCGACAGAACTATTGAAGTTCACGCGGTAGGGTTTGGGTGGAATTTCGCCGCCAATGCGCTCGTACAGGTAGCGGCAATCATCCTGACCTCGCACGCGCATCAGAGCCTTGGCCCTGATCACTCCCTCCGGCAGGTCGCCCAACCATCGCAGGATAGCACTCTCCTCCGCTTCCTTGGGCAGCAGGATGTGACAGGAAGTGAATTCATGCGTCAGGTGATGCTTTTCGTCCTCATGGGCCAGCAGCTTGGCTGAATCGGCCGCTGGAGCATCACTGTTCATCATACGTGGCCCACTTTTCTCAATGAGTTGCTTTACCTGAGCTACTAGTTCATCCCGCAGCACTACAGGTGCCGAGGGGTTCACCTTACGCACCTTTTTTAGGACTTCTGCCACCGAATCTACCTCGTCCACATGAGTCAGGTAGATATGGCTGGCCGTCTGCAGCTGCATGCGCTCGATGTCCTCATAAGCCCTGTGCCCGCCGAATTTCCGCACATCAATCACGCACACCTGCCATCTCGGATGCAGGTTCAGCTTGCCTTCTAACAGGGTAAACGCCTCCAGCACAGGAACGGGATCCGCCGTCCCATTCAGCTCGACGAACAAGATACTGGCATCAGACTCCTTTGCCTTGTCTGAGAGTTCCAGCAGATAGTCCATCCCCTCGCAGCAGGCACACGCAGCCCCCAGCGGCTCAAGATTATCAGCTAGATCCTCCAGCGTGGCGCAGTCAATGCTCGCATCAGCGTAATCATTAAGGATCACATCTGAGCGAGTGCCAGATTCTTTTAAGACGGTAAGCAGGTGCCGTAACAGGGTGGTCTTCCCCACACCTAAAAACCCTGTTAGGAATACGACAGGCTGGCAGGCCTTGAATTCAGGTATCCTAGGTAAAATCATCTAACAATAATGCTTTGGCCTTACTGCACGGGAGCTTTCATCCAGGAAATGCTGGAGCCACCCGGTCACCTTTTCCGGCTCCAGCCACGGCTTGGCACTCTTCAGTTTCTTCCAAGCGGCGTAGCAACGCTTTCGATGGTCGGCACCCAGTTGCTGCTCGATCCACTCCTCATACTCCAGCCACCAGTTGAGCAAGGGCCAAACAGCATCGAACATGACATTCGCAGAGCTAGCCTGCACGTCATCTGTCGTCCACATGCCAGCCACCAGTCTCTCCGGCGGGAGCCAGTGGTAGAAGCGGCATCTCTCCCTCAGAAAGACCACCTTGGAGCCGTCGCCATAATATCCGGCACAAGCACCATACAGCTCCACGATTCCCCCGCCCCAATCAGCCGTGTAACAGCTGGTTCCCTTCAGCCCTTTTGAGGGCGACTTTTCAAAGCCGAACTTTTGCAAGTAATTGCCCCCAGGGTAAATGACATCTTTCCCCAGAAAAAACATCTGCTGATAGAAGCCCTTCGCACAATCCTTCAGCAAGAGATTTAGCCGTGGACTCCCTTCTCGAACAGACCTCCTATTCTCTACCCCACTCATCATTTCTCAAGATTGTTACGCCACAGCTGGTGTGCGCTTTTTCCTACAGACAGAGCACAAACAGAGGTTGCCCGCATGCACTGCAATCAAACAGATACCCCCCAAAGTGGTCACAATACTTGCTGGCGGAATATTCAAAGTCTGCTCACCCGCCTCGTTTGTTTGTATCGATGGACAGCAAGAATCACAGCTAGCACATGAATTCTCCGCTACTTGTGCAGGAGCAGCCGCTGGCTCAGCCTCCATGTAAGGTAAAGCAGCTCCTGCAAGAATGAATAGCACTCCCAGACTACCAACCGTCAAGCCCCACTTCTTGCTGTGCTGTCTATAGCCCTTCACCATCATGTACACAGCCAGCGGCACCACAACAATTGCCATGCCCCAGTGTGTAGCAGGATGCGCCCACATCTCCCCAAAGGTCGGCAATAGTAATAACAAAACAGGTGTGGCAGCACAATGGATTGCACACAAAATGGATGCAGCGATACCAATGCGATCGTACTGGGCTGCTTTCATTTCTTTAGATGCGGAGGCAACTACATTCATAATCTTCACAAAGTTTACCGCCCTGAGCATTCATTTTTCAGCCAGCCATATCTAAGTTGACCAGTTCCTCAGGGAGATGGCCTCTTGTAGCACCACCCCTCACTAATGCAAGTAAGTTGCATTAATTTTGATGGAAAAAATTACCGATGTTGCTTTCCTAAATCTGGACAAGCCACGCACCACACTCATATTCAGTCATTAACGTAAACACCTAGACACAAAAAAAGCCCGCTACATTAGCGGGCTAAGTTGAAATCTTGAGTGGCGAAGCGGACGGGAATCGAACCCGCAACCTCCGGCGTGACAGGCCGGTGCTCTAACCAATTGAGCTACCGCTCCACTCTCGGTGTTATGTTGCAAAGTAGAAGTGGCGAAGCGGACGGGAATCGAACCCGCAACCTCCGGCGTGACAGGCCGGTGCTCTAACCAATTGAGCTACCGCTCCACTTCCGTTTTGCGTGTGCCTTGCGGCGGGCAGGAAACTACCTATTTCCCCCATCCGTGCAAGACCTTTTTTCAACTTTTCTTAGCTTATTTTTACTTCGCTGCGTAGCACGCTTAGGCCTTGCAAGTTGTGAAACGACACTCAAGACTGCGCCGCAATGACCCGCTGGCAATACAACTTCGCTCGCAATCTGCTCTTCAAACTCGACGCTGAGCAGGCTCACCACGTTTCCCTTGATCTCCTCCGCACTTCAGAATCCCTTGGTATTCTGAAGCTTTTGGCAGGAAAGCTGCCCGATACCCAGCCCGTGGAGTGCATGGGCCTCACCTTCCCCAACCCTGTGGGCCTAGCAGCTGGCCTCGATAAAGAGGGCAACACCATCGATGCCCTCGGCCGCCTCGGCTTCGGTTTTGTAGAGATCGGCACCATCACTCCCCGCCCTCAACCCGGCAATGACAAGCCCCGCCTCTTCCGCATTATTGAGGAAGAAGCAATCATCAACAGGATGGGCTTTAATAACTGCGGGATCGAACAAGGCGTCAAAAACGTCCGTTCCGCCAAGACTTTCAATGGCATCGTCGGCTTCAACATCGGCAAAAACAAGGTCACTCCGAATGAGAACGCCATCGATGACTACCTCTACGCTCTCCGTGGCTGCTGGGGTGTGGCAGACTATGTAGCCGTTAATATCTCCTCGCCAAACACCCCAGGTCTGCGCGACCTGCAGGCGGCTGCAGACACCGCACGCCTCATCGACGCCCTCAAACAGGAGCAGGCGCGCCTCACCGAGGAAACTGGCATTCACATGCCTATCGCGCTCAAAGTGGCCCCGGATATGGGTGACGAGCAGATCGCCGAGCTCTCCAAGGTCTTCTTGGATTGCGGTCTGGATGGTCTGATTGCCACCAATACCACCATTTCCCGTGAAGCGGTGCAGGGCAAGCCCTTCGCTACGCAGGCCGGCGGCCTCTCCGGCAAGCCTGTCACCCAGCGCTCCACGGAGGTCATCAGCGCCTTCCATTCCCACCTGGGTGATCGCATCCCGATCATCGGTGTCGGCGGGATCATGTGTGCGGATGATGCAGTAGAAAAGCTTAAGGCAGGTGCCAAACTCGTCCAGCTCTACACCGGATTTATCTACCACGGACCACCACTGATCCGCGAGATCCTCGAAAAAATGAAGAAAATGTAAATTTTTTCATGTTTACAGAACATTCACAATCAGATGAATACGTAGCAAACACCATGAAATGCTAAATTTTTCGCTGATATTGTTGAATAATACGCTACTTTCATACGTCTACTATTTCGACGGCGGGCAAGAGCCTGACAAAGAACAGAGTTGAACAGGATTCGCCTTGCGGATCACGGCAATCGTTTGTTAGCCTGCTAGCCGTTCGGATCACAAAAGAACCAACAATTATCATGAAAAAAACATTCATCGCTATCGCCGCAGCCGCTACGGCTCTCTCTTTCTCCAGCTGCCAGAACCCTTACGGTCCTGGTGCTACTAACACTCAGCGTGACGCTACTACAGGTGCTCTCATCGGTGGTATCGCTGGTGCCGTAATCGGTAACCAGTCCGGCCGCTCACTCGAAGGCGCAGCAGTAGGTGCCGCTCTCGGTGGTGCAGGTGGTGCAGCTGTAGGCAGCACCAAAGACAAGCAGCAGAACTACTACCGCTAGTCGCTGCTCAGCGTGAGCTGATCAAAACATTTCTATTTTCCAAAGGCACTGCTTCACGCGGTGCCTTTTTTGTGTTCCTTTGAATTGTAAAGAGGACTTTACAAAATAAGCGGAATAATAAGCCGTCTGCCGACGTTTATAGGTACAAATCGGCGATTTATGACTTTTCTGAACAGGTTTAGCTTATAAGTTCGCTCATCATTTACTCCAGACATCCTGCAATCCAAGCACGCACTATGAAATCATTCATCACAGCTATTGTAGCCTTCCTGACCATCCAGGTATCTCTCTTTGGTCAGTTTGCCCAGCCAGGCGATCCCTTTGCCTCCCCAGATCAATTCGGAGCCGACGCTGGCGAAGCCAACCCACAAACCAAATCCGAACTGCTGGTCGACAGCAAGAGCATCGCTCCCGGCCAGACCATCCGCTTTGCCCTCAAATTCACCCACCCCGATCACTGGCATTCCTACTACAAGAATGACGGTATCGGCATTTCCCAGATTCCTGCGATCGCCTGGACTTTGCCGGAAGGCTTTGTGGCCTCAGACATCATTTTCCCCGCCCCCAAGGAGTTTCTTTTCCTGGGCATGAACTCCTACGGTTATGAAGGCACCAACTACTTCATTACCGAAATCACCGCACCAAAGGATCTCAAGTCAGGCACCGAACTGGAATTTAAAGCGGAAGCCTCCTGGCAGATCTGTAAGGAGCAGTGTCTCCAGGAAGACAGCACCTTTAGCGTGAAGCTACCAGTCACCGAAAACGCAGAAGCCAACCCCGACTACGCCAAGGAACTTTCCGGCTACATGACCAAGAAGGTCCCCACGAAGACCCTCCCAGCTTCCTGGAACCTCTCCGCCGATGAAAAAGACGGCATCATCACCCTCAGCATCAGCAGCAAGCTTCCCGAGGACGCGTTCTTCTACGAGTACGACAAGCAAATCGATGCTCAGAAGCCTCGCGAACTGAAAGTCACCGACACGAATTCCACCTTCACAGGCCAGCGCAATACAGGCAACGACTTCAGTGAAGCTCCTGAAAAGAAAGATCACCTCCGAGGCATTCTATACACGCCGTCCAAAGTCGAAGGCTCCAGTAACCACGCCTTCTGGATCGATGTCAAAATAGGCGCAGAGGAAGAATTAGCTCCCAGTGGTACAGATGCCGAGGCTGCCGCAGACTCTGATAAAGAGAAGCCACTCGGCGTGGCCGTCACCTTCGCCTTCCTTTTCCTAGGAGGCCTCATACTCAACCTCATGCCCTGCGTCTTTCCGGTCATTGGTCTAAAGATCATGGGCTTTGTCCAGCAGGCAGGTGAGGACAAGTCGAAGATCAAACTTCATGGTGTTGCGTTCACCGTAGGCGTGCTCCTCTCATTCCTCGCACTCGCGGCCTTCCTCTACCCGATCAAAGGTGAAACAACCCTGGGAGCCCAGTTGCAGAATCCGCTCGTGGTCTTCATAGTCCTGATCATCATGCTCTTACTCGGCCTCAGCATGTCTGGCGTCTTCGAAATTGGAGCCAAAGCGACGAGTATCGGTGGTAACCTGGCGCAGAAAGAAGGCGTATCTGGTTCCTTTTTCTCCGGCATCCTTGCCGTGATCGTAGCTACTCCCTGCTCCGCGCCATTCCTCGGCCCAGCGATCGGAGCTGCCTGGAACTACGAAGGGCCACTCTTCTTCGCTGCCCTCCTGACCATGGGAGTAGGCCTCGCTCTCCCATATATCATCCTGTCCTTCTTCCCTGCTCTCGTAAACAGCCTCCCTCGCCCTGGCGCCTGGATGGAATCCTTCAAGCAAGGCATGGCCTTCCTGCTTTATGCCACCGCTGGTTACCTCATCTGGGTCTACATGGGTCAGGTGGGAGATGCCCATGCTGGGCAGAAAGGTTTGCACGTCATGTTAGGTCTCACTACCATCGCCGCAGCAGCCTGGATTTATGGCCGCTGGGATACACCCATTAGAAAAATGAAAGTACGTATCATCGCTAAAGCCCTTACCGCCCTCTTCTTTGTAGGCGGCTTGGCTCTCGCTCTCCCACCGAAAGAGGAAGCGGAAGTCTCTGAAAATACCGTAGCCGAATTCGACTGGCAGAAGTGGTCTCCCGAAGCCGTGGAGAAACATCTCGCCGAGGGTAAAGCTGTCTATGTGGACTTCACCGCCAAATGGTGCCTTACCTGCCAGAGTAACAAGGCAACCGCTTACACCGACGAAGTCAGACAGATGTTCTACGACAATAACATCGTCGTTCTCAAAGCGGACATGACCAAGAAGCACCCGACAGCCACCAAGGCTGTTCATGATCTCGGACGCTCTGCTATCCCGGTCAACGTACTCTACGTACCTGGCGACAAGACACCACACGTTACCTCAGAAATCCTCACCGCAGGCTACATGAAGGATTTCATCAAGCAGCACATCAAACCTGCTGAACAAAAAGAGGCTGACTTAGAGAAATAAGCCCTCACCTGCACCTTATCATTTCAAAGCCGGAGTCGCTCTCGACTTCGGCTTTTTTCTTTTCCATTCTCTTTAGCGATGAGCGGCACCCAAACACTACGCGTGAAGGCTACCCCAAACGCCTCCAAAAACAAGATCATCGGCTGGGAACACGATCACCTGGCCGGCGATGTCCTACGCGTACGCATCCAATCTCCGCCAGTCGACGGCAAGGCCAACAAGGCCCTAACAACCTACCTCGCCAAAGCACTCGGAATCTCCAAATCCTCCATCACCCTCACCAAAGGCCAAACCTCCCGCATCAAAACCTTCGAGATTCCAGCCAACGCGGCACTCCCTGAAAAAGAGTAAGCTCTTCCTCTAAAACGCGCGCAGCTTCACCTTGTAGTCACGGCGGAAGATGGCGACCCGGCACGGCGTTGCAGCTGGCAGACCCACCTCGCTCACGTCTTCTCCTGTGGAGATTGCCTTGCGAACATCTAGGTAATAGCGGTGTAGCTGAAAACTACATTGCATGGTCTTCGTCCACGGCTCACTCAGGATAGCCTCTATCTCTGTGGATGGCACATACTCTCCTCTTTCAGGGCCCTCGCCATGATAGACCTCATTGATCAGGCGCTCCAGATGTGCCAGTTCCACAATGAAGCTGGACCACTGGTCGTCCTCTTGCGGTTTGGAGCGATAGAGAAACTCTGGAAAGTACTCGCCCAGTTTGTTCAAGGTATAGTCCTGCGGCGGATAGTGGGAAATGTAGCTCAAAGCAAACTGGCTGAAGAGCTCCTCACCAAGCGTCTGCTGCAGCACGGGAAACTCCGTTTCCATCACCTGCACAAGCCTGGCATAATAGGAACTGCCATAGATCGCCACGCGATCCATCGCGCTCATGCCATTGCCACCCGCCACCACTCGCTGCTCGATCAACTGCTCCTGCCCTACCGGACTGCGGAGCACCTGCACAAACCATTGCTGCAACTCGCGAAGATCAGTCATGGCTCACCTCTCCCACGGGTACCCGGTGCAGAGGCGTAGATACCGCGCCTTTCTTCTCAACCACTGGCTTGCTGGTAGAAATCTCACTTAGCTCCAGCTCCCCGTCCCGGTACAGCTTCGCCTTGTTCACCTCCGCCAGCAGCTCGTCAAACGGTGGAATATCAGCATCCCATTCTAGCAATGTTGCGGTAGATCCGGCGTGCTTGTGCGCAATGCGATACAGCTCCCAAACCTCATCCACTACGCTGTTATTATGGGTATCAATCACGTGCGTGCCGTGATCTTCATGCCCCGCCAGGTGAAACTGCACAATGCGGTCACCAGGAATAGTGTGGATATAGTTCACCGGATCCCACCCATGGTTCCGCGCGCACACATAAATATTATTCAAATCTAACAAAACACCACAGTCCGCCTGCTCCGCCAGTTCTTTAAGGAAGATCCAATCCTCCACCGTGGAATCCTCAAACTCCAGATAGGTGCTGGGGTTCTCCAGAATGAGCGGCCGCTCCAGTATTTCCTGCACCTGCTTCACTTTCTCTACGGTGTGCTTGAGCGATTGCTCAGTTAGCGGGAATGGCAGGAGGTCATGTGTATTCAGCCCGGCCACGCCTGTCCAGCAGAGGTGGTCAGATACCCAGCGCGCATTGGTCCGCTCAGCCAGGCGCTTGAGCTTTTTCAGGTAGTCCAGATTCAGAGGATCCGTGCTCCCGATAGAGAGCGATACCCCGTGCATGACCACAGGGTATCGCTCCGCAATCTGGTCAATGACGTAAGCCGGATAGCCCTCGCTATCCATGAAGTTCTCCGAGATAATCTCAAACCAGTCCACCTCCGGCCATTCGGATAGAATCGTCGGGAAATGCTGGCTGCGGAGTCCCACTCCTAGCCCTAGGTCTGGTAGATCAAATCGGTTCGTCATTGTATAGAGTCCCACTAACCTGCTGCCGGCGGTGCTGGCAACTTAGGTGGTTGTGGAGTTGGGTAAGGGTTCGGCAGCTTGTTGTCCGCTGGTGGGTAGGCTTTCCCACTTGTTGAATCCCAAGCGTTCGCTACCAGAGGAGATTGCAGATTTTTCGGCACTCCGAAAGACTTCTTATTCGCAGCCATCTTCGTTTCGAAGCGGGAGCGAGCAATATTCCAGATAGGCTCACCGAGGAAATCCGCCGGGTACATCACTCCATCAGCATTCTTGGTAGGTGCCGCGGAGTTCAGCTGGGCCTGGATGAAGCCGGTATTTCCGTTTCCGACCGGCACACCACAGCCCCCCGTTCCATTCCAGCTCGGGCTAGTAGTCGCACAGTTGTTCTCAGCTACCCAATACTGGCGGGCAAAGTCGCCGGTACCACAGGCACCAAGACCCTTGCAGCTGTTTCCTCCTTCACAGGAGTGTGCATCGATGTTTGGTCCGGGGCACTCGCCCGGCTTATAGACTGTTCCGTCTTTATCTGTGAATGGCAGCGTATTGAGCCCCATGCAAATATGCAGGTCCTTTACCACAGGAGTGGTCTCTGCATCTTTTGCGGAAAGGATGGAAGGCACGCTCATGCCCACAGCTCCCACACTGAATGTCTTGATGAAGTCCCTACGGCTGGCAGAGATATTGTCTTTGTTGGAGTTATTCATTGCTGTCGTTCTTGGTGGTGGATGTTGATGACTTGTGTGCACGCTGCAGCATGAAGCTGAAGTTAGCCATGTTGGTCTGCACACCATCGGAATTCAGAGGTCCAAATGTTGCGCCTGCGTGGCAGTTCATGCAGCTACCGTTGACCTGCATGTAGGTTTCCATGACTGGGTTCCCCAGACTGATCGGTGCTGGGTTCCCTGCCCTACCTGTACCGGAATCGACAGGCCACTGAGTAGAGATTAGGCGGTAATTTTCCCATACTGTCCCCTTCAGCTTCTTCTGCATTTCCGCATTGAGGCTGTTCGTCCAGGTGGAATCGATCACATCATTATTCGAAGTGATAACCTGAGTGATCTGGCTCGGAATACGGTCAGCCTTTTCCTGGGAGTAATCAGCGGCAGGCTTGCCAGCAGCTTCATTGGTCTTCTGGGCTTTTAGCATGGCCGCGTAGCTAGCGTCACTGAATCCTGCGATGGATGCTTTGCCTTTATCCTGAGACCAGAAGTTGTACTCCTTACTTGGGTCATAGTCTACCTTACGGGTGCCATTGCCGCGGAGATCCACGCGTGGCGCGTTGTCGACGTGCTCGAATGTGGCCCATACCCACTCGCTGGCATCCTTGGTACGCACCATGATGTGCATGCCTACCAGACCGTAGTGATGGCCGTGTGTGTATTTCTTTGAATAAGGATGATAGACCTCAGGTTTGATGGTATAGAACTTCTTACTCGTCACCTCATCATCGGTGAGCTTTTTCCAGGCCACCTTGAGCTCCATCGCTCCAAATTGAGGAGTCGCTCCGCTCTGCCCACTCGGGAAAGAAATTTGGTTTCCAACAACCTTGAGGAAATTTGCTTGTCCCTCCTGGTTATAGAGTTTGTTGCTAAGAATGTACTCGTACTCAGCCTTGTTGATACGGATCTCGTAGCGAACATACTCCTTATTCAAATCTACAATTGGAGGCAATGGCGTCTCGTTGTTGAAGAAAGCCTCATTCACCTCATCCAGCACGTGAGGCCTGTGTGTTTTCTTGGAAGTTGCAAGGAGCACGCGCTTCGGTTTTCCATCCTCATGCTTATGCTCGGGAGTTCCCCAAGCATCTGGAGTAGATCCATCCGCTTTGAAAATCTGAGTTGGCGAGAGATAAGTCTCCCAGACTCGTGGTGCATCTGGGTGAGCTGATATGCTGTCCCCTTTTGGATTCCCCTGATCATCCGCTGGCCAGTTGAGCGCTACAAATGTCGCCCAGGAGAACAGGTCGAACTGCTTTTGGGTCTCAAACACGCCACAGTCATCAGCCACTTTGGCATCTGTCTTTGTACCTGTCTCCAAGGAATGCCTGTCGTAAGGCATCGTGGAAGTAATATCCGGGTACACATAACCATTTGGCAATGTGCTAGTATCACAGGACGCTGGATAAGTAGGCATTTGCACCGCTTCAGTCGACTGATCGTCGGCTAGCAAGGTCAGAGCGCCTGCTCCAATCATTCCGCAACCAAGGGTCGCGAGGGTTATTCGTTTTTTAGTCATAGTAGGTCATTTGATGCATCCCACCTGATACCAATCCATGGTCTATTGCTGCTCGCTCACACGGCAGATCATATAACCAGTTTCAGTCAATGGGGACTCTTTGAATCATTGATCTAACATCATAGAAACCAGATCAAATATGCGAGCATGATCTACTATATCTAACACAATCTTTGGACAAGAAAGAAATAGAACATGAATAAAACGACACCTAGAAACACCCCCAAATAAAACACAACACTCTCTGTGAACCACAGATAGAGAGATACAACCCATTTTTAAACGGATGTATAAATTGTCATATTACAAAATAATAGAGTCAATTCAAACCAAAGTCATAGACACACGGCACGTGCTTTGTTAGCGAAACTATCAGCTATCATGTTAGCTAATCAATAAACACACAAATTAAATCTAATCATGGAAGGATATATAGGAGAAATCAGAATGTTCGCTGGCAACTTTGCACCAAGGAATTGGGAATTCTGTAATGGTCAGGACTTACCGATCAATCAATACGCCTCCCTCTACTCCATCATTGGCACAACCTATGGTGGTGACGGAGTAAACAGCGTAGGGCTCCCAGACTTCAGAGGCAGAACAAACATCCATCCAGGCACAGGCCCTGGACTCAGTCCCAGATTGCGAGGCAATGGGGGTGGCGTAGAAGAAGTGTACCTGAATGAATCTCAGATCCCTTCACACACTCACCAGGCAACCGCCAAAGTCACTGCCTCTGTGGGAGTAGCTGATGATGACGGAAGCACAACAGAGGTCTCTGGTCACATCTTAGCGAATTCTCCTAGCGAAGAATTGTATAGCTCATCTACTCCAGATGCCCAACTCGGCGGAGTCAGCGCTAGTGTCGAGGTCACCAATGGCTCAACTGGAGGCAGTCAGTCACACACCAACATGATGCCCTACCTCACCTGCTACTACATCATCTGTGTCAGTGGTCAGTACCCAGAGAGACCTTAACTCTGAGACTTAAAAGAAAAACCCGCCCCACACAGAGTGAGGCGGGTTTAACCAGTTACCAAATTTTATCCCACTTATGGTGCTGGATAGAACTCGCTGATATCCACCTCTCGATCATAGAGGCGTACATCCTTCACCGATCCATTGAAGTGCTTGTTACCGTTGCGGTTCACACCAAGATAAAATCCTTCAAATACGCCGTTGGATATGCCTGTCAACGTAGCCGCCAAAGTACCATTGTAATAGAGCTTGGTATCAGTACCATCACTCGCCACTACAAGATGAACCCAGGTTCCCACTGGAGCAGCACCAAAGCTGGCCTTCGTGCCACCGTTGTAGCGGAAGCCGTCTCCCATATCGATCTGGAAGCTATCTCCTCCACTTGGGTGACGGTTGCAGAACACGGATGCGTACTGGTTCTGGCCGGTGGCTCCGTTCTTCACCCAGAGGGATACACTGAAGGCACCCATCGGGCCGGAAGCGAGCGGAAGATCGATACTATCATTTGAGCCATCGAAGCTCCCTTCACTTCCATTCAGAGTGGCTCCGTTCACGGCACCAGACATCTTGTTGCCAGTATCATCGAGAACGGTGCTCGCCCCTGCGCTCTCATCCAGGTTCCACCAAAGCACGAGACCGTCGT